>DCWM01000011.1 GCA_002335405.1 Dehalococcoidia bacterium UBA2162
CTCTTGTCGCCCTACTATTAAAATCAAAATAATGTTGGAAACCGAGTTTTATGGCACTTGGGAAACTCACCATCACCGTACTCCTTTCTTTATCAGACCACTCAGGCAATGTAAAAATACACTCATCCCCAGTTGTAACTAATCCTACCTAGAGCTCCTAGTTGGTGAATATTTGTATGATGTTACCAATACCGCTACCGTCTAGCCGGTATAGCTCAGTATAGCCACATGCTGAGCAAGCTACGGTAGCATATTTCTGGTTTTGTATATTTAAGAATCGAGATAGACCAGATCCTGTAGTTCGTAGCGCTCCAGTCCGGTATTTGGTGCCCTTACACTTCGTGCAGGAATATGTTCGTTTTACCAAAGTTGGCCTCCTTGTATTACTAATAGTTGGTGGAGCTGAGGGGATTCGAACCCCTTACCTCCTCAATGCCATTGAGGCGCTCTCCCGATTGAGCTACAGCCCCACGGTCGCCCATCTAATTTACTAGAAAATAAGGGAGATAGCAACCCTGGTTAGATTGAAATTGGGGGAAGGCGGAGCTCTTCTTATATTAGGCGTGGCTTTTGGCATTTATCGCTTGACTTTCTCCGTTACCTTGGCGGTAAAGGTTAGGGTTTTCTCGTCAGTTAGGTCAACGATGATAGTGTTGCCTTCCTTGAACTCGCCACTCAGTACTTTGGTGGATAGTTGATTTTCTACATAGCGTTCGATGGCTCGCCGGAGTGGTCGAGCCCCGTATTGCGGGTCAAAACCAATTTTGGCTAACCAAGATTTGGCGTTATCTGTAATCTCTAGCTTTAATTTGTGCTCGCTCAAACGCCCCTGCAAGTCTTTAATCATAAAGTCGACAATGTGTCTTAGTTGTGTTTCGCTTAGTTCGTGGAAAACGATGATATCGTCGAGTCGATTGAGGAATTCTGGGCGGAAGAGTGTTCTGACCTCACCCATGACTTTTTCTTTCATCGCCTCGTAGCCCTGCTTCCGCGTCTTGGCTTCATCTTTTGTGGGAAGAAAGCCGATACTCGTCTGACGCTTGATGAGTTCGACGCCGGCGTTACTGGTCATGATGACCACCGTGTTCTTGAAATTGACGGTCCGCCCATGCCCGTCAGTCAAACGTCCGTCATCGAGGAGTTGGAGTAGGGTATTGAACACTTCTGGGTGCGCCTTTTCAATCTCGTCGAGTAGAATTACTCGATAGGGACGTCGTCTCACGGTCTCAGTTAGTTGTCCCCCTTCCTCATAACCGACATAGCCGGGTGGGGCACCAATGAGGCGAGAGACGGTGTGCTTTTCTTGATACTCTGACATATCCAGACGTACCATGGCGTTCTCATCGTCGAAAAGAAACCAGGCTAGGGTGCGTGCCAGTTCGGTTTTGCCAACACCAGTCGGTCCTAGGAACATGAAGCTACCGATGGGCCGTCTCGGGTCTTTGAGTCCGACGCGGCTACGGCGGATAGCTTCGGAAATGGCGGTTGCAGCTTCTTCCTGATTGACTAGCCTTTCGTGGATTCGTTCCTCCATGTGCAGTAATTTCTCTGCTTCATTCTCGAGCATCTGTGAGACCGGGATACCTGTCCACGTCGAGATTAGTTTAGCGATGTCCTCTTCATTGACTGAGCTGTCAATTTTCTCGCGCTGGAGCCAGTCACTCTTTGCCTGGTTATACTGCTCTTCAAGACGTAATCTTTCTGCCTTGAGTTTAGTTGCCTTTTCATAATCCTGCCGTTGTGAAGTGGCTTCCTCTTCGTTAGCTAACTGGTTGAGACGTTTTTCCAAAGACTTGACCTCAGGTGGTGCTCCTTCAGTGTCAATACGTAATTTGCTTGCCGCCTCGTCGATAAGGTCGATAGCTTTATCTGGTAGGTGGCGGTCGGTGATATAACGGTGACTTAAACGGGCGGCCGATTCCAGGGCTTCATCACCGATCTTAATTTTGTGATGGGCTTCATAGCGGGGACGTAGCCCGCGGAGCATCTCGATAGTGGACTCAATACTCGGTTCACCAACGAAAATGGGCTGGAGGCGTCGTTCCAGGGCTTTGTCCTTTTCAATGAACTTACGGTATTCATCCATTGTGGTTGCCCCGATGCACTGTAACTCACCGTGAGCTAAGGCGGGCTTGAGCATATTACTAGCATCAATCGCCCCTTCGGCCGCGCCGGCGCCAACTACGGTGTGAATCTCATCGATGAAGAGGATGATCTCACCTTGCGATTGCTGGACCTCGTCCATTACTGCCTTGAGCCTTTCTTCAAATTCGCCGCGGAATTTACTGCCGGCGACCAGTGCCCCCATATCGAGTGCAATCACGCGTCGCTCTTTTAAGGAGTTGGGAACATCATCGGTGACAATCTTTTGTGCGAGTCCTTCGGCAATCGCTGTTTTGCCGACTCCTGCTTCTCCGACGATGACAGGGTTGTTCTTGGTGCGGCGACTCAAAATCTGCATTACTCGTTTAATTTCATCTTCTCGTCCGATGACCGGGTCGAGTTTGCCCTGACGGGCCATCTCAGTAAAGTCGCGGCCATACTTCTCCAGAGAGCGGTATTTGCTCTCCGCCCGAGCATCCGTTACCCGGTGAACGCCGCGTAGTTTCTGTAATGCCCGATATACCTTCTCCTGGTCGACGCCGGACTGTTTCAGGATGCGGGCTGACTCACCCTTCGTCTCACCGGTAATGGTAATGAGAATGTGCTCGGTACCGACGAACTCATCGTTGAGACGTTCTGCCTCAGCTTCTGCTGTTTTTAAGAGTTGAGCAACGCGTGGTGTGGCATAAATCTGCGGTGGTTCGTAAGCTAGGCGAGGACTTCTCTCCAAAGCCGTGTCTATCGTCTGCCTTACTGATGCCGCATCGACACCTAGTTCCTTAAGGATGTCGCACACCAGCCCATTTTCCTGCTGGAGTAAGGCCAGTAGTATATGCTCTACGTCCCATTGACTATGCCGATACTGACGAACTAACTCTTGTGATTGCGTTAAGGCTTCTTGAGCCTGTTCAGTAAATTTTTCTTGTCTCATGGTAGCTTTGCCTCCCACTTGTCTTTACTGCCGAATTTTATTTCTAAAAACTCTTCAACCTGCCGGCGAACCTCGGGATATGTCCAATTGTAATCATGTCCGGGAGCATTAATACAGTGGGTGAAGTTCTGTGGTTTACCTTCAACCCGATACTTAATCCATCGGGAGGGGGCGGTGATATAAGCTTTAAAACTCACTCGTAGGTTTCGATGGGCTATCGGGTCAGGTATTATCCCGTTATTATCTATAGCTAGGGTTCGTTCGGTAATGACCCGTCGTGGCATATGAGGAAAGAATAGCCCTAATTCAATACTATAGACCCGACCTAGTTCACTGGTTTGTCTTATTACCGCATTGCTGAAAGCGGCTCCCTGACTGACACCGATGAGTAGTATCTTGAGATTACTAAAATGCTCGGCGATAAACTTTAGCTCTGCGGCCATTTCCTTTACCTTTTGGGATTGGCCTTTGAAGAGAAAGCGAGCTTGTTCTTTCGTATCTCGTATGTGTGCCCACCAGGTGTTGTCACTGCGGAAGTACTGAACCAGCGGGCAGCTATAGCCAAGACGTTCAATAGTGGTTACGACACCGTCGACGATGCTTCTCTCCCACTCCAGTAAACCATCTAAAGGCGTACTGCCTAAGCCACCGGGGTTATGAATCAGCAGGAAATCTTTGTCCTGGACCCGTGCGCAAATATCGAGTAGCCGATTGGTTAAAGCGGTACGTTTCTTGGTGTTTTTGCCAAAAAGCTGCTGACCAAGAAAGTTTGTTTCCTCGGCTAAAGTTGGGATTAGGTGAAGTTCAGTCATGGTTAACGGTATATTCCTTTTTCTTCTTAATACTAGATTTACCGCGCTGTTTGAAACGAGTAGTTTTACCGTCTTGCCAGACCCAAAGGTGATGGTCCGGATGTAGCCAGCCGCTGATTGATTGTCGGGAAGGAGAGACGATAAAAATAGCTTCAGCGGTGCGGTTGAGTTCGTCCAGAGCCTGCTTGGCTTCGGTAGTAGTGGGGAGATGTTCCAGTAGGTGACTGGCGAAAACGGCGCCAAAGGTCTTGTCCGGAAACGGGATGTGGGTTACGCTGGCAATTACCGCATTAGGATGACCATCGATAGCATTGCGGTCGATATCCAGACAGACATCGCCATTACCGTGGGCTGGTATCTTTAATAAATGGCGGATTCGTTGGTTACCGTAGGGCCCACCGGCGATGAGCAAAGGTTTATTTCTGCTTAAGGCGTAGGCTAGGGCGGTTTGATATTTCTCTTTTTTGTTCTTAGTTTCGCCGAGCCAAACGGAAATCTGCCAGATAACTATGCCTAAACTTATCCCTAATACGATGAACCAACCAAAATACGGCATGCTCTGCCCCCTCTTATATTTCCAAGAAGCGCAACAGTGAATTGAGTCCGAAATAGCCGCTGAAGGCGAGGAAGAGACCTTTCACTGTATTGCCTAGGAAAGTGTAGAAGAAAAATTTTAATGGCGAGAAATGAAGTGTCCCGATGGCGATGGTCAAGGGTAGATGGAGAGGATTGAATACTGCTGAGGTAAGAAAGGAAGCCCAAGCAGCATGTTTCTGTACCCATGCTACGACTTTGTGGTGGAAGCGGTGTGTGAATTTGGTGAGTACTCTGTTAGAAAGACTCCTACCTCCGTAACCGAGCATGAAGGTGGGTAAATGCCCTAGGCTGCTGCCTAACGCTGAGGCTAGTCCAACAGCGACCGGCGCTAATATTCCCCACTGTGGGGTAAGTGTGCTGGGTAAAGTGAAAACGAGAAGCCAATAGGGGACTGGTATCGCGGTCAAACTAAGAAGGCTGCCCGCCGTAAGAGAGATTACGAGCACACCTAGTAGACTATAACTGGCGATATTGGCGACACCCATTATATCGTCTCTGTAATAAATCGCCGCTGCGCAAAGGATAATTGTCGCTCCTATCGCTAGGACACTGAGAAGGATGTCCTTCTTTGTCAATTCTACCCTCGCCAAAGTAGGGGTAGCTTCTTTATGTATGCCAGTGATATCCATACTCGAGCTTAGATATCTCCTTGTTTTCTGCGACTAAGTTCTACTTTAAGCTCTTCCAGTTGTCGTTGTAATTCCGTTATCCGTCGCGTCATACGTAAGATAATTTCTACTCCAGCTAGATTGATACCCAGGTCTTCCATTAAAGATTTCACTCTTCGGATGAAGATAATGTCTTCGTCGGAATAGAGACGGATGTTACCTCTCGATCGAGATGGCGCTATTATGCCAATCTTTTCGTAATACCGTAAAGTGTAGGTAGGGACCCTAACCATTCTGGCAGCGATACTGATTACATAGCGGGGAGCATCATTAATGGTCATGATTCATCTCGCTTTAGCCCTGACTTTAGTTCAGGTCGTAATTGGTGGAGTTGCTCGAAGAGTCCCTTTTCCTCTGTCGAAAGATTAATCGGTAAGACTACCTTGATTGTCGCTAATAGGTCGCTTTTGGTAGAATTGCCTAAATGCGGCATTCCCTGGCCGGCGAGACGGAAAATACGCCCATTTTGAGTCTCAGGTGGAATCTTGAGGACTATTTTCCCTTTTAGAGTAGGTATCTCTACCTCGCCGCCCAATACGGCTACTGTGAACGGTACCGTCACTTCTACATATAAATCATCGCCGTTACGTTCGAAGAGACGGTGTGGTTTAACCGAGGTGACCAGGTAAAGGTCACCACCGGGGCCGCCGGCATAGCCTGGTTTCCCTTGTCCAGCGATACGTACTCGAGAGCCATTCCTGACCCCGACTGGGATTTTAACCTCAAGCTGTTTTAGGCGGTGACTTGTCCCTGCCCCTCGGCATACCGAGCAGGGTAAATTCCGTATCTTGCCTGTGCCGCTACAACTGAGGCAAGGTTCTTTAGTCTCAAGAGTTAAGACCCGATTAGCACCGTGATAGGCTTCTTCCAGGGTGATTTTTACCGGATAGTCGATATCTCGTCCACGTCTTGGTCGGGCTCGATGGCTGGTTGTCCTAGAGCTAAAACCATGAAACATACCGCCAAACAAGCTATCGATGTCGCCTTCATAGCGGAAGGAGTGTGCCTCACCTGGGTTAAAGCCGTGGAATGGTGTCTCTTGCGCCCCCATCCCGAAAATATTGGGGTCGACATATTGCCACCCCGATGCATCGGGGTCGTACTGATCATACTTCCGGTGCTTCTCGTTATCGGAAAGGATCTCGTGAGCTTCGTTTATTTCTTTAAATTTGGCTTCGGCTGATTTGTCTCCCGGGTTAACATCAGGATGATACTTGCGCGCCAGTCGCCGGTAGGCTTTTTTGATTTCTGACGCGCTGGCATCCCGCTTGACGCCTAATATTTTGTAATAATCTTTCCTAGCCATTTCTCTCCTGGATATTTTGAGTTACCACTCTTCAGGTAGTAACCCAAGAAACAAGATGCCGATAAGAAGCGTAAAAAGATGCTTCCATAGTGTCGTGCCAGTGGTCGTCTCTTTCGTCATTTTGTTTCCTCCTTTGCTAGTGCGGTATTCTCGTTTATCCGTTGCGTCCAAAAACGTCTCACGTGTGCATTCTCTTCCTGCATTTGTATTATAAATTATTTTTAGTATTTTGTCAATAGATTATGAGGAAACTTCACACTAGAATATTAATCTTTTTGGTCACACGATGACTTCGTTCACTTCGTCTTAGAGTTGTCCTGAAGAATTTATCGCCAGCGACTGGTAACGAGATGAGTCGGCTGTGTCCCGGAGCATTGTTTTAGTTCTGTATTAAATACGGAGTCGTTTGCTGTTCCCTGTAGCCAGATAGGCTGTGTTCCATACTAGTTCGTTTCGGACTTGCATGTGAAAATTAAGTTAATCGTTAAGTATAATTTTTAGGGAGACTTAAGAAGTGCGTAGAGTAGGCCCAAATAATGGTGGCAGGGGCGAGACTTGAACTCGCGACCAAAGGCTTATGAGTCCTCTGCTCTACCGACTGAGCTACCCTGCCATTATGCCTAGTTACTGGTTTTTGGCTCGAGTTTCTTGCCTATACTATATGCCTTTGCTATACCATCACCAAGAGTATGATATTGAGCCGAGGGAGATGGTGTGTAGGTAAAAGGCTTGGTCTTATTAAAATCTGGTTTTCCATTAGTGAGACAACTCTCCGAAACATAGGTCTCCTCAATTCTACCAATAACAAGTGAATGGCTGCCTAAATCTAGGAGGTGAATAACTTTGCATTCCACATTTATAGGACATTGCTCTACAAGTGGGGCGTTTTTTAATTTGCCGTAAAATATATTGAATTTACAGACCTTTATTTTATCAACCTTTGCACCTGATACTATACCGCAGTAATCAGTCTCGGCTACAAGGTCGATTGATGGGACGTTTACGGAAAAAGTCATGTTCTGTCTGATTCCTTTTAGAGTATACCGTCGATGGTTTATTGCCACCGAAATCATTGGCGGGTCGAAATTACCAATTCCTCCCCAAGCAACCGTTATCATATTTGGTTTATCGTTAATGTCTGCTCCAACTAGTAATACGGGCATTGGGTAAATCAGTCCCACCGTTCCCATCATCCCCGCTTTCGGCCCCATTAAAGTTTTCTTCATAAGTTTTCCCCTTATATGAATGTGGTCCTACTATAACGTGCATGCAGCATCGATGTCTCTCCTCAAATGATAACATGAAATGAGATGTCGATATAGTAATAATTAATAATTATATAATTGAGAAAACCTAGCATAAATAAAAATTGTGGTGGAGGCAGAAGAGGGTCGAGCGATACCTGGAATACGGTTTGGTAGGACGGGGAATAGAATGCTATTTTACCGATCGGGATACTTCGTCTAGGTCGGCCATTTCCTGTGGGGTAAGTTTTAGAGTTTGGGCATCGATATTCTGCTGTGCTTGTTCTGTTTTGGTCGCGCCGGGTATGGCTAGGACGATATCACCGTGGAAATTAATTATCCAGCTTAGAGCGACCGCAGATAAACTGCAATTATGTGCACCGGCAATATTCTCTAACTTGTTAATTAAATTGCGCGTCTTCTCTATTTTACGACCTACTTGTATTCGTCTCGCAAATGGTAATTTCTTAATCAATTCCGGATTTTTGTGGAACTTGCCGGTTAATAAGCCCTGAGCTAAAGGAGTATAGGCAATGATGGATATATTTAATTCTTTAGCGGCTTCGAGCACGCCGTTTTTCTCCGGGTTACGGTGTACCAGGTTGAACCATACTTGATTCGATGCCAGTGGTAAGCCATGTTTGGCCAAAACGGCATGAGCCCGGCGCATCTGTGCAGCAGAGAAGTTACTCACGCCGATGTGTTTGATTTTACCTTCCCGAACCAGACTTGCCATAGCATTCATCTGCGCCTCGACCGACGAAAATGAATAGGGCATATGAATTTGGTACAGGTCGATTTCGTATGGCGATAGGCATGATATGCGTTTATCGATAGTATGCTGAATATTACCGGACGTTCTGAAAAACGGGAACCATTTGGTGGCAATTACGACATCATGATTCACTATTCCAGTTTTACATAACGCCGAAGCTAATGCTCGCTCCGATACGCCGCGGCCGTAAAACTCAGCTGTATCAAACCAGTTGATGCCACCATCAAGAGTAATTTTTACTATCTTGTCCACTTCTTGCTGTGGAGGACTGTTCCAATACGAACGATTCCCGGAGAACTGCCAGCAACCCAAACCGATGGGCGTCGCCTGTAAATCGGTCTTACCCAGATACCTTTTCTCAATGTTCACAGGTACTCTTTTCATCATAATCTCTCTATGGTGGTCTTCCGGTCATTCATTTCGCCACATCATACCGGGGATATACAAGCACAATGTATAAATACCTTTTAGCCTTAAGGTAACATTACGAGCGAGTCAGACTTTCTCTGAAAACCACTACGGTCTATCATGTTGGTTAATAATCTGGTCAACGTTAAGACTACTGAACGAACATAGAGACGTTGCCCTTTCCATACGTACGTGTGTAGAAGGTGAGACAAAGTTACTACTTCGGAATGATAGCGCGAGTTCGTCTGCATGTCAACATAGTGGTGTTGTGTCGTTGTAGGTAGAGTTATATTGATGGTAGAGGACAAACTCTGTTAGGAACGCGGGTAAGTTATTAAGAATTAATTTGTGTTTGTGGATCTAGATTTTTGAAAATTTGTGTGAGATAATAGTCGTAATCATGACTCAAAAATATGCAAACCATTATATTGCGCAAATTAAAAACCTTGCCAAGTGCTATGGGGATGTACGTGCTGTAGATGATATCAGCTTCCAGGTCTGTCGCGGCGAAGTATTTGGGATGCTTGGACCTAATGGCGCCGGTAAAACCACGACGGTAGAAATCATCGATGGTCTACGTACCGCTGATTCTGGTGAAGTAACCGTTCTTGGTATGGATGTAAAACGGGTCCCAGGGCGGATCAAGGAAAAAATCGGTATACAACTGCAATCACCGTCTTTATTGCCATTGCTGAGTCTGGAAGAAACGTTAAGCCTATTCGCCAGCTTCTATAAGCGTTCATTACCAATCGACTATTTGCTTGATATTCTGGCCTTGAAAGAGAGTCGGAAGGTCTTTGTGAAGAACCTTTCTGGTGGACAACAGCAGCGTCTATCAGTTGCTATGGCGCTGGTGAATGATCCTGAAATCGCTTTTTTGGACGAACCGTCAACGGGGCTAGACCCTCAAGCCCGACGTGGTTTGTGGGACGTTATCGAAGACATGCGCAGAAAAGGGAAGACAGTGTTTTTAACTACACATTATATGGAAGAGGCAGAGCGATTATGCGATCGGATTGTCGTTGTTGACCACGGTAAAATTATCGCTACGGGTTCTCCAAGTGAGCTGATAAGCCGTTATTTTAAGGAGCGAGCTATTCGGTTCTCGGTTAACCCAACGCCGACCAAAGAAATATTAAAAGAGTTTCCCGGAGTTATTGAAGTGGCTATTGATGGCGAAGATGTATTAATTTATTCGGACCAGATTCCCGCAACAATGTCGGCAATTTTAGGATATGCTGAAGAGACAAATCTAACTGAGCAGTTGAAAGATCTGCACGTGCGGCAGGCTACACTTGAAGACGTGTTTCTTAAGCTAACGGGCAGGAAGATACGGGAATGAGAACTTTTATTAAGCTATTGTTATCCGACTTAAAACAGTTTTACCGTGACCGGACGGCTTTGTTCTTTACTTTTGCTTTTCCTCTCTTGTTCATGATGGTTTTTGGGCTAGCGTTCAGTGACGATAATGGTATGAGTTATGAAATCGGCTTGGTTGATGAAGACCGATCGCCAGCGAGTGAGCAGATTTCAACCGTCTTAAAACAAGTCAGTATATTTAATGTTGAACAAGTTGATAGCTTGGATCAGGAATTGGTAAGGTTGAAGAAAGGCTATATCAGGGGTGTCGTTGTTATCCCGGCTGGGGCACAGGCAAATATAGCTATGGGTAAGGCATCTAGCATCACTGTGTATTACGACCCGTCACAGTCAACATCGTCTTCTATAATTCTATCTACTTTGAATCAAATAGTTAACCAGATAAACCAACAGCTGACTAACCAACCAGTTTTAATACAGGTCGAAGAGCAATCTGTACAAACCCACGATCTGCGTTATATAGATTATCTGGTACCTGGTATACTGGCAATGTCAATCTTATTTCTTGGTCTGTTTGGCTCGCTCACTATGGTCGAACGGCGGGAAAAGAAGGTGCTAAAACGTTTCGGTGCAACGCCGGTAGGTCGTACTAAATTACTAGCGAGCCAAGTCGTTTACCGTTTAATCCTAGCAATCATTCAGGCTTTTCTTATTATTGTTTTAGCCAGCCTGGTGTTTAAAGTTACTGTCATCGGTAGTTGGTTTGAGCTTTTCGGAATAATATTACTGGGCACACTTGCCTTTATCAGCATCGGCTACTTTGTCGTCGTTCGGGCTAGGACTGTCGAAGGTGCTATGCCTATTATTCAACTTGTGCAGTTTCCGATGCTCTTCTTATCGGGAATATTTTTCCCGGTGGAAATGATGCCGACATTTATGCGACCTGTCGTCAATGCCTTACCGCTCACTTATGTAGCAGATGCTCTCCGTCAAATTATGGTACAAGGGGTGCCACTTAATCCTATGTGGCTAAACGTGGCGGTGCTGGGAGCTTGGCTGGTGGTATGCGTGACCCTAGCAATCCGGTTTTTCAAATGGGAATAGAACACAAACCTGGCCACTTATTCTTACCCTATCCTTCGTATTTTATTGGTAGGTTTGGTAGACATAATGACCACCAGTTTAATGAAAGAGCATATTCTCAAAACACAGATGGAACCTCCCCTGAAACTTACTGAAGTATTCCCCTTTTTCTGTGATACGGTAAATCTCGAGAGCATTACACCACCGGAGCTGCATTTTCAAATTACTACTCCACAGACACCAGTTCTATGAAAAAAACGGATCTACGATTATCCAGAACACTGTTCGATATCAATTACCATTGTGGCCACTGGGAGAAGTCGTTTTTCCCTTGCTTAGCCTACAGCTTGGGCGTATATTTAAATACAGACAACAGGCTATACAGGTTGCCATGTTGGGAACAGAAGAATGAAGATATTTATGCTCGCAGCAGTGCATAGCATAACTTATTTTGACTGTTAATTCGTGGGAGCACTGTTTCGTATGAAGTAGTTTTATCCTTGGGCTTAATATTATAAAATTCTCCAGGTTTTGACACCGATATAATCGGGGTAGATGTTATCGGGTAACAAGTGTGGTAAAGTATAGGTTGTTGCCAGTCTGGTAAGAGGTAATTCTGGTAAGGGGTAGTTGAATTTGAATCCTCCTAAAAGTGTGGCTAGAATGACTGTTTCACGGGAAACTAAAGCAGAACAACTGAATTTGGAAACGATTACTTGGGGTGGCTTGACTTGGGTCAATATTGAGAACCCGACGAAACGGGAGATCGAGCATCTGGCTCGACACTATTCGTTTCATCCCTTTGACTTAGAGGACTGTCTTAGCCGCAAACAACGTCCTAAGGTGGATGAGTATAAAGACTACCTGTTCTTTATTTTTCATTTTCCCGTATATAATAAGACGACGCGAACAAGCACCCATAGCCAGCTATCGGTCTTTATCGGCGATAAATATTTGATTACTCTGCATTCCGGTAAGCTTAGGTCTTTGGGTAAATTGTTCCGCGATTGCGAAGCCGGTGAAGAAGCCCGCCAAGCGAACTTTAATTACGGTTCGGGTCATCTGCTCTATCGCATCATGGACCGGGCCGTTGACTCCTATTGGTCTATCCTAAATAAAATCTTAGGTCTACTGGAAGATGTTGAGGATAGTGTCTTTGACGAACGGATTGAGGCTGCCCATGAAGTAGCTGTTTTGCGGCGTGACATCATTACTCAGCGGCGTATTATCTTTCCGATGCGGGTAGTGATGACTGAACTGGAGAACAGACTAAAACGATTCACTAAGACAGATATGACCGTTTACTATGGTGACTTGATGGACCACATGAATAAAGTATGTGACACTCTAGATGAGTGTAAAGAAGTTATCGAGGTTTATAAGGATGCTGATTTTGTCTTGGGTACCGACCGTGTAAACCATATCCTGCGTATTTTGACTATCATGTCAAGCATTGTTTTACCATTTGTGGTCGTTTCTAGTTTCTATGGTATGAATGTGCGCCTGCCCGGCGGTCTCGAACAGCAGGGGAGTTTTTGGACTTTTATCGCTAATATGGTCGTTGCGTTATTGATTTCGGGAACGATGCTTTTCTACTTCCGTCACCGGCGCTGGATTTAGCTAATGAAGTTCTCGTTCCGTTTTGTCATCATCGCCGCACTCTTTGTTACTTGCCTTCTTACCGCTAACATCGTTGGGGTAAAGGTTTTTCGTCTTGCTGGTTCCATTACGCTCCCCGCGGCGGTCATCCTTTTTCCCTTAACTTATATTCTTGGCGATATCCTCACTGAAGTCTATGGGTATAAACAGGCGCGGCGAGTAATTTGGTTGGGCTTTCTCGGTAATCTTCTTTTTGTTCTTGTTGCCTGGGTTGGTCGTATTCTGCCGCCGGCTCTCGATTGGGGATGGCAGGGGGCTTATGAGGATATCCTGGGTTATACACCGAGATTACTGGCAGCTTCTTTTATAGGTTATCTCGGCGGTGAGTTCGGTAACTCCTTTGTTCTTGCCAAGATGAAAATTTTGACTCAAGGGCGCTGGTTGTGGGGACGGACGATTAGTTCGACAATTATTGGTCAAGGGTTGGATACGGCACTCTTTATTCCTATAGCCTATTATGGTGCCTCTTTTTTTACGCCGATGATGATTTTATATCACTTGGGGGTAAAGGTCTTAATCGAGGTGGTATTTACGCCCTTTACCTATGCGGTGGTGAACTACCTGAAAAAGAGGGAAATGATTGACACCTTCGATTATGAAACTAACTTTAATCCCTTCTCTGTCATCGATTGAAGAAGATGAAAATCTTAACTGTTGAGGAGATGCGTCAGGCAGAACAAGAGTGTGCTAGGATCGGGGTATCGACAGATATTCTGATGGAGAATGCAGGTAAAGCCGTGGCAGAAGAAGTCAGGCGAATCTTTGGCGTTATCGAGCAAAAACGTATTTTATTTTTAATTGGTCCGGGTAATAATGGTGGGGATGGGATGGTAGCAGCACGCTATCTTCATGATTGGGGCTCTCGAGTTAATCTCTACCTGTTTGGCCGGAGACTACCCGATGATATTAACCTTAAGCTGGTTCGCGACCGCGGTATCACCTGTGTCGATGCCGCTCAGGATGAAAATCTGGGCTGGCTGGATGGTTATCTGTCATCATCCTCGATTAATATTGGGGTTGTTGACGCTATCTTTGGCACTGGCCAGAACCGTCCGGTGAAAGGTATTTTTGCCCAGGCGCTAGATAAGATCAGACAGGCTAAAGAGCATCTGCCTGGTCTTCGTATTATTGCCCTGGACCTACCTTCTGGACTGAATGCCGATAGTGGCGTGGCGGTCCCATCTTGTCTTCATGCCGATAATACGATTACTCTCGGTTTTCCTAAGGCTGGTTTATTCCAATTCCCTGGGGCGGAAAAGGTGGGTAAGCTCTCGACCGTTGATATCGGTATCCCGTCCTCTCTGGTTGAGTCGGTGAGTGATGAGCTACTTACTGACGATTGGGTCCGGTCAGTTTTGCCTAGGCGTTCGCTCAATGCCAGCAAGGGGACTTTTGGGCGGGTACTGGTGGTAGCTGGTTCTATCAACTATATCGGCGCTGCCTATTTAGCTTGTGGCGGTGCTATGCGGGTTGGCGCTGGGCTAGTAACACTGGCTACCCCTGCCAGTCTACAGCCAATTCTGGCTTCGAAATTAACTGAAGTCACTTATCTGCCGTTAGCAGAATTTAGCCCTGGCATTATTTCTGCCGAGGCGGCTAGTTTACTTCGTCAAAAACTGAAGCAATATGATGTTTTATTAATGGGTTGCGGGTTAGGGCAAGACCTATCGGTGGCTCGGTTTATTAAGTCCACGCTACTTCGGCAGAAGTCAGTGTCGTTGCCGCTTGTCTTGGATGCCGATGCTCTTAATATATTGGCTAAAGTGCGTAACTGGTGGCGGAAACTGTCCGATAATGCTATACTGACACCGCACCCTGGCGAAATTGCTCGGCTCATTGGTGTATCAGTCGACGAGGTGCAGTCTGACCGAGTTGATGTCGTCCGGAAAATGGCTCAGGAATGGCGTAAAACGGTGGTGCTGAAGGGGGCTTATACTATTGTGGCTACTCCTGAGGGCCGATGCCGAATTAGCCCGTTCGCTAACCCGGGGCTGGCTTCCGCCGGAACGGGAGATGTGCTGAGTGGGGTTATTGCCGGGTTGGTTGCCCAGGGCTCATCTGTTTCTGAGGCTGCGGCTTGTGGTGTTTATCTCCATGGTAAAGCTGGTGATCAGGTTAAAGACAAGCTTGGCGATGCCGGCATGCTGGCGTCTGACCTTCTATCCGAATTGCCATTGGTGATTAAGCGATTGAAACAAGATCCGACTGAGTAGGCGGGTCGCAGGAGGCGAGCGATGCTACTCGTGTTTGATATTGGTAACACTAATATCACTCTGGGGGTCTTCAAAGGTGAGAAGCTCCGGGCTACTTGGTGTATGGCTACCGATGTTCACCAGATGCCTGATGAATATGCCGCCCTAATACTAACCCTGCTGCATTACCGCGATATCAACAGTTCCGATATTGATGAGATTGCCCTGTGTAGTGTCGTGCCGCCTTTGCTTAGCACCTTTGTTGAGTTATCCCAGCATTATTTTCATATCTCTCCGTTGGTGGTTGGGCCGGGTATTAAGACTGGGGTGCGTATCCGTATGGATAATCCCCGCGAGGTTGGTGCTGACCGAATTGTCGATGCGGCGGCGGCTCATTACCTCTATGGTGGGCCAGTTATCATTGTTGATCTGGGCACTGCTACTACCTTTGATACCGTGTCTAGGGAAGGTGACTATCTGGGTGGGGCGATTGCTCCTGGTCTGCTCATTACCGCTGAGGCTCTATTTGCGCGAACTGCGGCATTGCCCCGGATAGAATTCACGTTGCCGAAGCGGGCGATTGGTACCAATACTGTGGATGCTATGCAGTCCGGGCTTCTCTTTGGTCATTTGGGGTTGATTGAGGGTATTGTTTCTCGTATCCAGGGGGAGTTGGGGGAACAGGCTCTAGTGGTGGCTACCGGTGGCTATGCTGAGCTTCTGGCTAGTGAAGTTACCGTAATCGACAAGGTGAATCCTGATTTGACGCTTATTGGCTTAAGGTTGATTCACCTGATGAATAAAGAGTAAAAACCATAAATTCTGAACTTAGGGATTTGTATTTTGAATGTGTTTGGAATCTAGTTAGTGATTAGGATTTATTGAGAGGGAGATCAGCCATGTTGGTCAATAAAACCGTCGTTCTTGGTATAACGGGGAGTATTGCCGTTTATAAAGCGGCTGACTTGGCCAGTAAATTGACGCAGGTCGGGGTTAGGGTTGAAGTCGTCATGACCGAGTCGGCAATGCAGTTTGTCACTCCGTTGACCTTCCGTAGCGTCACTAATCAGTCGGTGATTACTAGTATGTGGGAGATGGACTCTGAGTTTAGTATTGAGCATGTGGCTTTGGCTGATGCGGCGGATATCGTTGTCATTGCCCCGGCGACGGCTAATATCATTGCTAAACTGGCTAATGGTATTGCCGATGACATGCTCACTAGTACGGTACTGGCAACCAGGGCTCCGGTGGTTATCGCTCCGGCAATGCACAGTAATATGTTTCAGAACACGATTACCCAGGAAAATCTGGGTAAGCTTAAAGCCAGAGGCTTTACCATTATCGAGCCGAGTTATGGTTATTTAGCTTCGGGTGGTAAAGGTCAGGGGCGTTTGGCTGAGATTGAAAAAATTATCGGCACCATAAAGCAGGTGCTAGGTCGAGATGGTGATCTGGCGGGGAAACGGGTTGTGGTGACGGCTGGGGGTACGCGAGAACCAATCGACCCGGTGCGCTACGTTGGTAATCGTTCCTCGGGTAAGATGGGCTACGCCGTGGCGGAGGCGGCTCGAGACAGAGGAGCCAACGTTGTTCTCATCGCTGGGTCGGTGGCTCTACCGGAGCCACCGGGTGTTGAGGTCGTCCATATCCAAACGGCACTTCAGATGAAAGAGGCGGTGACCAGGGCGGTAGCTCAAGTTGATGTTCTGATTATGGCGGCGGCGGTGGCTGACTACCAGCCGAAGAGCCGAGCCGTTCAGAAAATTAAGAAAGAGGCGGTCGGACCGGAACTTACCCTGGAGATGGTTAGGGCTCCGGATATTCTGTCTGAGATACGGGGTAATTTTCTCCGGATTGGCTTTGCTGCCGAAACCGAGAATCTAATTGGGCACGCCAGAGAAGAGTTGGTGAAGAAACAGCTTGACCTTATCGTCACCAATGATGTTACTGCACCCGATAGTGGCTTTGAGGTTGATACCAACCAAGTTACCATTATTAGCCGTGGCGGTAAGATGGATAGTTTGCCTTTGATGAGTAAAAGGGATGTTGCCGACAGGATACTGGATAGGGTGGCGGAGATGTTGGGTGAAAGGTAGGAGTTTTTAATTAAGGAGCGGGGGATACGGCGGATGAAATTATGTGGTGGAAAATATCTTTACGGTAGTGGGTATTTCGGTAATTAGGCTGTTAAAGGTCTTAGCGAGGAGGTAGTTATTGCTGCCAGACGGTAGTGGGTATTTCGGTAATTACGGCGGGCGCTTTGTTCCAGAGACGCTGATGCCAGTGCTCGGCGAACTGACGGACGCTTACACGAAGGCAAAGGCTGACGCTGCTTTCTGGGTCGAGTTCGATCGGTTGTCACGCGACTATTCGGGGAGACCGACACCCCTGTTCTTTGCTGAGCAGCTAACGAAGAACGGCGGTGGTGCTCGGATTTTCTTAAAGCGGGAGGACTTGGCTCATACCGGAGCACACAAGATTAATAATGCTCTAGGGCAGGGTTTGCTTGCTCGGCGCATGGGTAAGCAGCGTATTATTGCCGAAACTGGGGCGGGGCAACACGGTGTGGCAACGGCGGCGGTCTGCTCTATGTTAGGGATGGAATGTATCGTCTACATGGGGAAGGAAGATGTGCGTCGCCAGTCACTTAATGTCTTCCGCATGAAGTTGATGGACGCCGAGGTGAGACCGGTGGCTAGCGGGAGTGGGACACTGAAAGATGCTATCAATGAGGCAATTCGGGATTGGGTGACTAATGCCCGGGATACTTACTATCTCTTGGGTTCTGTGGTGGGTCCGCATCCCTATCCTATGATGGTGCGTGATTTCCAGCAGGTAATCGGTAAGGAAGCCAGACAGCAGATACAGGATCAGTTTGGTCGTTTACCGGATTATGTTGTTGCCTGTATCGGTGGTGGTAGTAATGCTATGGGTATTTTCTATCCCTTCCTGGATGATAGGGGTGTGCGGTTGGTTGGAGTGGAGGCAGCGGGGCGAGGGTTGGCGACCGGCGAGCACGCCGCTACCCTTGTTGCTGGAAATATTGGCGTCCTCCACGGGGCAAAATCCTATGTGCTTCAGGACCATTCCGGTCAGATTAAAGAAGCCCATAGTATTTCCGCCGGACTGGATTACCCTGGCGTTGGTCCAGAGCACAGCTATCTTAAGGATATCAGGCGCGTCACCTATGTTGGTGTCAATGACCAAGAAGCGCTGGAAGGTTTTCAGCTGCTGTGTCATACGGAGGGTATTACGCCGGCGCTGGAATCGGCCCATGCTATATTCTATGCCGTCAGGTTGGCTGGTTCTCTAGAAAAGAAGCAAATAGTTATTATCAATCTCTCCGGACGTGGTGATAAAGATATGGGTATCGTGGCTGATGCATTGAAGGTGAAGCTGTGAGTCGTCTGGCATCGAGCTTTAAACCACCGGCCGGTAAAGCTCTTATCGGTTATATAACCGTGGGCTATCCTGATATTAAAACTACCTTGGAAGTCGTGCCCCTGTTGGCCAAGTGTGGTTGTGATATCGTCGAGCTCGGGATTCCTTTCTCCGACCCCTTGGCCGATGGTGTCACTATCCAGAAATCAAGCTTCCGCGCTCTGCAAAATGGTGTCACTCCTAAAATCTGCCTAGAAATTGCCCGGCAGTTGCGCCAAAAGGTTGATATTCCGTTAGTCTTTATGAGCTATTTTAATCCCGTTTTGAGCTATGGACTTACCGAGTTCGTAACTGACTGTATTCGGTCGGGGATTGATGGTCTCATTATTCCTGATCTTCCCCCGGAGGAAGGTGTCGAGTTGGAGGTAATTACCCGGCAGCGTGGTCTTGACCTTATTTATCTTCTGGCGCCGACTAGTACCGAAAGTCGGATCCGTCTGGTTGCCGAGAAGTCACTGGGGTTTCTGTATCTTGTTTCCGTAGCTGGGGTTACCGGGACTCGGTCTCGGCTGCCAGCGGATTTGGCCGGCTTTGTTGCTCGGGTGAGGACAGTGGCAAAACAACCACTTTGCATTGGTTTCGGTATCTCGACGGCGGCTCAGGCAAAGCAGGCTGCCCGTATCGCTGATGGCGTTATCGTCGGTAGTCGGTTCATTCAATTGATGAAGACGGGCAATCTGGATGCGGTGGCCGTTTTTGCTAAGAGTCTAAGATATGCTCTGGATGAAGTGCCTCGTCTGACCCTAAAGAAATAGCCGTATGGTGGAGAGCGTTTATAAACCCCGCGCATTGAGCTTGGCGAAGGGTTCACCACGATGGCTCCAACAGTTGTTAAACAACCTTACGGCAGTTACCTGACCGTGTTCCTCTTCGGTGTCACTATGATGTGAGGGACGTCGGTGGTCGGGTGCATCTCGACTTTAACTGTGGTGGCAAAGACCTCTCTGATTCTATCCTCAGTTAATACTTGGGACGGTGTTCCGTCAGCTACTATCTGGCCTTCTTTTAGCAGGATTAAACGGTCGAAATAAAGGGCGGCCATATTGAGGTCATGCATAGCGGCGATAACGGTGAGCTTCTGCGTGGTATTGAGGCGTCTGGCTAGTTCTAGTATCTCTATCTGATGGCTGATATCTAGATTCAAGGTTGGTTCATCCAGAAGCAGTAATTTTGGCTGTTGCGCCAGTGCCATCGCCAGGATGACCTTCTGCCGTTCGCCGCCGCTTAATTCATCAAAACGGCGCTCGGCCAGTTGACTCAAGCCCACCAGTGCCATCGCTTCGGCGGTAATTTGTCTGTCGGCTGGGCTCTCTCCGGAAAGGGTTTTGATAAAGGGGAACCGTCCTAACATTACTACTTCGGTCGTGGTAAAAGCGAAGGGAATGTGGAATTGTTGGGGTACCACCGCTACGCTGTGGGCGATAGATTTCCGACTTATTTGGCTTAAACCGGTGTTACCTAGTCTAATGTCTCCGTGATTTGGTCTTATAATTCCACTGGCGAGCTTAATTAATGTGGTCTTGCCTGAACCGTTGGGTCCTAATAGTCCCACCATCTCACCGGTGGCGACGGAAAGGTTAATGTTACGGAGCACCAGCCCGTTAAGATAGGCGAAACTAGCCTGCCGTATCTGTATCAAAAGGCATACTCCCTTCGGCTACGCCGTAGTAGGTAGAGGAAAAACGGGGCGCCGATGAGGGCGGTGATAATACCGACCGGGATTTCTCCTGGCGCTAAGATAGTACGAGCCAGGAGATCGGTAATAACGAGGAAGATAGCTCCGGCTAAGGCGGAGGCGGGTACCAGAAGACGATGGTCGGGACCTAGGCTTAAGCGCATGGCATGGGGCATCACCAGCCCGACAAAACCGACCAGCCCGCTAATGGAAACGGCCGTAGCGGTGAGTAGTGATCCTAAGGATAAAATCAGCATTTTGTCTCGTTCCACCTCAATACCTAAATAGGCGGCGCCCTCTTCGCCTAGGGAAAAGGCGTTCAGGTGGAAGGCAAAAAAACGAGCCGCAATGATACCACCAATGACCAACGGAGCTGCTACGGCGAGCTGATTCCAGTTGGTGACTGATATGTGACCCATCAAAAAGGAGAAAACGGAACGGAGATTGAGGCCTAATCGGTCACCGATTGACATCATAAAGGCGATGATGGCGACAAGTAAGGCGCTGACGACAAAACCAGTCAGGAGCATGCTGATAACTGGTGTCCGTCCCCCCACTCGTGCTAGGTTGTAGACCAGAATTACCGATGTTAGTGCGCCGATAAAGGCGGTCAGCGGTATC
The DNA here is from genome assembly GCA_002335405.1 of Dehalococcoidia bacterium UBA2162. GTDB lineage: Bacteria > Chloroflexota > Dehalococcoidia > Dehalococcoidales > UBA2162 > UBA2162. The sequence continues at coordinate 20,836 of DCWM01000011.1, forward strand.
AGTCCAAAGCCGAGCAAGGCTAGATTTAAGGGTAATATCATGGCGATGGTTGCTCCCAGCGCCGCTCCGGCAGAGGTGCCAATGATGTAGGGGTCAGCTAAGGGATTACGTAACAGACCTTGAAATAAGACACCGGCAGTGGCTAATGCGGCACCCACCAGAGCTCCACCGACTACTCGCGGTAGTCGTATCTGGAAAATAATGGTTTCATCGACGGCTCTCCATGTAGCTGGGAAATCAAATAATGCGATTTTGTTAAGGGACATACGGAAAATATCTGGCAGGGAGACATTGACCGCGCCGAGAGCGGTGGCGAGAAATACGGATAAAATCAACCCCCCACCGAGCGTTAATGAAATCCCGAGTAGCCGCTTACTGTTTTTTAATTTTGTTGGCATCTTCTGTGCTCTTTAATAAAAAATCCCCTCATGCGTGGAACGAGGGGATTTTTATGAATCAGCTCTATTTCCCCGATCTCCACCGAGGTCGTATCTATCAGAGGCTGGCGTTCTGACTTTCCCGATTCTATCGGGTTCACAGCAGGTGGAACTGCGCCGGAATCGCACCGGACTTGCCTTCCATTTAAGCCCTCACTTGTGTTTGGGCACCTCTAAAGTTCCCTATTCAGTTTTGATTCTTAACTGCTATGTACTATATGATATTAATCATAATATAGCGAAAAGTCAAAAACTACATCTCTAAGTTTGTAGATCTCTCCGGGGACGAAGTGCTTCTCCAGCACTCTTATTTAATATCTCTGACTAAAGGGATTTGAATAGTCAGGCGGCTTGACTCACGGTAATTTATCTAGGAGCACTTTATCCTAAGCATTACACTCTATCTTTGTTTCAGCGATGCTACAAGTTCCGAGAGTACTTTTTTGGCGTCGCCGAACACCATCATCGTGTTCGGCAAGTAAAAGAGTTCGTTGCCTACTGCGGCGAATCCCGTGTTTAATGTTCTTTTGATAAAGACCACGGTTCGAGCCTTATCGACATCTAGGATTGGCATCCCGTAGAGGGGCGAGTCAGGATTTGTTCTTGACGCGGGGTTGGTCACATCATTAGCTCCAACCACGATAGCTATGTCAGTTTCTGGGAATAAAGAATTAATCTGTTCCATCTCCCAGAGTTGGTCATAGGGTACCTGGGATTCTGCGAGAAGGACATTCATGTGGCCGGGCATTCGCCCCGCGACCGGGTGGATGGCATACTTTACATCAATACCTCGTGCTTGGATGATGTCGGCAAACTCCTTGACCACATGTTGGGCTTGGGAAACAGCCATTCCGTAACCTGGAGCAATGACGACCGACCTGGCATTATCCAGAATAGTGGCGATATCTTCGACTGTGTAGCTCTGGACAGTACGTTCAATCGTTGTTGCATCCCCGTCCTTGGTAATCTTCGTCCCGACTCCACCGAACAGAACATTGATAAAGGAGCGGTTCATCGCCTTACTCATGATAAGAGCTAAGATGAAGCCAGAGGCTCCGTCAAGTGTCCCCGCGACTATTAGAATCTTACTGTCTAGGACAAATCCCAGGGCTGCTGCTGAAAGACCAGCGTAGGAGTTTAAGATCGCTATCACCGTCGGCATGTCAGCCCCACCGATTGACATGACTAAAAGAAATCCGAAGAGGAGGGCAAATGCCACCATGATTGGGAGAATGATTCCCTGTGCCGGATTCAGGATGAGATAAATAGCCAGGACGATTGCGATGCCTAGGCTCGAGAGGGTTACCACAGTTCGGCCAGGATAGATGAAAGGCGTACCGGAGATTAATTCCTGAAGCTTGGCGAAGGCGACGCAGCTGCCCGTGAAAGTCAGGAAGCCGAGAATTATCTCAAACGAGAGAACCGAGAGAGTGAAGGTGTCTATGTTCGGCGCTAGCTGGTAGTACTTAGCTGTCCCCACCAGTGCCACCGCCAGCGATCCGAAAGCATGGGACATGGCAGTTCGCTGGGGGACAGCTGTCATTGGAAGCTT
>DCWM01000013.1:0-6934 GCA_002335405.1 Dehalococcoidia bacterium UBA2162
CTGGTAGGCTGCCTAATACTATCTTTCGCGGTACCGTTCTCCATCGTCAACATAATCAGCCCAGCGCTTTGGCTCAAATCCCTGCCCGTTTTCTGGACGATTGTAGGGATGGTTATAGTTTTTGCCGTAGTGCTACCGTTCATGACTAAGCGGAGGTGGTGGTGTGATGTCATATGCCCCGTCGGTGCCGGATTATCTCTCATCCCTAAACTCAGCGCCTTCCGGGTAACAATAGACCCAGCGAAATGTACTTCGTGTATGGAATGCGTTTCAGAGTGCACGATGTATGCCATGACACCAGAGGACGTGGAGAAAATGGAAAGCAAGGGCGGAAACTGTGTAAGATGCGGGCGATGTATCGAGGTGTGTCCTGAAGAGGCGATAGATATAACTTGGCTGGGGGGGGGGAGAAAAATAAGGGCGCCATTCATGACCCTGATAATAGGCGCGGGAGTTGCCTGGTATCTCTGGTTCATAGTCCTTCTCGTTTCATACTCTACTAGGCTTAGCCACTTCGCAATCTACTAGGCTTATCCATTTTCCAATCTACCAGGCTTATCCACTTTCAGGGTATGTAAGCCAGGAAGTGCTTATGGCATTTTTAAAACAAAAGAAAGTTGCCTTCAAGGGTGATGGCATAATAATCTTTCAGGATGTAGCTCAGGCAATACGAGCAGAAAAACTCATGAAGAGGGACGGATATGAGGTCAGGTTAATTGCGCCTCCGCCCGAGTATCGCGTGGGCTGCGACCTGTCTCTGGAGATAGACCTGGCGAGACTAGCCGGTATAGAACAGTTGCTTAAGGAGAAAGACGCGACCTATGTCGGCATCTTTCCAATGATGAAAGGTACCGCTGAACTGTGCGATATTATAAAGGTAACTGATTTCGGTCAGTGGACGATGGTCAGAGCGGGCAATATGAAGCTTGCCTTTGATAAGAATAGCGGCATCATCGTAAATAGTTCAGGTGGCGGTTGTCCTGATATTCCTTATCTCTATGCTGAATTAGTTGATAAGCCGCTCACCGAAGCACCACGGCCAAAAGATCGTGGTTCTACCCTGTGTGCAGTGATGCTTGACAGAGCCTTTGAGGTATGCTTGAGTCTGTGGCAAGGAAGTAGAAAATAAGGTAATGATGCTCATTGTGGGTACCATTCCGAACAAAGACGTGCCTTTGACAATCGGTCCGGTTAGATTAGAGGGAGAATTTCTGGTAGTGAATGGCCAGCGTTTTGCCCGTATGCCGGGGACTGGTGCTATGATAAGTGCCGCCCTAATCACCACTAGCTACCTCGAGCTTGAACCACCACACGTGTTGGTTATCGGAGATATTGGCGACATTGGCGAGAAAGGTACCCGAGAGCTTTATGATTATCTTATCGACAAGGTAAGCGAGCTATTGCCAGGGGTTCTGGCGCTACACTATTGTCTACCGATAATGCCTCTTATGAAGGAGCTCTGCAAAGCAATCACTCAGTGCTCCCGAAGACCATTTATGATTGCCGACGCTGGTGCCTTATACGCAGCTAAAGGTGCTGGCTTAGCTCAGGAATTTGACCTTTTCACCCCCGACCTCACCGAAATGGGTTTCCTGGCCGACCCTGAGGCAGCACACCCGGCCTACGTAGCTCGGCACCTCTTCGACTGTGAACCGCAGAAAGTACCAGAGCTAATTACTGTTGCTTATAACAATAAGGACGCCGCCAAGCTGCTGTTGGTTAAGGGGAAGATTGACTATATAGCCAGTGACGGCAAGATCCTAGCTAAGATAGATAAACCCGACATACCAGCGCTAGAGGCCATTGGCGGCACCGGTGATACTATTACTGGTCTTGTCTCCGCTCTTATCTATGCTGGCTTTAAGCCACATAAGGCCGCCATAGTTGCCGCCAAGATCAACCGTGTGGCGGGTAAGTGTGCCCAAACAACACCAGCGACCAAGGTGAAACAAATTATCGACCAGTTCCCCCTTCTGTTCAAAGAATATCTTCATCAGTCTGACATTACCCCCGAAAACAATAATACCGCAACTTAGAGCCCTCTGCTATGCTATAATTAGGAAAGAGCAGGTGTTAGAATACGAGTAGCACGAGTCATCGCCGCACGAGACCCATTGCAGGGAAAACCCCTAAGGAGTATACTAACACAACGATTAGGCTCTGATAGCTGGTGATACTAATTCCGAGGTAAAATCAATTGAACCTGACCAGAATACGAATGGCGCGAATCACTGCCATCCTACTGAGCGTGGGATTACTTGTGTTTGGCGTTTATGTCTTTACCCGACCAGCGCCAGCTCAGCTAACACCAGCTCAGCCAACACCATTACAGCCAGAGCCGACATCGGCTCTGGCTGTAATGGTCAAGATCACTTGCGACGTTATAATAGAAGAAACAGTAAGCAACTATAACGGAGAATACACGCCACGTAACATCACCGTACCTGTAGGGACTACGGTTACCTGGAATAACACGGATGTTAAGGAGCATAGTGTCGTCAGCGACGATGGCCTTTTTAGTGCAAATTTAGATGTTGGTGAGACTTTTAGCTATACCTTCACCAAACCTGGTATCTTCGTCTATCGCAGCGACATCTATGCCCTGGATGGCAAAGTTACTGTAGAGGAGGTTATGGCAGAGTAGATAATGGCGCGGATTATTGCCGCCCTACTGGGTGTGGGATTACTTGTATTTGGCGTTTATGCCTTAACCCAACCGACACCAGCCCAATCAGAGCCGACACCGGCCCAACCAACACCAGCCCAATCAGAGCCGACACCGGCGATGGCTGTGATGGTCAAAATCGCTTGCGAGTATCCTGCTCTGGCGAAAGTCAAAGATAATTACAACGGAGAATACACGCCACGTAACATCACTGTACCCGTGGGGACTACGGTTACCTGGAATAACACGGATATCAAGGAGCATAGTGTCATCAGCGACGATGGCCTTTTTAGTGCAAATATAGGGGTTGATGAGACTTTTAGCTATACCTTTACCAAACCTGGCATCTTCGTCTATCGCGACGACATCTATACCATGGATGGCAAAGTTACTGTGGTGGAGGTCATGGTAGAGTAAATAATGGCTTAAGCAAGGGGTTTTAAAATGTTCGTACAGACATCAACTCGGTAAACTTTTTTTACACAGAATTTTAGGTATTGACAACGCGTTCAATTTAGGGTATTGTATACAAAAGACCTATTTTTTTCGAGGTGAATATTTCGTACTTTAAAGGAGGGGGTAGGTATTGCGTAGTTTTGGTATCACATTATTATCAATTACCCAGAGAATCATAAAGGAGGTTATTTAATGGCCGAAGAAGAAAAAGAAGTCAAAAAGGGCGGAGTATCGCGACGAGACTTTATCAAAGGTAGCGGTATAGTCGTCGGTGGTGCCGCCATTGGCTCAACAGTACTCGCGGTGGCCTGTGCCCCAGCAGAGGTAGAGGTACCGGGCCCAACTCAAGTAGTAGAAAAAACAGTAGAGATAGTCAAACAAGTAGCGGCACCAGGTGTCACTACCCTAACGGTAAACGGACGGTCCCATACGCTGAAGGTTGAGCCAGAATGGACTCTAGCCTTCGTACTCAGGGAAAAGCTCGGGCTCGTCGGACTGAAGGTGGGTTGCGACCGTGGAGAATGCGGTACATGTAATATTCTGGTCGATGGCCGGACGAGCTTAGCCTGCACCATGCTGGCCGTAGAATCCGCAGGCATGAATATCGTAACCATTGAGGGCCTAGCTAATGGCCCCAATCTACACCCAGTACAGAAACTTTTCTTGGAAAATTCAACCTTCCAGTGTGGCTACTGCACTCCCGGTATGATAATGTCGGCCGTAGCCCTGCTAGATAAAACCTCCAGGCCAACAGTGGACCAAGTAAAAGTGGCTTTATCAGGGAATCTCTGTTACTGTAGTGACTACAACCGACAAGTAAATACAGTCCTGAAAGGAGTATAATAAAATGGTTGATGAATTTGGACCCAAGAGCCAGTTTGTCGCTGTTGGCAAACGAAACCTTGACTACCAGGGGATAAACATTGTCACTGGGAAATACGACTTCGCTGAAGACCATCACCCTGAGGGTAAGCTTTATGCTCGGGTTCTAGGCGCAAAGTATGCTCACGCCAAGGTTACAAGCATCAACACCAGCAGGGCGGAAGCCTTGGAAGGTGTTGAAGCGGTCATTACTTTCGAAGATCATCCTAATTGGAGTGATACTATCTTAAGCGTAGACCAGCAGATAGCGGCGGTAGCCGCGGTCGACGAGGCAACTGCCGAGCGTGCTCTAGACCTCATCGATGTAGAATATCAGATTCTAGATGCAGTCTTCGACCCAGAAGACGCCATGCGAACCGGTGCACCGAATGCGGGGACCTTCCCCGATGGCAACATCACCCCCAGTCCTTCAGCCTTAGAACGTGGTGATGTCGCCCAAGGTTTTACTGAAGCCGATATCATAGTCGATGAGACTGTAGGCTGGCTTCGTGGACACACGCACAACGAAATAGAGCCCGACTCAACTGTCGCCTGGTGGGAAGGAGATAATGTCTACTTTAACATTGGTAGTCAGTGGCCCTGGGGACAGAGGAACGGTAGTGCATCCGCGCTGGGAATGCCGCTGAATAAGGTTCACGTCCGTTGTCATGGCACTGGTGGTGCCTTTGGCAATAAATATTGGGCCAAAATCGACATAGAGGCTGCCTTACTGTCTAAGAAGGCAGGCAAGCCCGTAGGAATTAAGCTACCACGGAGACTCTACACGGTTTACGGCAACCACCAATACGCGGTGAAATTACATATGAAGTTAGGGTTAAAGAATGATGGTACCCTGACGGCAGTAGAAACCACCTGGTGGGGTGATGGCCGCTCGAATGGTGGCCGAAGTAGTTGGCAAGATCCTTGCCGTCATACCTGGGTGAGCCCCAATTTCAAGAAAGACGAGTGGGGTGTAGCCAATAATAAGCCCAGAGCTGGTGCTTGGCGCTGTGTGGCGCATCCGGAGGGAGCGTTCTTATCGGATTTGGTCCTAGAGAAAGCAGCGGCCAAACTCGGCATGAACCCACTAGAATTCCGACGGAAGATCTTCGTTAGCGATGGTATGCTCGATCAAGATACTGGTCGACCTATGCGTACTCCTGGTTGGGGTGTCCACCAGTGTATGGAGAAAGCAGCGACAGTCATCGGCTATGAATCAAAGTACCATGCCCCCGGCACCGAGACCCTTCCCGATGGTCGTCTGCACGGTATCGGCATACACGCCCATGCTGATGGCCACGGCAGCGGAGGCGGTGGATCGGATAGTTCCGTCCTCTACATGTTACGGGATGGCACCATCATGTTTAATAGCGGCTCCACCCGTGTCATGGGCGGCCCTGGTGCCCAGACAGCCATCATCGCCGAAACATTAGGCATGAGATTCGAAGATGTCCGATGCTCCGACTGGGGCAATACTATTGCCTCTGAAGGTGGCGGTCAATTTGGCAGCAGACTCACCGTCGCTGCTGGACTCCCCGTAATGAATGCCGCCAAAGATCTCCGAGCACAGTTATTTGCAGTCGCCGCTGGCGACGGCACTGACATGCTTAACGTAACACCGGACGACCTCGATGCCAAAGACGGCCAGATATTCGTTAAGTCCGACCCGACTAAGTTTGTAACCCATGCGCAGGTCATGCGCGTGGTAGGTGGAGCCATTATAGGCTGGGGTCTGCACCCAGGAGGTAACCTGCGGAAACCGGTCGGAGAATTTGAGGTAGGTAGCCCCACCGTACACAAGGCAGGGTGTGCCGCTGCCGCTGAAGTGGCAGTTGACCCCGGAACCGGACAAGTAGAAGTCCTCAACTACGTCAGTGTCCTTGATGCCGGCCGGCTTATAGACCCAATTTCCGCCGAAGGGCAGATTCTGGCGGGAATGCCACTACAAGTTAACCAGGCATTGTATTTTGACGACATCTACGATCCAGTAACCGGCCGCCTGCTCAGCTTTAACCACATAGGCGATAAGATGGGGACTACCCTAGACGTCCCCGTAGACGTTGACAAAACAGATGCCAGTTGTCTCTTGGAGACAATTGATGCCGTCGGCCCCTTCGGGGCTCACGGTATCGGCGAGCCAGCGGTATCCAGTTTCGTCGCAATCAACAACGCCGTCAATAACGCCATCGGAGTGGACATTATTACAGGCCCGATGACACCGAAGGTGGTTCTTCAGGCGCTGGGAAAGGCATAGGAGGCTAGAAAATGAATAAAGTAACACATCTAAACGCAACCACGCTTGCCGAGGCAACCGCCGCCTTGGGGCCTAACGCGGCCGTTGTCGCTGGCGGTACCGACATAATCGGTTCCCTCAAGGGAATGATATTTGCTGAGCCACCGTCAAGTCTGGTTAATCTCAAAACCATTCCCGGTCTAGACTACATCAAGGAAGAAGGTGGCGTGCTGAAAATTGGCGCCTTGACCAAGCTTACCGACATCCACGAGTCAAGCACTGTCTCCTCTACATACCCGGCGTTAGCCGACGCGGCACGTCTGGTAGCCACACCACAGCTACGCAATATGGGCACCCTCGGCGGCAACCTCTGTCAGGAAGTCCGCTGCTGGTATTTCCGCGCCGAGCATAATGCCTTCCACTGTTTTAGAAAGGGAGGCGATACTTGTTTTGGTGTCGCCGGAGATAATCGCTACCTGGCTATCCTGGGAGGACAGATTTGCTTCGCTGTCCACCCATCTGATACTGCCGTCGCTCTCACCGCCCTAGGTGCTACCTTAGTCACGACTGAGAGAAGTATCCCGATCGATGACTTCTTTGTCGTACTGGGCAATAACCTGAACGATAACGAAATAGTTACCGAGATCCAGGTACCAGCACCAGCAAGCGGAACGAAGCAGGCTTTTATCAAATTCGCCGAAAGAAGAGCCATAGACTTC
>DCWM01000013.1:7335-12630 GCA_002335405.1 Dehalococcoidia bacterium UBA2162
GTACCTTATCGGGCAACCGCCGCCGAAGAATTCCTCGCGGGCAAATCCATCAATGCGGCTAACGCCGCATCCGCCGGGGAAGAAGCCGTTAAGGCGGCCAGACCTCAAACCATGAACAGGTACAAGGTTCAAATCACTAAAACCTTGGTGGAACGAGCCCTTATAGCGGCTAAATAGCCCCGATTCTATCGGGAGAAAGATCTAGAGTCGGGTGACGGAGGTTCGGTAACGACCTCCGCCACCCGACGGTAATTTACCAGTACTAATTTGTACAGAAAACCATGATGGCTAGCCCGTTTCTGGTGAACTTGCCAAACCACTCCAAATTTTTATCACAGGAGGAAGTACCTATGTCTGACAGCTGGCAGAAAGCCTACGGTGAATTAAAGGATTACATTGCCAAGAACCCTAGCATAGAAATCAGCGAGCATATCATCGCCATCTCCGCTGATTTGCGCCCCGGCTTTTACCAACTGTTTAACACAGTTAACCTAAACTTCATCAAAGACAACTTCCCGGCTTCACTGGAACAGAGCCACGCGCTGAGCAAGAACTGGGGTGAGGTAAGCCAGGCAACGAAAGATAGCCTAAAGCTTGAAGCTCTTGATGCAGAAGCCAGCGCCAGATACTTCCTGCTTGACCCCGGCGATGGTCTGATACGTGGTCTGTTCGACCCTCTGTTCGACCTGCTCAAAGGCAAGACGGATTTTGCTGGTTTTGAGCAAATCGCTACCCAAATACTAGAGCATAGGTTTACCAAATTTTCCCACGAAGGTTATCAGGGCTGGACGATACTGTCCCTACTTAAACTCCTGGCAACGGATAAGATTTACCGAGTAATAGGTAGTAAATTAGCCAATAATCTAGACATCGACGACTCCGAGCACCCGCGAGAACTTGATGGCTCGCAGGAAGAAAATGTTCCCGATTCCGCTGAGGTACACAATATTTCCTTTGCGCACAGTCTCATGACCTCATTCCTGGTACCTAAGATCATTGGACACTCCACACGGCTTAAACTTTTTACAGCCTTCGGGTTCGATTTCGATTTTACGGAGGCAGGTTGGCGGGCCCGTAAGCTCAGCCCAGAGCTGGAATGGTACAAGATTCAAGATATCCTACTGGAATTCGGACGGGGCAATCTATGGCCTGACCTAGCCGTCTATACAAATACCCGGCGGGAGGAAATAGTCGTGATAGCCGACTATTTCCACATAGCACGGCCTGACATCATCGTGGAATTCAGAGAAAAGAAGGACTGGTATGAGAAAGGAGGACTAGAACTGGTCAAGCGTCATTATAACGTGCTCAAGCCCAAACTAGGTAGTTTCGTCGTCTGCCGCGAGACGGTACCTAGAGATGTTCTTAAAGAGCTTGAACCCAAGCCCGCGCCTCAACCAGCGGCCGGGGACTCAACCCCTGAGACTACGGCTCAGCCCACGCTTAACCTCCACCTCCTCAGCGTGGGATATGATATACCCAAACTCGAACCCATCATAGAGTCCATCATAGAGTCCATCATCCAGGCACAAACCAAGCCCGAAGAAGCCACAGCCGAGGATACCACCACATAAAAGTCTACCCGAGAATTGTCATTCCGTACTTAGCACGGAATCCAGGAGAAGATGGTAACGCTGGATTCCCGTTTCCGAGGGAGCGACAGCACGGCTTTAAAAACAATGTTTTCGGGTGGTCTCGTGTCATTTTCCTTGCTCTTACGAGATTCCCACGGACACTAGTATACCCGCTCAGTAACAGTCCCACCAAACAGAACCATTATCATCCGTATATGTTTTCGGACATAAGTCGTATACAGGGACGCAATATTAAGTTATCATAATGTAACGACAATCCAAGATGGAGAAAAGGTGCCAAAATGAAGATCCCAGTATCCAGCAGCCATATATATTTTACTATCGGAGTTCTGTTGGTCACCGCCTTTACCTCTTTTACATGGTTCACATGCCCCGTAGATGGGGGTACAGGTATCCTTACCGGCGCCGAACTCTTGAAGGTCACAGACATTGAAAGTGAGCTTATTGACTATGAGATTTTCGACATGGGGTGTGCGGAAGTTTACAGTGACTTCACTTATACCATAAAATTATCACTGCTGAATGAGACAGCAGTTACAAGGGGTGGAATTCTTTTAGTCAAATTTTATCATCCTTCGGCCGTTGAGGTTACCACTGAAGCAGAGGCGGTAAGAATTCACGCTGTTCAACAGGAACAGCAAGAGGCAGAAGTAGTACTAGCGGAAGCAGTGGGCAAAGGGGGAGGGATAATCACAACTACAAAGCGCCCGGTAGCCACAAAACTTGTCGTTGTTGAAGTACCGCCCGGAACAGCTAAGACCATTGAGGAGACTGTACGGTTCCAAGGGTTTGGGTTTGAACAAATTATCCGGTTTGGATTGACTGGGGTTACCCACACCCTGTCGGTGGCACCGCCGCAGGAAAGCATCGCGTGCCCAATTAGCTACGGAACAGGAAGTGTGGCTCTACCAGAATGGCTCAGACTTAAGGCGGGTCTTTAATGAAACTAAAACTCGGTTACAACCGGGTACTAGTGATCGGTCTTATAATGGGGGTTGCAGCATCCGCCGCTCAGGCATTTTTCCAGGTTATACCGCCCGTGGCCGACGGAATAAGCTTCCTCGGCCATCCCGCGGGACTATTAAACTGGATAGTGAATAATCTCTTTGGGACAGATTTGGCAATCACCAAGGCATTCATTGTATATCCTCCTTTAACCGTTATCGGGGTTTTTATCGGCTCATTTGTCGCAGCTGCTCGGAATAAAGAACTTCGACTACGACCTGGCCCGGTAAGGAAGAAAGTTTCAGCCGGTATATTAGGATTCTTGGTGGCTAACTTCGGTCTGCTATGGGGAGCATGTCCTATCAGGACAGCTCTCCTTGTTTCTTACGGTAGTGTCCTGGCAACAATTGCCCTCGCCTCTATTGTGATTGGAGTAATTCTCGCTGGCGTCTATATGCAGTCAAGTGCCAAGAGGGGAATCAGCCAATGATACCAGCAGTAGCCACATTGGTCATAGGGATTTTAATCGGTTATATGGGGCAGAGGTCGACGTTCTGTACCATAAGCGGAATAAGAGACCTTTTTTTACGTAAGAACACCTATCGGTTCAGGGGGCTCATCGGAATTATTATCGGTGGCGTAATCGGCAATGCCGCCTTCCAGTTTGTGGGAGGTAATGTTCCTAGTTTCCCATTAGGGATGGATATTATATCGGGAGGAATCTTGATTGCCAGTATAATCGGTGGTTTAGGATTAGGATTCTGGTCCGTTATAGCCGAAGGATGCCCGTTCCGACAGCATGTGATGAGCGCGGAGGGAAGAGTAGGCGCCATGTTCTATCTTCTCGGCTTTTACATCGGTATCGCCTACTTCTTCATGGTAACGGTTAAATGGCTAGAACTACTACTTAAGGCCGTAAAATAGCCATTAGGCATCAGCGGTCGGGATATAAGGGTTATTTATCACTTTGCACCAAATGAGAGCAATAACAGCTTGATAAGCTCACTAACCAAGAGACTAGAGGAAGAACCAGCAAGACTTGCCGAAGCCCGGAAAAAGGGGCAGAGAGTTGTGGGCTATTTCGGACCCTATGTCCCAGAGGAGTTGATTCTCGCCGCCGGTATGCTCCCGGTTCATCTGGCATTTGGTGGCGAACCTGAACCCGCATCAGCCGGAGAGGACTTTCTTAAGCCCTACAGTTGCGCCTACGCCCGTTCCTGCTTAGGGTATAGAAAACTATCGATTAACCCTTACTATAGTGCTGTCGATGCCGTCTGCGTCGCCTACACTTGCGACAGCATGAGAAGAGTCCAGGAATACTGGGCCAAGTACCTCGGTGTGCCGTCATTTCCACTCGGGGTAACGCAAACCCATGATAGATTCCGGACCAAGCCACAAGCTATTGAATATTTCAAAAACGAATTAAACTTACTACGAGGACAGCTGGAGGAATTCTGCGGCCACGAGATTAAAGATAAAGAAATCCGTCAGGCAATAGCTTTATGTAATCAGATTAGAGAAAAGCTGTGGACTTTTTTTGAATACCCCTTGGATGGACGATCTCCAATCGAGTGGCGTGATGCTTTACAGATTTCTTATGCCGGCTTTTTGATGAACAGAGCCGACTTCGCGAAAGAATTAGAGAAGATAGATAAGGATTTACGCCAAAGGAATTCAGAGACTCTACCCTATGATGCAAGATCCAGATTAATGATTTGTGGCAGTACAATAGGCATTGGCGACCACAAAGTGCTGGACATTATTAAGCAAGCCGGCGGCAATATCGTCGCGGATAACATCTGCACCGGTGCTATGTTCTCTCGGAAAAGAGTGAACATCTTTGGTATTTTCGGAAACACGATGGATGCTCTAGCCGAGCGCTATCTCTATAATTTTCCCTGTCCTTTTATGACCGACCTATCAACAAGGCTAAACCGTATCCTCAAGGTCGCTCGAGACTATAGAGTTCATGGATTAATCTACTATAACCTTAGATACTGCGACACCTGGAGAGCAGATTTCAAGTTTATTAAGGATACCTTGTACCAAGAATTATCAGTGCCAACCCTTCTTATTGAGACGGAATACTCTCCCGATGATACCGACGAGATAAGGACCAAAATTGAAACATTTATTAAGCACATAGAGGGACAAGTATGAAGCTATCAGAGTGGCCGGGATTCAACCAATTACGCTTTGATACAGAATTAAAGGCCTTTGATGGCCTTATGTCTCTGTTTCTTAGTTCAGCCGAGAGAGTTAAAAAATCAGGGAAAAAGGTTATCGCCAAAGGCCCACTTTCCCCAGTTGACCCAATCTATGCGGCCGGTGCGCTGGCTTATGACCCTTATACCCACGAAACAATTGTGCACGCGATAATGAAGGGTAACCTCAGTATCATTAACGAGGCGGTGGATGCCGGTTTGAGCCCCGATTTTAACCCCTGGAATCTAACGATGGTGGGAGCGGTTGTCTCCGGAAAGAATGAAGTGCCAATAGATGCCTATTCAACTGCCTGCGGCTGTTGGGACGACCAGATAAAGAAGAGCTGGCAAATTATGGCCGAAACTACCAAGTCACCGTCCTATTTCTGGGAAATACCAAGATTCGACGCTGAATCTGAAGAATGGGCGATAGATTTTATCGTCAAGGAACTTGAGCATCTGTTTAAGTGGCTGACCTCTCAGACTAGTCAAAAAGTAACTGACAGAACTATCAAGGATGCCATCAGGCGTGGGAACTGGTTACGACAGGA
>DCWM01000028.1 GCA_002335405.1 Dehalococcoidia bacterium UBA2162
ACGATTTTGGCAATGTCCTTTTGCCCATTAGTCTCGACACCAGAGGAAACATCAACCCCCAACGGCTGGGCCTCTTCAATTAGTTGACCCACGTTCTCTGGAGTGAGTCCTCCGGCAATCATAACCGGAAATCGGACGGCGACTTCCCGGGCCAACCGCCAGTCAAAGACATGCCCAGTACCGCCAGAAACATCATCAACTACTGTGTCAAGAAGACAGATAAAATCTCTTTTTGCCAGCACCCGGTGTCCCCTCTCAATCTCAGCCAGGACTTCTTCAGGTTTCTGTGCAATGGAGACATGGATAACCTTAATCAGTGGTCTCTTAATCTCACGACAATATTGCCAAGTTTCGTCACCGCTGAGCTGTACCCGATCCAACTGACAGGACTCGGCAATACGATTAACCCCTCTTGGCTCAATATTGACAAAAACGCCGACCACTTCCGGGCGTGGTTCTAGATTATGAATAGTCGCGACCAGTGGTAAAGCCTGTTCCAGAGAAACCTGACGGCGGCTGGGCGCGAAGACTATACCGACAAAATCAGCTCCAGCCTTAGCCGCGGCTAAGGCATGATCAACCTTGGACAGCCCGCAAATCTTAACCTTCATCAAATACACACTTCCCTATGTCCCATCGTGGGACCGTCCCACTAAAGATGGAAGTCGAAGCAACCTCGACGGGATGGAACCTCTCCATTAAGATTACCACGTCATTTTATTCCTAACAATGACATTCTATTATTTTCTAGAATAACAATACAATGCACCTGCTTACAAGACAATTTTTAGGACAATCCGCTAACTGCCAACAGGTCCAAGTAGTGCCCCCATCCTAGCGGCAATATTTGACGACGATATCAGGGACTCGCCGATAAGCACAGCGTCAACACCCCACTGCCTCACCTTATCTATGTCATTACGGTTCTTAATGCCGCTCTCGCTGACAACAATCCTATCTTTAGGAATAAACGGTCGAAGCCGCTCCGTCGTTGTCACATCATAACTAAAAGTCTTTAAGTCGCGGTTATTAATCCCGATAACCCAGGCATCACTCTTAAGCGCGATCTCAATCTCAGCTTCATCGTGCACCTCGACCAAACATTCCATACCCAACTGACGACTCAAGACGAGAAGACTCTTTAATTTATCCGACGGCAAGATGGCGGCAATGAGCAGAATACCATCAGCACCATAAGCCCGCGCTTCATAGACCTGGTATGGGTCAAAAATGAAATCCTTTCTCAACAGAGGCACTCTCCGATCGCCCAACGCCTCTCCAATATCCCGCAGGTGATTAAGACTACCCTGGAAATATCTAGTCTCAGTCAATACTGACACCGCTGCGGCGCCATTATCGACGTAAGTTTGGGCAATCTTCACCGGATTGAAGTCCGCCCGGATAAGACCAGCCGATGGTGAGGCTTTCTTGACCTCGGCAATAAGCCGAAGAGTCTCGCCACGCAGCACTGATGCGAAGTCGAGCGCCGGGGGTTGATCTTGTACCATCCGCCTCAATTCCGCCCCGGAGAGACGTTGCTTACTCGCCGCTAGTTCTGTTCGCTTACCGGCAACAATCTCGTCCAAAATCATGCTACGACCTCTGCGGAAGAGCCTGAGTAAAAGTAATTAGCTGTTGTAGCTTAGCGAAAGCCTGCCCACTATCGATCGACTTGCGCGCCAGATCAATACCCTCTTGTAGCGACGCTACCTTGTCACCCGCCATCAGAACAGCGGCGGCGTTAATTAACACCACATCAAGTTTAGGACCCGGCTCACCGCCAAGAACATCGCGCAATATCTTAGCGTTTTCTACCACCATCCCACCTTTCAGGCTACCATAGCTTGCCCTACACAACCCCAGCTCTTCTAACGAGACAGTATATTTAACAATACGACCGTCTATAAGTTCACAGACCCGCGATTCTCCGGTCACAGTAATTTCATCCAAGCCGTCCTCGCCATGAACAACCAAGGCATGGTGACAGTCCAAGCTCTTGAGCACCTGGGCCAGCTTCTCAACCAGTGCACTATCGGCCACACCCAATACCTGAGCCCTGGCCCCCGCCGGATTAGTCAATGGCCCGAGAATATTGAATACGGTGCGAATACTAATCTCGCGCCGTGGAGCAGCGGCATACTTCATCGCCGGATGAAAAGTAGGAGCAAACATAAAACCCACCCCCACTTCCTCCAAACACCTCCCAACGTCTTCAGCAGTCAGATCAAGCCGAACACCCAGAGCTTCCACGACATCAGCACTACCGCACTGGCTACTAGCCGCACGATTACCGTGTTTGGCAACCTTCAATCCAACACCAGCGACGACAAAAGCCGCCGCCGTCGAGATATTGAAGGTACCTGAGGCGTCACCCCCAGTACCGCAGGTATCCACCACCATGCCGCTAACTTTCACAGGAACAGCCTTTGCCCGCATTATTCTAGCGAATCCAGCGATTTCTTCAACTGTCTCACCCTTAATGCGAAGGGCCGTAACTAGAGCTCCGAACTGGGCAGGCGTCACCTGACCTTCCATTATTTCTTTCATTACATCCCCCGCTTCACCCATCGTCAGTGATTTTCCTGATACTAAGACCTGAATAGCTTTTTTAATCATTTTCGTTCTTTTCTTTCCGTAGAAAATTCTTCAGTATATCCTTCCCCTTTTCCGTCATAAAGGATTCGGGGTGAAACTGGATACCCTCGACCGGATGTTGGCGATGGCGTAAACCCATGATCTCACCATCCGCCGTCCAAGCAGTGACCTCAAGAGAATCAGGTAAATTCTCGCGCTTGACCACCAACGAGTGGTAGCGAATGGCGGAGAAAGGATTGGGCAGTCCGGTTAGCACACCCTTCCCATCATGATGGATTTGCGAAGACTTACCGTGCATTATTTGTTTTGCCCTACCCACAATACCGCCATAACTATAGCCAATACACTGGTGCCCTAAGCAGACGCCAAGAAGAGGTACTTTTGCACCAAAATACCTGATCACCTCGTTAGATATGCCAGCATTTTGCGGAATAGATGGACCGGGAGAGATAATGATACGCTCTGATTTCATTTCCTCAATCTCCGTGATGGTCGTTTTGTCGTTCCGTACTACCACCACCTTTTCCCCAAGCTCGTTCAAATACTGGAAAAGATTATAAGTAAAGCTATCGTAGTTATCAATCAGTAATAGCACGGCCCTCCCCCACGTTCAATGCGCATTCTCCGCTTGACTCAGGGCTTTAAGCAGCGCTCGTGCCTTATTCATACTTTCTCCGTACTCTCGGTCGGGTACACTATCATAGACGATACCACTCCCTGCCTGCACATGGGCAATACCTCTGTTCACTACCATTGTCCTGATGGCAATAGACATATCCATACTGCCGGAGAAAGAAAAATAGCCGACGGCCCCAGCATAAGGCCCCCTCTTATCCGACTCAAAGTCAGCAATAATCTCCATCGCCCGGATTTTAGGCGCGCCAGAAACCGTACCCGCTGGAAAACAAGCACGCAGAGCATCAAAGGCATTCATATCACGCCTTAGCTTCCCCTGCACATGAGTCACCAGATGCATTACATGGGAGTAGAGCTCGACTCCCATAAGTCCGCTAACCTGAACCGTACCTGGCTCACTGACCCGCCCGATGTCATTACGCCCCAAGTCTACTAGCATGATGTGCTCCGCCCGTTCCTTTTCATCATTGCGCAGTTCCTGCTCTAAACGGACATCCTCCTCTGGACTACTTCCGCGAGGCCTCGTTCCTGCCAGAGGCCGGGTCACTACAGTATCACCATCAACCCTCACCAGAATCTCCGGAGACGCACCGATAAGATTAAAATCTTTAAAATCAAGAAAGAACATATAGGGCGAGGGATTAATGGTGCGCAGGGCGCGGTAAATCTCAAACGGAGCAGCCTTCGTCGGCTGGGATAGACGCTGAGATAAGACCACCTGAATCGCTTCTCCCGCCGTGATATATTCCTTTATCTTCCGTACACTCTCCTCATACCCCTTTTTGGAGAAATTGGAGGTAACCCCGTATTGAATACTAGGTGAACCAGAGACGCCACTTATCAGCCGACTCGTCCCCAGTGGCTGACTCAACCTATCGACCAGATTATCAATCTTATCTACAGCTCTTTGATACGCCACCTCAATATCGCCATCAAGATAAACATAACTCAAAACCTTAATCTTATGTGTTACATGATCGAAAACAAGCACCGTATCGACAAACATGAAAACCGACTCCGGTAAACCCAAAGGATCGCTATCAGACGAGGATAGGTTTTCGAAGCGAGTTACCGTTTCGTAAGCCAGGTAGCCGACGGCACCACCGCAGAATTTAGGTAAGCCACCTACCGGCACAATCCGATATTTATTTAATTCCTGGGCAACTAACGACAGAGGGTCAGTCTTATCCTCGCCCCGAATAGTGAGGACACGGTACGGCTCCGTACCAATAAAACTATAACGGGCGAGTCGTTCACCACCTTCAACACTTTCGAGAAGGAAAGAATAGTCCCCACGATTTATTTTAAGGAAAGCTGACACAGGCGTCTCCAGGTCAGCTACAATTTCACGGTAAACCGGTACCAGATTACCACTCTTCTTGAGTTTCTTAACCTCGGCTAACGATGGATAGTACATGCGTCCCCCTCAACGATAAATAACAAAACCCTCGCCCATAGGGACAAAATCTATCACGAGCCTAGTCGCATACGACTCCGGCCAGCCAATAGCCAGATGTAACCGACATGCGCCAAACCGAATAATATTGAAATTCGAGGCAAAGTCATCACTGCCATCGGGCAACTAATGTGAGGAAAACGCAAATCAAGATTACCGTGATGATCCCTCTATCACCGACACCCTCTTTCCGATGGTGTCGAGTAGACTGGCGTGCACCAACGAAAATACTTCTGATTAGTGCCCCGTATGACATCAGAGTAGATTTTCTGTAGTTTCCAGGTAACCTTACCGATTTCGCCGTCACCAATTTTACGGTGGTCCACCTCAGCCACCGGAGTAATGTGGGCGGCGGTACCGGTAAGGAAGCATTCCTGAGCAGTATAAAGGTCACTACGCTCAATAGGTCGCTCAA
Organism: Dehalococcoidia bacterium UBA2162; assembly: GCA_002335405.1. Taxonomy (GTDB): domain Bacteria; phylum Chloroflexota; class Dehalococcoidia; order Dehalococcoidales; family UBA2162; genus UBA2162. Next base: position 5,103 of record DCWM01000028.1, read on the forward strand.
TGGTTTCGACGTTAAATTCTTTATGAGCCAATTCAATCACAGTATTCCGGGTAATACCCATAAGAATACTGTTGAAGCTTGGGGGGGTGACTAACTGACCATCAATCACCAGAAAAATATTCTCGCCGGTCCCCTCCGAGATATGGCCATCGGGGGAAAGCATAATGGCCTCATCGAATCCATTCTCCACAGCTTCCGTCTTAGCCAGGGCGTTATTGACATAGATACCAGTAATTTTACACTGCGGCGGAATGACGTTAGAGTCTGGTCGCCGCCAAGAAGAAATGACAACCTTAGCTTTATCCACATCCAGATAGCGCCCCCAAGGCATAGCAAAGACCAGAAAATCACTATCCAGATCATTGAGACGCACGCCAAGTGACTCCGAACTTTTATAGGCTAAAGGCCGGATATAGATATCCTCTTGAAAACCACACTTCTCCACCAGTTCCACCGTGATCTGGCATAACTTATTCACAGTATAGGGTAGGTCAATTTTCAACACCCGACAGCCATTGAGCAATCGCTCATAGTGATCCTTCATACGGAAGATATGAATCTGCAGCTGATCACTGTTCCAGTTACCACGGATACCCTCAAAGAGAGCCGTACCATAGTGCAAGGCATGCGTCATGACCCCAATTTTAGCTTCAGCTGCGGGGACAAACTCATTATGGAAATAGACGTATGGCGATATCATAATAATCCCCTTCCTCAGACAGCCTTTATTATAATCATTATCTTTAGACAAGGCAAACAAGACTAATTTTAGGTACTATTCGATTACAGTTGAAAGCGTCAATCAAAGAAGATTCTGTTTGGTTTTGGTGACCATTTATTCTTCTGAACGAGAATTCTCTTCATTAGGTGGGACTGAGGCGAGCGGAACACTTCGTGGCCGCTTAGCTCGCTGGCGTTGTGGCTTAGACCGGAGACTCTTGAGCTCGTTAAGTTTCTTCAACAGACGTGATTTGCGCCGGGCAGCATTATTGGAGTGGATAATACCCCTTTCCGCGGCTCTATCCAGAGTACTAACGGCCGTAGTGACCTCTTTTCTCGCTGCCTCGAGGTCTTCGGACAAAATAAGCCTTTCGGCTTTAGCAATATTTGTCTTACATAAGGTGTCTAACGGTTTATTACGTAACCTTTTTCTTTCGCTGGCGCGCATCTCTTTTTCGGCTGATTTACTGACTGGCAATATCTACCTCCTCAGGACTTCTTACGTAAACTAGTTGTCTCTTTTATAACATAAAAAGGTTCGGTTTGGCTAGCGACTAGGAGTCAGCCAACCAGATTTCGTTATACCCACCAAACCGACTATGACTATCACAAGTATTAATTGCCCTAGCAAAGGCATCAAAACTAACTATCGAGTACAGCTAGTATCAGGTTAAGTTTCCTTAGTTGATGCGCCATCCCTAACCCGGGTAGCGCTGATTACTTCCCGTACTCGCTCTATCTTGGTCAGGAGCCGATTTAATTGGGCAAGATTCGCCGTCCCTAGCGTTAAAAATGTCGACGCAGTGCCGTCGCCATTATTAGTCGAGCTTACCGAATTAATATTTATTTTTTCGTCAGCAATTAGTACTGTAATATCGCGTACCAGCCCAACGCGGTCTGCTGATTGAACTTGAATCTTAACCGGATAAAAGGCACCTGTTTCCCCCCACTCCACCAGAACCAATCTCTTCTTCTCATCCTCATGAGTCATATTGTAACAATCCTGGCGGTGAATGGTTACTCCCTGACTACGCGTAATGTATCCCAGAATGTTATCACCGGGTAGCGGGTGACAACATTGAGCCAGTCGGGTGAGCAGATTCTCTACTCCCTGAACCTTTACCGCTGAAGCTGACTGCTTGAGTGGGGTTACCGCGGTGATTCTCGGTTGTTGTTGTTGAACAGCTAATCTTTGAGCGATCTGGGGCGTGGTAATACTCCCATAACCGATATTGGCATAAAAATCAGCCAGATTGTCATATTTAAACAGTCTAGTCAGTTTCTCCCGCTCAGTTGATTTCAAGCCGAGCTGTCTAATCATCTTTTCCAGAATCTCCCGACCACGCTCAATATTTTCCGCCCGTTCCCGCTTTTTAAACCATTGCCGTATTTTTTGCATGGCATCCGATGTCTTAACATAGCCCAAGACAGGATTTAACCAATCCCGACTCGGCCCCTTACCGGCTTTACCCGTCAGAATTTCTACCATATCGCCATTATTGAGCTGGTAACTAAACGGTACCAGGCGGCCATTCACTTTAGAGCCGACACATCGGTGCCCGAGATCGGTGTGAATACGGTAAGCAAAATCGAGCGGGGTGGAACCCTTAGGAAGATCTTTAATCTCGCCCTTAGGAGTATAAACGAAAACCTGGTCAATAAAGATATCGGTCTTCACCGATTCGAGAAATTCTTCCGCTCCGCTCAGTTCGCGGTGCCATTCGACCAGCTGGCGTAGCCACTTCAGCCCTTCTTCAAAGTGTCTGTCCCTCTGCTCACCCTCTTTATAGCGCCAATGAGCGGCGACGCCGAACTCGGCAATACGATGCATCTGATGAGTACGGATTTGAATCTCCAGTGGCGTGGTGCGCTGGTACATTATCGTAGTATGCAAGGATTGATACCCATTCGGCTTCGGGTTGGCGATATAGTCGTTAAACTGATCAGGCAGGGGACGCCATAGATTGTGGACGATACCCAGAGTGGTATAACAGTCGTTGACACTATCAACTAGGACCCGCAGGGCAAGAAGGTCATGGATATCGTCGAAGTCTTTACCAAGTTCGGCGTATTTCTCTATTTTCTGGTAAAGACTGAAGATATGCTTAGAACGACCAGAGATTTCAGCTTTGAGTCCGGCCTGTTCCAATTCCCCGCATAAAGCCTGAACGGCTTGCTTAATGAAATTTTCCCGCTCAGTGACTCCGGCGGCCACCAACCTTCCAATCTGGTGATACCGCCGCGGCTCCAGATAGCGGAAGGATAAATCCTCAAGCTGCCACTTTAACTCCCATATTCCCAGGCGATGGGCCAGCGGGGCATATACCTCCATCGTTTCCTGGGCCGTAGTGCGCCGTTTTTCCAAGGACAGGGCGTCCAGAGTACGCATATTGTGTAATTTATCGGCGAGCTTAATGAAGACGACGCGTAGGTCTTCCGCCATCGCCAGTAGCATCTTCCTCAGATTTGCTGCCTGATCTGACCGGACGGCAGGATCGCCACGCTGCATCGTCTCGCCTGACGCCGACCATGCAAGTTTACCCAATTTAGTGACGCCGTCGACCAGCCTAGCGACTTCCTGACCAAACCTAACTTCGACTTCGGCAATTGATATTTCGCAATCTTCAGAAACGTCGTGCAGTAAAGCCGCCACCAGTGAGCTGGTATCGAGCTGAAGTTCCGCCAAGGTTAGGGCGACCTGTAACGGATGCTCCAAATAAGGTTCGCCAGACTTACGTAACTGACCCTCATGGGCTTTCATGGCGAATTGATAGGCCGTCTCGATCACAGTGAGCTTTTCTGACGGTAGATACTCTCGCGCTTTACTGATAAGTTCGTTAAAGCCCATACCCCACCTCACCCATAGTTCGACGGTGACCAAAGTATAGCGCAGAGGATAATCAGTGTAAAACAAAATCGTGGAGCCATACGGTAGGCTCAAGGCAAGAATCGTACAGGTGTTCTCTTTACGACTAGAATTTTGCTACGCTGTCAACTACCAGCTATCGACAACAAGATAAAAAGTCTCTCCGTAAAATAGCACCTAACCTAGAAACTGGCTAATCTGATTTCTCCGCTCATTTTTAAAGATAACCTAAAACTCGATCCGCCTTCCGTAGGACTAAAGGTTTGCTTTAGTTAGATTGAGAGCCAACGATTACCTATGCTACCTTATGTTATTATAAATAGTTGAAGCATGGAGATTAACGTATCAATCAAAGAAAAGTTTATCGGATGTCCTAGAGTAGGCTGGCTAAGAAATGTAGCCAGGAGAGTTCTGGTGTCGCAGAAAATAGATACTAAAATTGAGCTCAGTCTAGTTATCACCGGTCAGGAAGAAATACACCAGCTAAATTTTACTTACCTGGGAAAGGACCGACCAACCGATGTGCTCTCTTTTCCGATGTTAACAGAATCCCGTAGTAAATACGGGAATAGGGCCCATTTCGTGACTGCCCCGGATAACAAAAAGCATCTGGGCGAGGTGATTATTTCCTATCCCCAAGCGGCGAGCCAAGCCAGAGAGCATCACCACCCAGTGGAGAGAGAGATGGCCATTCTTATTATCCACGGTATGCTTCACCTACTAGGCTTTGACCACAAAAAGACGGCTCCAAAACAGGACATGCAGAGACTAGAAACGAAAATTTTAGGTTCCCTCGAAGAGTCACTAGAATGAAGGTTCTAGGCATTACTGGTAGTCCGCGACGGGGAGGTAACACCGACCTTTTACTCGCCGAGTTTTTACGTGGTGCCGCGAGTAAGGGAGCTGAGATTAAAACTATTGTCCTTAACGACCTTAGTTTTATTCCCTGCCAACACTGCGATGCCTGTCTGAAGAAGGGGATTTGTAGGTACGAAGATGATATGCAGCTAATATACCAGGAATTGGAAGCGGCCGACCGAATTGTGCTGGCTTCCCCAATCCACTTTGCCGGAGTCAGCGCCCAAATGAAGACAATGATTGACCGCTGCCAAGCGCTCTGGGCGAGAAAATATATCCTGAAGATACCGCCGTTAGACAACCAGCGAGAGCGGAAAATTTTTTTTATTTCCGTTTGCGGCCGAAAGGAATTCACCCAGTTTGAGCCGGCGCTGGCCACGGTAAAATCTTTTTCCCGTGTCCTGAATATTACCTGCACTGGAGAATTATTTTTCTCCGCGATTAACGAGAACAGGGAGATTCTGGAACATCCTGATACTATGCGCCAGGCTTTCGAAGCAGGACAGAAGCTTATGGAAACATAAGATGGTGCTCTGGGGACAAATATGTTACCCTAATAGAACCAGTCGGTACAGAACGGCACAATAAGATTAATGGAGTAGATTAAGGGAATAAATTATGCGACTTGGTCCGTTGGAAATCGGTATTATTATAGTAGTTATGATCTTCGCTGCGGTCATAATGCGAACCGTTCGAGTTGCCCGACTTGCCGCCGAGAAGGACAAGAAATCCTCTGTTAAAATCCCGGAACGACAAACTGAGCAGAACAAAAGAAAGCGTCGTTTCAAACTTGGCGGTATAATTTTCATTCTTACCGGTGTTCTTCTTCTGCTAAGTGGCGTAAGTATGTTTAAATGGGTTTTGTGGAGTTACCTATGGTCCTTTATTATTGCGGCTATCGGGTTAGTAATGCTATTCATGTCCCGAAAGAGATAACCCCAGCAGCCTTGTACAACCACAGTTTTATGCATCCTGAAGCCGTCTGTTAGTTAACCTAGCCACTTACCACCCCAATAAACTCGCTTACATCCTTTATACCCTCTTTTTGCATAAACTGCTTTATGCCTTTGAGGATATCAAGGAAAACGCTGGGGTTAGCAAAACTGGCGGTACCGACCTGGACGGCGCTGGCACCGGCCATAATAAACTCAATAGCATCCTGAGCGGTAGTAATCCCACCACAACCAACGACAGGAATGTCGACCACGCCAGCCACCTGATACACCATAGAGAGCGCCACCGGTTTGATAGCGGGTCCAGATAGTCCGCCAGTAATATTGCCCAACACCGATCGGCGCCGATGAATATCTATAGCCATACCTCGCAGGGTATTAATCAGGGAAATAGCATCGGCGCCAGCTTCAGCTACGGCTACGGCTACCCTACTGATATCGCTGGTATTAGGTGCCAGTTTGACTAAAATCGGCAGTGAAGTAGCTTTTCTTACGGCACGGGTGACCGCCGCGGCAGAGTCAGGATTAGCACCGAACTCAGCACCACCAGCTTTAATATTGGGACAACTGATATTTACCTCAAGACCACTGATACCAGCGACTCCATCTAATCGCATGGCTAACTTCGCGTAATCACTAAGGGTTTCACCGGCGATATTAACAATAACCGGCACCCGCCACTTTACCCAGATTGGAGCCTTTTCTCTAATCAAGGCAGCGACGCCGATATTCTGCAGCCCAATGGAGTTGAGCAAACCAGAGGCGGTCTCAACCAGCCGTGGCTGGAGATTACCCTTCTTCGGCTCCAGAGTAGTACCTTTACAGACAACGGCGCCTAGCTTTTGAATATCAAAGAGATGTTCATCTTCGATTTCGGTACCATAGCCAAAGGTACCGGCAGCGGTCATCACCGGATTAGCCAGTAATAACCCGCACGGATGCTTCGGAGCTAATTCAACGGAAAAATTCATTCAATCACCAGCATTGAGGCAATACCAACCAAGAAGATAAAGAAATGCATTATTGACCGACGGAGACCAGCTTCCTGTTTAATTATCGGTATCAAATCGGCGGCAGCAATATAAATAAAGCTACCGCCGGCAAAGAGCAACAGATAAGCAATAGAGGTCTGCATGTGAGAAAAAACAAAAAAACCAATAATTCCGCCGACGATAGCCATGATACCAGATAAATAATTGAAGGTAAGGGCTTGCCTTCTGCTGAGGCCCCCGTAGACCAGAACTCCAAAATCACCCAGTTCTTGTGGTATTTCGTGAACCGCCACGGCCAAGGTCGTGGCCATACCTAACGGGAAACTAACCATAAAACTGGCAGCGATAGCCAGACCATCGAGGAAATTATGTAGGCCATCGCTGAACAAAATGAGGTAGGAAAAGGGCTGAATCCTTTGCACCATATTGTGATGATATTGCCAATATAAGAATTGTTCGAGGATAAAGAAGAAAATAAAACCAAGGAGAACGTACAAAAAGATGCCCGAGTAAGCACCAACCTGCTCAATTGCCTCGGGTACGAGATGAAGGAAGGCGGCGCCCAGTAAAGTCCCGGCAGCAAGTGCCACCAGGCTGGCCAACGCCTTAGTCAGCCATTCCTCTTTCACGGAGAGTAGCAAGACACCGACCAGAGAAATGAGACTAATAGCAAGAGTTGCGATCAATATCTGAATCAGAACCATCAAATTAACACTCACCTATTAAGGGCCGGATTGTTTTTCCTGGCAGGCTGGACAGAGACCGAAGAACTCAAGGAGATGACCATCTATCCTAAATCTACTCTGCCGTGCCAAACTCCGCTCCAATGCACTGAAATCATGGCGAGTGAAATCAGTCACCAGACTGCAACCAGAACAAATCAAATGATGGTGGTGCTGTTCCGGTTGACCAATAACGTAGCGATGACAGGCGGTACCACCATGGAGTTCGCAGACAAGCGCTAATTCAGCCAATATCTCAAGGGTACGATAGATAGTAACCACCCCGATATCGGGATGGTCTTGATGTACTTTAGCATACAGGATAGCCGGAGTAAGTCTGTCCTGGCTAACAATAATCGCTTCAATTACAGCACGCCGTTGCCGCGTGAGCTTATAGCCGTGCCGCCGTAAAACCGCCCCCATTTCTTTCCTGGTAAACTTCATCTCAAGACTGTAAATGAAAACATTTTCATTTACAGTCTATCGAAGAATCAAGCCATTGTCAAGAGACAGAATAAGGCCTCAGGTTGATAAAACAGCAGTATTCAGATATAATGGCCTTAGTCTGTTGACACCCAAATAGGGAACCACCGAATATTTAACCCGACTTAACAGATAGGTGGGAGGAAAAGAAGTGACTATTCTTAATCTAAAACAACTTCGTTCTCGTTTGGAGAGTGAACAAAAGCGCTTGATCGACGAGTTAGAGCAATTAGAGGCAAGTGGCCAACCGGCCGAAGTGAGGCGAGAGGGTAGTCCATTTGGCAAGAGGGAAGAGGAAGCCACCGAAAGCTTCGAATTAGAGAAGCGGTTAGCTCTAGAGAATCAAGTCAGTGCAAATCTAGCTAAGGTGAAGCTTGCCTTACTTAAATTTGAAAAGGGCACCTACGGTTTGTGTGATATCTGTGGTCAACCAATCACCCCTGAACGACTCGAGGCCTTACCTCAGGCGAACCTGTGCATGGCTTGTAAAGCAAAACAGTCCAGGGTATAAAAATTGGATTTCCCACAAAGTAAGCGACTGAAACCGAACAAAGTTCCTACTGGCAAAGATATATTAAACCCTGACTGGCCAGATGCAACGTGGGACATTGGAGTATTGTTTGTACATGATAACGATGTTTTTAATATTTTAGAAAGTACATGGCAACAACATAAATGTATATTACCCATCAAATCTGTATTTGGTTGCTATAATGTACAGTGGAGCGGTGGAAGAAATTCGTGCAACTCTCTGCCTTGGAATTATACAGGATGGACGCCAGAAAGCCTAATTAAAGGATATAATGACAGAGGGATAGGTTGTACTTTTACTTTTGCAAATACTCTATTAGAAAAGGAACATCTTACTGATCCAAGTTCTAATTATTTGTTGGATTTATTAGCAAAGCAAGAATACGAAGGAAATGCTGTTACTATTGCTTGTGATATTTTATCGAATTATATAAGGGAAAAATATCCTAACTTAAAACAAAAGGCATCGATTGTTAAAATAGCAACAGAAATGCCACAGAGAAGAACGTTTGAATATTATGAGAGTTTGCTTGGAAAATATGATGTGACTTATCTTCATCCCGATGATAATCTTAATCTTGGATTATTAGAAAAAATAGCCCAATCGGGGCAAATTGATAGGTATGAGCCTCTCATGAATGAAAGATGCACAATAAATTGCAGCATAAGAAAAGATCATTATGATGAAATTTCACGCTGCGTAATTGATGGCTGGCACGGTATGTTTAGTTTTACAAATGTAGATCTTATTCATAACCCTGACCACCCCAATAGCATATGTGAAAGAAGGACAAGACCAGAAACAAGATCATGCACCCTTTCTAAAGCCGAATTTAAAGAAATTTATGATTTGGGTTTTAGAACTTTTAAATTACAGGGAAGAGATACAAATTGGGAAGCCATGTTGTACAATTTTTCTATTTGGGTGTTAGAACCAGATTTTATTGCCGAAAGATTTTTTGTAGGTTAACGGTGTAACATGAGAAAGCGACAATTACTATCTCTAGGGCTATGTCTTGTCCTTATAGGCTTGCTTGTCGGATGCACTAGTTCTGTTGATAGCGATTACCGAGCGTGGTCAGGAAAGACTTCTGCCTTACTGTCAAAAGACTTGCAGAATTTTAATGTTTCGTTCGGGGTTGCTATGGAAAGGCAAATAGATTCACTTGCACACACGACAGCAATTCGTTACGCTGAGCAACTTAGAGACCATGCTGGAATCGCACTTACCGAGGATAACTATGATGTGAGTCCCAAGTGGAAAGAATCACAGCAAAATTATCGTCAGGCATTGTCTGATTATAGAGATGCTGGGCAGTATATGAGCTCAGGATTGGCAATTTCTGATAAAAAGAAAATAGAACGAGGGATGGCTTATATCAGTTCGGGAGCTACTCATATGAAGGCAGCGATAGAAACAATGCCAGAGTAAATCATGAGAGCTGCTCAAGTGGTTGCCGAGCGTACTAAACGTGAGTAGGCCGCCGAGACTGAGTATCAGGCGGTCTCAAGCGTCAAAAGAACGACAAAAAGATAATGAATGAAGTGATTAGATTATCAAAGAATTTCGCCTTATCAGAAATGGTAAAGAGTGCAACTACAGAACGACTAAATGTAAATGATTCACCAGTGGAATATGATATTTTTCCTCACGGCTATCTTGGTAACCATTGCCGACCAGCTGACTAAGACATGGGTTCAGTCTTACGCCGAAGGGTATACGATATTTCGTACCGAGTTTTTTCAATTCGCTCATAGCCGTAATACCGGCGCCGCCTTCGGGTTGTTTCAAGACCATTCCTTCGTTTTAGCCATAGTGGCCCTATTCGCAACATTTACTATCCTGCTATTTACCCTATTCTTCTGGCACCAATTAAGTATTTTCGGTAATACGTTAGGCAGAACAGCTCTGGGTCTGATGCTTGGTGGCACCATCGGTAATCTAATTGACCGTCTGCGCTTTGGTTCTGTCACCGACTTCATTGATTTCCGCGTCTGGCCATCTTTCAATGTGGCTGATGCTGCGATAACGGTTGGGGCCATTCTATTTGCCTATTCCTTAGCCTTCTCAACCAGAGCGGAAAAACACTGATATTTTAAGGCGAGACGCAGGGGGTGAGGTTAGTAAACGATATCAAAGTATATAATTTGATGGTCGAGCAGCCGGGTATTCGTCTCGATAAGTATGTAACAGAGAATTGCCCGGAACTCTCCCGGACGCAGACGCAAAGGCTGATTGCTGACGGCGAGATTACAGTAAACGACCGCGGGGCCAAATCCGGACTTAAACTCAGCGTTGGTGATAGAGTAAGCATTAAAATCACTCCGCCTA
>DCWM01000055.1:0-12844 GCA_002335405.1 Dehalococcoidia bacterium UBA2162
AGATAGTATTAGGCAGCCTACCAGAAGCCCATACTTGACCCAGTGATGCCATGCCTTGAGACTGCTGTAGACAGGGCCAGTGGGTAACATCGTCTTCTTCCTCAAAAAGTTGAAGTGCCATCTTTCTTTCGCTCCGGTCACCATGGCCTCGGGTAAACCGCCCATTGGGCAGAGCCAACCGCACCAAGCCCTGCCAAATATCAGGAATGTTGCAAAATAAGGTACCATTAAGACAAAGAATATATCGAGGCTCGTGGGGACTATACTCTGCCATACACTCCCGTCAGTAAGAAAAGTGGCTTGGCCCAAAAGTATTGTCGGTATCAATATCGGGATTGGGAATGGTGATGTCCCTATCGCGTCCTGATTCGGCACAAAGTAACCTGTGTCCCAAATGCCGACCCATACCATAAATGAATAGAAGCCGAGGTATAGTATGTTAGCCGTTAGTGTCGTAATTACTAAGGCAGAAATACTTAAAAATAAAGTCCTTCGTAACCGCTCCACCCTCTTTGTTTTGAGGATGGAGAAGGTGAAAAAACCGGAAAGTAGTCCCATAGCTACTCCTAGTAGCGGGAATGGAGTGAAATACCACCAGAGGGCAAGGAGACCTATTATGGTTCCTAGAATTGCTGCTTTTTTCCTGGAATTTGTCGCTGGTTTCATCAAATTCTCCTTTCTTGATGCGACTTCGTTTTCTTCAGCACTCTTAGGATAGTTTGCTTCTGTTTTGACTGTCTATGTATAATAAAATTATTTTTCTAAATAGTAATTATTCTTAATAAGGATTATAAAACAAAAATTTTTATCTGTCAAGTTTATCTATCCCGTCTTAGTTAACTTTGCAATCATCCGGCTTACCAGTCTTATCGCTTCTGTAGGGGAGTCGCAGGATTAAAGAACTACGCTCCATAGTAATATGGCTTCTTATAAAATCAACTAAATACTGTCCTATAGCGTGAATGGTGTTAATAAATCTAAGAACTTGGAAACCGTCAGATAGAAGTAAACTATCCCTATGTAGAAGCCGATGAGATAGAAGACGGCTGATTCTTTCCCCTCGGCGGCCAGTACATGTTGTCTGGTTGGGCACCCTCCACCCATGACGGAAAAGAAGCCCAGACCTATAGCGCCGACTATCATCGCAATAAATGGTGCTATCGGTGGTAAATCCATACCCAGAGGGAAATTAGACACTGCCCCGCCCATAAGTTTAAAGCCAAGAAAGCCAACGGCGCCACCTACCATGAGTCCGAGGTAGCCTTTGAGCAAATAAGTGTCTCGGACCAGAAAGTAATCCCTGAACCCACCGATACTGCAGAATCTAGACCTCTGTCCTAGATAACCAATTACGATGCCGATGACCAATGTTGCAGTAACCGCTACCATTTAGTTTACTCCTCTCTAAGGCGAAGATAGACGCAGGCAAGACCAATTCCGCCGACAAGCGCGGCAAGTAATATAGTGTAGGTAACACTGCCGTAAGAGACAAGGAGTCCGATTCTGAGGGGGCACCCTGCCACTAACAGGCCAAGATTGGCAATTATAAAACCAAACAAAACTGCCATATACTTCTTCTTTCCCGGATGACGCCGCCACCCCAACTCCCCATTTCTATTGGCAGCTGACATAGAACCGATAACAATACCAACAGCTAGAAGGGAAGGAAACAGAACGAACGCCGAAGGTAAAGGTACCTGTGTTCCAAGATAATTATTCATCAGCCATTGCACTATTGTAGCTGGATGGCAAACCATACAGACAGCATAGGCCTCAGGCGGTTCAACATTGGCAAATGCCTGGGCGGCTGCTGCCAAAATGCCTATTACGAGACCGGTTATGCCGGCAAGCCAAAGCTTCATTGTCATTTAAGTATCATCACTTGAAGCCACCTAGTAAAAGATAGTTGCCCTGTCCCGTGACTCGTTGGGCATTCCATGTCTCTACCCATCTCGAGAGAAGCCTGGTGAGGTCCTTCCTGAAGCTGGGATGCGGCTCCCCCGCCATCCTCGGACGGTCGGTCAAAGAACGATACAGTACGCTTGACGGTTTTAGTGGTTTCTGCGGGTACCGCAACAAAAGCGGATTTCCATGGAGGTGAGTCAAGTTCTGTTTCCCGATTTCCTTCTATATCTACCTGTCCCCCCAGCCGTTGGTTGCTAGAAGGACGATTAAAGGCGACTATCACGGTTCCCTCACTTGGCTCTCCACTCTCGTTGGTCAGTAACATAGAGACCTCGTATGTGAATTTGGACTGCTTTTCATGATCGGCACAATCTCCGAATGCGTAGCCTCCCTTCTCACTGATAAATTTTAATTCAACACTTTCTACCTTTAAACCTTGTGCTGCTGCTAACATACCTGTACCCTGGTCTATAGGGCATGGAAGCTCAAAAGTAGGCAGTATCCCAACAAAAAGAGCGGCAACAGAGAATAGCGTGAAAGTTAGTGGCGGTAGAGTTTTCATTTGTTCATCTCCTTAAGCTTTTTCGCTAACTATTGCACAGGTTCTTGTCTTTGGCGCAGTTCTTTGGGTAAAAGCTCGTTCATTTTGTCGGCGAAGTGGACTAGGGCATCAACCGTACTCTTAGTTCCACACGCCTTGGCTGTTTCATCATCCAGTGGTTCATCTTTATGCATTTCAAGTACGTGTGCCTGATGTGCAGGCTCGGTGTGATTGAACGAGCAACTGAGAGCCAGGCAATGCCCACCCGACCCACATTTGGAGTCTGTTATATCCACGAACCTGTTGCGCAAGTAGCGTGTATTATCGGTACCTATCATTACATGTTGTATTTTACCACTATATCCACAGGCAGTTACTGTGAACCGCTCGCCGCTCTGAAGACGAAAGTCTAAGATATTCATGGGATACCTGGGCATATTAAATAGTCTCCTTACGGGTTAATTCACCGTTTTGCTCGGGATCTTGATAATTAGAGTTTATCATGACTTCCATAATGGGGTCAAGGTTAGACAGGTCGAAACCAACAGTCAAGACATGGGTTTCCGGTCTCCGTTTTTCCGGCTCCTGTGGGACTTGATCTGGTAGTGGTTGTGCTTCCGGATCTCCCGGCTCTTGTAGGACTTGATCTGGCAGCGTCTGTGCTTCTTCTCCCGGAGTAATACCCTCAGCCAGTTCACTGTCAGTTGGTTCTGGAGCTGGCTCTGGATCGGGCGTGAGCATCGCGAGAGCCTCCTCCGACACAGGTTCCTGGGAAACTATATATCTTCCCAGCACTGGATTTAGGACATCATAAAGACCTGTCCTTCTAGCCAGCACATCCTTCTTCATGCTCCAGTCCTTTTGTTCTCTGTATTCTACAATCAAATCTGGTCGGCATATCATGTTAGTATCGGCTATTAGGGCAATGTCATCCAGTTCGTCATCTATATAGATGAGTAAGCTCGGGTTACGCAAAGCTAATCTATGTTCGTTGCTCATGGCGTTGATTTGATACCACTCTCTCTTCTCAGAGGCATTTGCTGTGGTATACGAGGCGCTTCGAAGCTCTGATCTAATCGAGACATATCGATCTAGCTTAGCTGAGTGAACTATAAAATGTGGCATAATAAATGCAGAAAAATCATCTGGTCCATGATCAAATGTTAGCTTCTTGGTTTCTTGTGGGGTATCGACTGGCATTCGATTGTGAAGCGGATCCCCATGTCCGTCCATTTTGGTTTCTGGATGAACGCCCGCGAAGAGCTTATCAGCTTCCAGTAGTTTTACCATGGAGAGAGCGAGCCACTTGCTATACCCCAGTCTATGTAAATTTCCGAAGGTTGTCTCTATAGATGTTGATCCTAGGGACTCAAAAGCAGCAAGATCTATCTTTCCCTTCAGTAAATCGAATAATGGGTCGAGTAACCCTCTGTATAATTCATCGAGTGGGTCGGACAGGAACCTATCCAAGAAATTTAGTGAGGTGATGCTCTCTAGTTGGAGGAGTTCCATTACTTCCTGCCCGGTTTTGGTGTAATTCTCGCTAAGGGTTTTAGCCTCTCTCAGTAAAGCCGGGAATTCTCCCTCTACATAGGCTATCCTGACCTTATCAAAGAGCCGATAGAATTCAGGCCGAACATTTCCGGGCATCGATGTAATACTTGCACTGAGTTTGATACTTGGGTTAGCGATGATGAAACTCTGCAGCTCGGCGTAAGCCTCGTTCCACTTACTTGACATAATTATTTTCTTGACCTCCAATAATTTCTAAAGAGCTATCTTGAGTATTCTTGTCATTCCCAATCCAGACTACCCAATCTAGATTAATCTAGATTGGGAACCCGTCCAGAGTTGTCGGGACTAATTACCTTAACCTGGATTCACTCTTTCGCGAGAATGACGATTTTCAATACAAATATCGAGATAGTAGAAGGGGGGCACGATTTCCATTGCCCCCCTTCTCATTTAACTAGACTTCAAAGCCCAGACACTTAACCGAGAATCGCCCTCTTCACTAGTGTCTTGGCAACTTGGACCTTGTAGGCATTATCGGACAATGCGAAGGCATCTTTAACAGCTGCTGCTCCGGCTTGGACGGCTAATGCCTCAGTGATGGCCTGACCCTTTATGACGTTCTCGGCCTCAGTTGATCGCCAGGGTATAGGCGCTACACCACCAAGTGTAATCCTAGCATCGGATACAGTTCCACCCGAGGTTGTAATGCATGAAGCTACACTTGTTATCGCCCAATCTATGGCTCTCCGATAACGGAACTTAGTGTAGGCCTGCTTTGTCCCAGCTGCTGGCGTGGGTACCTGGACCTCGACGACGAACTCATCCTGGGCAAGAACATTCCCCAGCACTACGTAGTAATTATCAATGGGGATGCTTCTTTTGTTGGTGACAATGGTCGCATTCAGGGCGGATAATGCGAAGGAGGTATCTCCAGGCTGGACGGCAAAACATACCTGCCCACCTAGGATGGAGTGATACCTATTGTCTCCTGGGACGGCGTAACACAGAGCTCCACCCTTTCTGAAGCATAAGAATCGCCCTCCCATTTCGTTTGGATATCTGTAGTACCAACATCTGACACTCTGGTTCAAGTTACCACCTAGAGTACCCATTGTTCGGATTAGTGCGGCGGCAACACTAAGTGCTGCCTCCGACAGTACATTCCAACCACCTTGGATGGTCGCATTTTCGGCAATATCTTCAATCGTTGTCAATGCTCCAATCTTTAGAACTCCACTTTCTACCTTAACGGAGTCCAGTCCTGCGATGGTCTTTATGTTGACCAGGGCCTCTGGGTAATTGGGAATTATGTCACTTTTGATGACACCCAGTATGTCAGAACCACCGGCAATTACCGCTGCCTTTCCACGGTATTCCGCAAGCAGCGCGCTTGCCTCTTCTACTGTCTTTGCATCATGATGTTTAAACTCTTTCACGATCTTCCTCCTATACCTTTCCCAGAGCCTTCAGAATATTGGCTGGAGTGAATGGCGTATGAATTACTCTCTTACCGATGGCATTGTATATGGCATTGGATATAGCCGCAGCGTGCGGGTTAGGCTGACCTTCGGAAGCAGGTGTGGCTCCAAACGGATGCGACTCATCACCGGCTAGCTCAACAAGGATGCACGTGGTGGTAATATCCATCTGGGTGGACGGGTAGTCATAGATCCAATTATAGCTAAGAAGTTTACCGCTTGATGGATCGGTGACAGCACCACCCCACAGAGACCACGGACCACCATGGTTGGCACCCTGTGATTGCTGATTGTACAGCGCATCAGGATTCATAGCGAAGCCTACATTGTCTGAAGTCGTAGCTCTGAGATTTGAGATTCCACCAGTCTCGGTGTCAACATCAAGCTCCCAGATACAAGCTCCCTTTTCTCTTGGAACACAGAGCCCTTTGAGAGCTCTCCTGTAAGCATACCCTGCAACTTCGTAAGAACCACCTCTATTTTCGAAGGCGGGCGCAGTCTGCAGTTTAGCAAAACACTGCACGTAAGTCTTTTTGTCTGTTGGGTTAGTCTTTAAGAAGACTCCGTCTGCGTCCATATCAACGTCCTCAAAAGTTGCGTTGTCAAACAACTGAGCACCTAAAGTAAGTACTTGCTTCCTTACATTTTGTGCCGCTTCCCAGGTGGAGTAGCCTAGATTCCAGGTACCTGTGCTTCCGCCTAAGTAGATGGAGTATGGGAAGCCAGTGGAACCACGGATCATACTACCCCTTTCATAAGGAATACCCAGCACTTCAGCGGCCATCATAAGATTACCTGTAGGTTCACCCTGGCCCGAGTCACCCATTGAACTCGTAAGCTCGAATGTACCATCAGGGAACATCTTACATAGCATAGCCGAGCCGTTCCAGCCGCCACCAGTGTGGGTCTTCTGGCCAGCGCCTATGCCACTTCTTACGACACCGGTCTTCGTATTGGGGGCATTCCATCCGCCCCACTTACTTGCCCAGTTTGTCGATGCGGCAACAGCATCGAAACACTCTGCATGTCCTTCAGCAGAACAATAAGCCATAGGTCGGCTCCAAGCGCAATCAAAACCACCCTTTTTCATGCTGTTTAGCTGTCTGAGCTTAATGGGATCCATACCCATTGCTTCAGCGGCCTGGTCCATTGCCATTTCGACGGCGAAGACGCCATCCATGGTGCCGTAGCCTACATAGGAGAAAATTATTAAGCGATGTGCTGATGCATGACGAGTAACAAGCTTCATGTGCTGAATGTTACGGTTGTATGCCAGCATACCGCCAGCACGCACAGCATTTCGTTCGGCGGTGTACGTATTCTTTCCTGACTCAGTGGTGTGAGTCATGTCCATAGCGTGTAGGATTCCGCCTTCCTTAAAACCGAGTTTGACACGGGTAAGACTCTGCCAGTAGTTGGAAATCTGCATTTCCTCATGGTAGTTGTAGTGATGGGAAACAGGTTTTCCCAGATCCCGACTGGCAAAGCTAGCTATACGGTTGGCCCTCTCAAATGAGGGGCCGCCGAATATATGTCCTGGTCCCCAAAAACTCGAGGCGTACGGGGATACAAGATGTGATTTTCCAAGCGGTACGCCTAAGACGCCGGCATTGCGTGCCCGATCTGCGTAGAGACCCTTACTACCAGTATAATAGGTTACGAGCTTACTGGGTTCGCTTGAGTTATAGTCAACCATTATACCGCGGCCCTTCGAGACTGGAATGTGTTGCATGGCATGTCTTATGTCATCAACTTCTATAATGTGATCACATTCTTTAAAACCCTGCTCCACATCGCCAAAACCTTGAACTGGCGAATTTACCCTCTTGGCGTACAAACCCTCTGGAGTCTTTTCGCTGAAGAAACCGGCTTCTGAGGTTTCTAAGTTTTGCTCAGCGTCCGGCCATACTATCGCCGCATCAGATTTCATGGCGTCGTACATGTTCAGAACATGCGGCAGCTTCTCGTATTCTACCTCGACCAAGTTACAAGCGTAATCCGCTATGTCTTGAGTGTCTGCGACTACAGCGGCTATCTCGTGGCCGGCAAAGTAGGCTCGTGGTTCATAAAAGACATCGGGGTAGTTGAAAGGAGTCAATACTAGCCGAACGCCTTCTACGGCCTCTGCCTTGCTGGTGTCCATACTTATGATTTTGGCACTTGGATGCGGACTATGGACAGACCTAGAAAATAGCATGCCGTTAAGGTAATAATCATAATCGAACATTGCCTTTCCGGTTACTCTGTCCGCTGCGGTGATGTTCGGCTTGTTCTTGCCAAGCACTTTGTATGGATAATCTTTCGCTCCAAAAGTTTCTTTATAGGTTTCTGCCACTTTTCTATCCTCCTCTCAGTAATCTAGCAGCTTCTAATACAGACTGCTGGATGAGTTCGTAGCCACCGCACAAACATAGATTGCCGGATAGAGCTAATTTGACATCATCCAGATTTGGGTTCGGATTCTTAGCTAGGAAAGCTTTGGCTACTAAAATCGCGCCAGGCGTACATAATCCACACATAAATCCGTTCTTATTAACGAAACCCTGCTGAACGGGGTCCAGTGTGTTCACGTTCATCTGAGTAGCGTCAGGATTCTGTAGGCCTTCGATAGTAGTAATGTCCTTACCGTCCATCTCTATAGCCAAGGTTTGGCATGAAAGTATTGGTTTGCCATCTATTAAAACAGCACAGAAACCACAGATACCTTCGTCACAAGAGATCTTTGTCCCTGTTAATCCTAATTTCTGTCGCAGGACAAAAGCTAGTGACCAGTTGTCCTTGACCTTAAGTGGGTGTACCACACCATTTACATTGAGATTCACCACTTCCTTGAGTGGTACTTGCCTAATTACTTCTACTTCTCTTACTGTTTCTCGTAATACTTCTTTTTCTACTTCGACTAATACTTCTTTCTCTACTTCTACTTCTACGGTTGGACCCGGTACTTCTACCTCTCTTACAACTTCTACAGTCTCAGTAGTTGGCGGGGCACAAGCCACCGCGAGCACCGTTGAACCAACGGCTGCACCGCCGACGACTACGCCACTGCCTTTGATAAAATCTCTCCGGGATATCAACTTTACTTTCGCTTCCGCCATTAAGCAACCTCCTGTATAATTTTTCCTGGGTTTAGGTAACAACTTGGACCTAGATAATGATTGACGATACCAAAACTAGGCAATAGGCTCCACCCCCTTTATAGTTCTACCTTCAGGTACAACAACACCGTTGCACCTTCTGGCACAGTTAAAAGTGATATTAGCATAAACCCAAAGTTTTGTCAATACCCCCGCTCTAAACCAGTAGTGATATTTGCTGCCCTTCTCCCGCGCTTTTCCGCGGGACGGCGTACCCTATTCTCCCTAAGAAGTAGGGAGTAAGAATAGAAAGTATGGAAAGGTACGGAAGGGTGGTACAGAAGGGGAGGGGGTATGTAGGAATAAGCATTGCTAAGTGTAGTATCCCTATCCTTAAGTAAAGTAGGGTCTATGCTAGCGTGAATCTAGAGTTTTGTCAATACCCTTGACAGGGAGCCGCTGGCTCACTAAAATGGGGCTGTACCTTCGGTCGATGACATAAAAACATCATTTAGACGTAAAGCCTCTCTGATCCAGCTCCGGTTTCACCAGGGTAGAAGAATACGGATTGTAGGTTAAAGTGGGGATGGGGTTAAAGCAGAAACTGGAAGACGACCTCAAACAAGCTCTTAAAAGTGGCGATAAGGTAAAGCGGTCGGTCATCCGTATGGTTTTAGCCGCCGTCGCTAATGCCGAAACTGCCCGTCCGCCAAAGTCTTTAGGGG
The DNA here is from genome assembly GCA_002335405.1 of Dehalococcoidia bacterium UBA2162. Classification (GTDB taxonomy): domain Bacteria; phylum Chloroflexota; class Dehalococcoidia; order Dehalococcoidales; family UBA2162; genus UBA2162. The sequence goes on from DCWM01000055.1 coordinate 9,242, forward strand.
ACGTCGGGCAGTCCTGCCAGGATGGTCTAGTAAATGGGGACATTCTGGGTATTATCGCCAAGGAGGTGCGGCAGCGGGAAGAAAGTATCGCCGCTTTCAGACAGGGGAATCGTCCGGATTTGGTGGCTCAGGAAGAGGCCGAGAAGGCGATACTGCAAGCGTATTTGCCTCAGCAAATGACGCGGGATGAGATTGTTGCCGAAGCGAGCCGTATTATTGCTGAGGTTGGCGCCCAGGGACCGCGCGACAAAGGTAAGGTTATGCCCAAGCTGGTGGCGGCTCTCAAGGGTAAAGCCGATGGGCGTGAGATAAATACGGTGGTGACGGAATTGTTAGAATTGACTTAACCCTAACTTAACAGGTAGTACAGTTACCGGGGGTATGTCAATGAGAATGGTAATAATTATTATGGAGGTGCCGTGAATGCTACCGTCATATTTTGAGAAAGACGGCGTACTATCCGACAGAGGGACAAGGGCAGAAGACGCAAAGTTTCAAGATAAGCTGATGTTTCTTCTACACAGGTATAATCAAACATCTCTTCTCACACGGTGGGATGAGGCTTTTACGTCTTGTCCTGACTCTAACCCACTCGCGGTCTGGATACGTGAATCCGACGATTTTGTGCATATTGTGTGGGTGAACCGTGTCGTCATTTGGGATATCACATTCTACCCAAAGAAAAATCTGTCAACTTTCGATATCACAAGGCTTGATGCTGTTACTGGGTTAGGAGTGCAAGAAGGGGCGGATGTGGCTAAGCAACGGGGCTTGGCAGTTGCAGGGCGTTACATTGTGGACGTCAACGTCCCTTCAAATCGTGCAGGACGCTTTACCTGGGTAGCATCGACTATAGAAGAAGAGACTACGCTTCGTGCGGTTGTTGTGTTATTAAACAAACTCTTGCTGGAAAAAACATAAGCATTTCTGGAGATCGTATCATCACGATGTTGAAGGAGGGTTTAGCAACACTTGAGACTTAGCGTGATGAACATAAGCGGCAACGCGGTCGTGAGATTCAGGAAGGCGAGAGCTCTCTCACACGAAGAATCATAGTTGGTCTGTTTCCTCCAAAGGTTGGATTGATCTATCTCCAGCCTTATATCATGTCTCTAGTTCCTGCGTTGTGTCCTTGGCTATCTTGAGAAATAGCTTCCTAAGTCTTTTCATAACATTTTCGGCTGCTTTTCCGGCATTATCTGCAGGGGAATTAACTAAGAAATGTTCATTTACTTTAAATGAGTCAATAGAAGGGGAAGGGGGGAACAGAGATGAAAATAATAACACAGTAACTATCTCATTGCTGCTTGGCTCCCTTGGTTGTGCCGAGGAGATAACGGAGCCAATGGAACCTACGGCACCTACAACCACCCCCAAATCTGACTTAGGTTATATTGTTGTCGACACCAGGCAGGATAAATGCTACGATAACTCCCAAGAAATCACTTGCCCGCAGTCTGGTGAAGCATTCTACGGTCAGGATGCGCAGTTTCAGGGCGTTCAGTCTGCTTATCAGGATAATGGAGACGGTACCATAACCGATCTTAATACGGGGTTGATGTGGCAACAGAACCCTGGCGACAAGATGACTTATAAGAAAGCGGTGGCAAATGCTTCGTTCTTTAATCTTGCCGGGTACGATGACTGGCGTCTGCTGACTATTAAAGAACTATACTCGCTGATACTCTTCAGCGGTACTGATCCCGCCCCGGAGAGCATTGAGCCCGCAGTGCCCTTTATTGACACGAACTACTTTGACTTCGAATATGGTGATATAAGCACTGGTGAGCGGATTATAGATTCTCAGTTTGTTTCCAGCACCAAATATGTCAGCACGACAATGGGAGGTGATGACACCGTATTTGGTGTGAATTTTGCTGATGGCCGTATTAAAGGTTATGGTTTGACAGACCCAAGGACACGAGGAGGTAAAGAGTTCTATGCAATGTATGTTCGTGGTAATACCGAATACGGGATTAATGCGTTTATTGATAATATCGACGGCACGATAACCGACAGTGCTACCGGTTTAATGTGGGCACAATCTGATAGTGGTAGGGGAATGGACTGGGAAGATGCTTTGGCATGGGTGCAGCAAAAGAACGATGGGAATTACCTCGGCTATAATGACTGGCGTCTGCCAAATGCAAAGGAATTGCAGAGCATAGTTGATTACACGCGCTCGCCAGCTACAACGAATTCAGCCGCAATTGCTCCGATTTTTGGGGTTTCTACGATTACGGATGAAGTTGGTGGAACGAATTATCCCTTCTGCTGGGCCGGTACCACCCATGCAAACGCAGGGGGTGGGGATAATGCTGGCGTCTACATCGCCTTTGGTGAATCGTTTGGTTACATGATGAATTCGTGGGTTGATGCTCACGGCGCTGGTTCACAACGTAGCGATCCGAAAAGTGGTGATCCAGATAATTATCCTCAGGGACGCGGGCCACAAGGTGACGCAATCCGTATCAACAACTATGTGCGCCTCGTTAGAGGCACTTGGTAGGTGGCTGATAATGCCTGAATAAATCTGTACAGACTTCTTATTTACATTACTTGCCTGGGAGGCAACAATCAGTGGAAGTACTTCTACCTTCACTTTAGCCAGTACGTTCTAGTCGCCAGTACATTCTGTGAGGTCAAGATACCTAGAGTACTTGAAACTCCTTCAGGAACCGGGTATGGAGCTATAAAAGGGAACGATCAAGCTTTTTGAGTATGTTTACGATTTTAGAGAGGAAAATAGTGAGTTAATAAATAATGACTTGACGGTTCCTATAATTTACGCCATCTTTGCTTCACTTGGCGTACTAACTGTGTGGTAGAGTGAAGCAAAGGTTGCTGATATCCACATTAGTGCAGGAACAATTCCTATAATGAGGCAAATTAACCCTATAATACTGATAGGAATAGTCAGTAAACCGATAAGGAACACTGTCCAAGTATACCCACGAGTCATGCGCCAACTTTCTTTGACTGCTTCGATTGCGGCCATTCTTCGGTCTACAATAAGATAAGGCGTAAAGGCAAACTTACACGCAAATATAATTCCCGGTATTATAAATAGGAAGAATCCGATAGTAACTATTGTAACAACAAGTAAATGAGCCAAGACGGCATTCCGGTAGTTACTAAAGGCTTTGAACATGTCCCTTATCTCCGGTTCGTCGTTCCTCGCTGCCTTGAGGTAGACGAATGATAAACCGTACTCTATAGGGCCAGTAACCAGGATAGTATAGATAAGGCCAAGAATACCCAATCCCACAGCAGAGCCCTCTTCACTCCCAATCTCAGAAGGTAAGATAATGACGAACCCTATGATTCCTATTAGGAGGAGCCTTAAGAAGTATTTCCACATTTGTCGCCACCCATTCTTATACGACCAAGAGGTAGATGAGACTACCGACCAGGATGGCTTCGATGCATCTCCCATTGGTGTCAAAACCGGAGAGCTCTGTGTGTTAGCTTTTCTTGCCATTTGCGCCTGAGATATTCGATAACCGTATTACTTTCCTACTTGTCTAATCAGACCACTATTCTTTGCCAAAGTCAATGGTCCCCGTACCATTGCATCATCTCATCACCTCATCACCTCATCAC
>DCWM01000055.1:13164-16553 GCA_002335405.1 Dehalococcoidia bacterium UBA2162
CATCACCTCATCACCTCATCACCTTTAGCCTATCATTAAGATACTACGGTCTTATCTTCTCAAACCACTTTGTACAGAAGGAACTCCTCAAAAGTTACCACGCAAGCCGGCTCTGACAATTCTACGCTACTCAGCTGTAGACGGGTCCCAACCTACTCGTAGATTTTGGTCAAAAGAATTAAGGACGTTCATATCTTCTGGTGATATTGTAAAATCAAAAACGTTGGCGTTATCGTGAATATTCGCTTCTTTAGATGATTTGGGAATGACTACTATGTCTCGCTGTAATATCCAGCGGATAAGAATCTGAGCCGCGCTCTTGTGGTATTTCCTGGCCATCGACACTAGTTTTGGGTCACTTAACTTCTCCCCCCTCGTTAGTGGGCTGTATGCTTCGAGTTGAATTCCGTGGGAGTGGCAGAACTCTAGAAGGTCCTTTTGATAGAGGTATGGGCTAAACTCAACTTGGTTAATTGTGGGAACAGTCGATGAACTGTTCAGGATCTCCTCTAGATGCCAGATCATATAGTTGCTGACACCAATGGCCCGACATTTTCCTTCTTCCAGCAGTGTTTCCATAGCTTTCCATGTTTTATTTCGGAGTCCCGCAACAGGCCAGTGGATCAAATATAGGTCAAGATAGGAAAGTCCTAACCTCTCCAAACTACTTTCACAAGCAGCGATGGTAGACTCATAGCCATGATCTGAATTCCACAGTTTAGTGGTAATGAAAATTTCTTTCCTTGGAATGCCACTTCTATTGATGGCCTTTCCAACACTTTCCTCGTTCCCATATATTTTAGCGGTATCAATAAGTCTGTAACCGGCCCTTAGAGCATAAAGAACAGCCTCTTCAGTTTCTTCACCAGGTAGTTCACCGGCATTATGAATTTGCGCCGTGCCAAAACCAAGAAGTGGTATTTCAACGCCGTTATTAAGTCGTACTTTTGTACTGAAATTAATTTCGTTTTTCGTCATGAATACATCCTCCATGTCATTAGCCTTGCCTAGTTTATCAGGCATCTAAATAATTTGTCTACCAACTTGTCAAAGTTTATGTTAGTCTTTTTGGCATAAAATTCTCCTCTTCACTGGGATCATTACTAGCGGATATACAGAAGGGGGTAGTTGTGTTATATTGTGTAAAGACGGGGGTGACGGAGTTATTTGGTTCTTAATATAGTCGCAGCTTCCGGTAAATTCAAAGGCCTATTGGTTAGAGGGGCGGGTGCCCCTCTTTTATTTATCGAAGTCACGTGTGCTAAGGCTTACTAAGAATGAGAAGCTAGAATAAGACATTTGCGGTGAGCTTGTCGAACCGTAATGGTGCCCTTCGACAGGTTCAGGGCGAACGGAAATGTAAGGATAAGATGCATAGAATAGAAATCGGATTGACGAGCAACCAACCTGACGCCCGAGGAGCGGGGCTGGTCAAAGATATCCACGATTTGGGAATTGGTACTGTTACCGATGTCCGTGTTGTCGATCTCTACTGGCTCGATGGGGACTTGGCCACTGGTGACCTGAATTTGATAGGTCGGAACTTGCTGGCTGACCCGGTGACCCAGTATTACCGTTACCCCACACTGGCTCCTTCCTCTTCTCAGTCTCAACCCCATATTGTCGAAGTGGCTTACAATGCTGGCGTGACCGATCCGGTAGAAGAGACGGCAATGAAGGCTATCCGGGATTTGGGTATTACTGGCGTGCGAGCGGTGAAAACGGCTAGACGCTGCTTAATATGGGGGCGTCTCACCGAAGCACAACTGGACATCATTTGCAATCGGCTTCTGGTCAACCCGATTATCCAGTCTCGACAAGTCGGGACAGCCGCCGGGGGTTTTGTCTTTCCGGAAAACCCGCGATACGTATTCAAGCTAAACCAGGTAAATATCCTGGGGCGAGATGCGGCTCACCCTGACATGTCGGGGTCATCAGTTAGGCAGGAGTTTGGTTTTAACGTTGATGAGTTTAAAGCCATTGTCGCCTATTTTGGTAAACAGGGGCGGAACCCTACCGATGTTGAGCTGGAGACACTGGCACAGACGTGGTCGGAGCACTGTGTTCATAAGACATTTAAGGACAAAATTCTCTTCGGCGGGATAACCATCGATAACTTGTTGAGAAGCACGATAATGAAGGTAACCCGGGAGCTTAACAAGTCGTGGTGTCTCTCCGTTTTTGAGGATAATGCCGGCGTCATCGACTTTGACGGCCGGTGGGCGCTTTGTTTTAAGGTAGAGACCCATAACCATCCTTCGGCGGTCGAGCCTTATGGCGGCGCTTCCACTGGTGTCGGGGGCGTCGTCCGCGATCCGGTGGGTACGGGGCTGGGGGCTAAGCCGCTCTTGAATACCGATGTCTTCTGTTTTGCTCCACCAGATTTTCCTCACGAAAAACTACCCAAAGGGGTTTTGCACCCCCGCCGTATTTTTAAGGGAGTGCGCGCCGGGGTGGCGGATTATGGCAACCGTCTTGGTATCCCAACGTTGAATGGTGCTATCCTCTTTGACGATGGCTACCTGGCTAATCCCCTGGTTTACTGTGGTACCCTGGGGCTATTGCCCAAAGAGATGAGCCGTCGAGGTAAACAAACTCCGGGCGACTTGGTGGTGGTCGTTGGGGGGCGAACCGGGCGCGATGGCATCCGCGGCGTTACTTTTGCTTCGGAGAAGCTTACCGGGGAGTCGAGCGTCGTTTCCTACACTTCAGTTCAGATCGGTAATGCCATTGTCGAGAAGAGGATGATTGATGTTCTCCTCCGGGCGAGAGATCGGGGGCTGTACTGTCGTATCACCGACTGTGGTGGCGGCGGATTGTCCTCGGCTGTTGGCGAGATGGCGGAAGACACTGGCGTGCGGGTCGATCTGGATAAAGTGCCCCTGAAGTATGCCGGGCTGGCCTACTCTGAAATCTGGATATCGGAGTCGCAGGAAAGGATGGTGCTGGCGGTTCCACCCGACCGGGTTGAAGAATTGCTGGCACTCTTCGCTAGCGAGGATGTACTGGCCGCTGTCATCGGTGAGTTTACCGGCGACCGCCGCCTCACGCTTTGTTATCATGGTAACCTGGTATGCGACTTGGGTATGGAGTTTCTCCATAAGGGACGACCACAACTGGTGAGAGAGGCGGCATGGACGCCGACAGAATATCCGGAGCCGGATTTTGCTTACCCGTCGGATTTAACCAAAGACCTGCTCGCTGTTCTCGGGTCGTGGAACGTCTGCAGTAAAGAGTGGGTCATCCGCCAGTACGACCATGAAGTCCAAGGTGGTAATGTGCTCAAACCCCTGGTAGGGAAGAATAATGATGGCCCGGGCGATGCCGCTATTATCCGGCCGGTATTGGACTCGGAAATGGGCGTCATTATTGCCAACGGCATCAACCCG
>DCWM01000030.1 GCA_002335405.1 Dehalococcoidia bacterium UBA2162
ACATATATCAGAGGGTTGGCACCGCTGCCTCCGGTCGCAGTCGAGACATAAACTGGGATGGCTAATGAGGATAAGTCTTAGATTACTCCTCTGCCTCAGTTGAATCTGTGGGGTGTCGGTGTAAACCACCATACCTTCCGTAGCCTCGGTAGTGCAAGCTGTGGGTAGATCTCCTACGCCCTTAATTTCGACGATACATAGTTGACAACCCTCGGGTTTACTCATAGAACGGTCGTCTCCAATTCGCTCCGTATGACGATAGATAGACTCACTGGCTTGCACTTCTTTTGATGATGATAAATCTGGATGGTAACACAATGTCGGGATATAGATACCCGCTTCTTTAGCTACCTCCAGCACCGTCATCCCGGCTCTACCCGTGATCGGTTTGTCATTGATAGTCAGGGAAATTTTATCCATAACTTAACCTCGTCAAATAATTCTGTTTATTACCCCTTATTTTTTAAAGCTTTTGATGTGGCTACTGGAATCGGCTTACTAGGAACTATTACCTTTTCCCCGGAGACCTTAACCACGGCGCCAAACCGTTCTGGACAGACATCAAGACAAGCTCCACACTTGGTACATTTCTCTTGGCTAATAATATGCACCAGCCGTCGTCCGCCAACTATCGCCTTGGCTGGGCAATCACGCAGGCAGAGCATACACCCCGCGCATTTGCCGGGGAGAATGTAATAGTTAATCAGTCTGGTGCAAACTAAGGACGGGCATTTTTTCTTATTGATGTGAGCCTCATACTCATCTCGGAAATAACGAAGCGTCGTTTGTACGGGATTAGGAGCTGTCTGCCCTAGACCACATAGGGAAGTGGTTTTGACTAGCTGGCTTAACTGTTCCAGTTGCTCGATATCCCTCAGCTTACCTTCCCCCCGTGTGATTCGCTCTAGGATAGCGAACATTTGGTGGGTACCGATACGGCAGGGAACACACTTGCCGCAGGACTCAGCTTGACTGAAGGAAAGAAAGAACCGGGCGAAATCAACCATGCAGGTGTCTTCGTCAGCAATTACCATCCCTCCCGAACCCATCATGGAGCCGGCTTTAACTAGGGAATCATAATCTACGGGACTGTCTAACAAACTGGCGGGCAAACAACCGCCCGAGGGCCCCCCAGTTTGCACTGCTTTATATTGTTTGCCGTCAGCAATACCACCACCAATCTCATAAATAATGTCACGCAGATGGATACCAAGGGGTACTTCAATCAATCCCGTACGTTCTATCTTACCCACTAAGGCAAATGTTTTCGTTCCCTTACTGGTCTGGCTACCAAACCCGTCGTACCACTCAGAGCCTTTTTGTAAAATTAGCGCCACATTTGCCCAGGTTTCGGCGTTATTGATATTAGTCGGTTTTCCCCATAATCCTGAGACCGCTGGAAACGGTGGGCGTGGTCGGGGCATACCTCGTTTCCCTTCGATAGATGCCATCAACGCCGTCTCCTCGCCGCAGATAAAAGCACCCGCCCCTTCCTTGATTTCCATATCAAAACTAAAGTTCGCGCCTAGGATATTATCCCCAAGCAGGCCATACTCTCTCATCTGATTCAAGGCGATACTAAGTCGTTCGATAGCTAGCGGATATTCTGCCCGGCAATAAATATAACCATGAGTCGCTCCGATGGTATAGGCGCCAATCAGCATACCTTCTAATACAGAATGAGGATCGCTTTCAAGGAGTGCCCGGTTCATGAAGGCCCCCGGGTCACCTTCATCGGCATTACAGATGATATATTTCTCTTTGCCCGGAGAACGCCGGCAAAATTCCCACTTCTGACCGGTGGGAAAACCAGCTCCACCCCGCCCCCTTAACTCGGACTTCTTGATTTCCCCGAGAACTCGTTCCGGTCCCATGTTGATGGCTTTAATGAAACCGATATAGCCATCGTTGGCAATGTACTGTTTGATGTCTTCCGGGTTAATATGCCCGCAATTACGTAATACGATTCGTACTTGGGGTTTAAGCATGGGTAAATCCAAGAGCCTAGGAATACCTTCAATTGTTCCGTCACCGATAGTCCCCAACGCTAGATCAGGCCTGGGGTTGTCCTTGATGAGATAATCTTCGATTAGCTGCGGAATAATTTTGGGAGTTACCGAACTATAGCAGATACGCGGCCGGTTGGGTTTAACGATATCGACCAAAGGCTCAATATAGCAAAGTCCGATACAGCCGACTTGGGTCACGATGGCATCAATATTATGACGGGCTAATTCTTGGTTCATTATCTCCAGGGTGGACATTGCCCCGGCGGCACGACCGCAGGTCGCCGTGCCGAGCAGAATACGGGGTTGCTGACTCTGCTGTAAAGTTGCCCACTCGGCGATAGCCTGCTTTCTGATTTTATCAAATATCATTACTTTGTGTCCTGATACTCGTCTAATATCTGTCTGGCCTTGGTGGTGGTCATTCTGCCGTAAATTGTCTTATCCACAACCATGACCGGGGCTAGAGCACATGAGCCAAAACAAGCAATCCGCTCTAGACTAAATTTGTGGTCTTTAGTGGTTTCTCCGGAGTGAATACCAAGCTTCTCTTCTAGAGTTTCTACAATGCGCGGACTGCCGCGAACATGACAGGCGGTTCCAGAACAAATCCGGACCATATGTTCGCCCTCTTTTTCAAATCGGAAATGGGCATAAAAGGTGGCAACGCCATAGATTTCATTCTCCGATAAACACAAAGATTTGGCAGTTTCTGAGATTGCCTCCTCAGGAAGGTAGCCTAATGCCTTTTGTACTGCCTGGAGAGCCGGTATGGTAGCCCCTTTTTCTCCTCGGTAAGGAGCTAGAACCAGCGCTAACTGTTCGTGCAAACTCATACCCCCAGAATGAAACTCCCAGCAGTAAATTGTCATTCTAGCATCAAAAACTTGTATAATGCAAGTCTCAGTGTTGGAGATTGGTTGACCTAATTTCCTAGTTGCCTATTTTCCACTAAGGGTATAAGATAGAGGGGCGCAGGACCAGCATCTTATCCGAATTTGGGGGCGGGACTGTAAATATGGAACTAGTGCACATCGGATTTAACAACGTAATTATCACAAACCGGGTTATAGCTATTGCTTCTCCGCAGTCAGCACCGACCAAACGTACTATCCAGGAGGCGAGAAACAAAGGGGTATTAATTGATATGACTAATGGCCGTCGAACCAAGGCGGTTATCGTTACAGACAGCGGTCACATTATCTTGGCCGCCCTGACTCCGGAAACTATTGTTGGTCGACTACAGGGGAGTCGTGCTGACGAAGTTAACCCGAATCGAGGTAACCCACCGCTAACTTTTGAGCGTGATAATGAAGGCATCACCCTCTAGCGGACAGACCCCATTACTCCTCTGCCCAACTAAGCCATTACTTATCGTGCTCTCTGGTCCCTCCGGGGTGGGTAAGGACGCTGTCTTAGTCCGAATGAAGGCCTCTAGTTATCCTATGAAGTATGTTACCACTCTGACCACGCGCCAGCGACGGCCCAACGAGACGAATGGTATCGACTACCATTTCGTCTCAACTCAGCAATTCCAGAGTATGATGAAGAATAAAGAGTTGTTAGAGCAGGCCGAGGTCTACGGTAATTGGTACGGTATACCCAAAGCCGCAGTAAAAAAAGCCCTGGAGAACGGAGAGGATGCCATCGTGAAGATTGACATTCAGGGAGCGGCTACTATCAAAAATATTTTGCCCCAAGCGGTATTTATCTTCCTTGTTCCGCCGTCAATAGATGATCTTCGCCTTAGATTGAAACAGCGCCATACTGAGCTACCTTCGGACTTCGTCTTGCGTCTCAGGACCGCCGAAGAAGAAATGAAACAGCTATCGTTCTTCGACTATATCGTCATCAATCGAGGAGGCGAAATCGACCGGGCAGTTGCCGACATTACGGCGATTATTGCTGCGGAGAAATGCCGGCTAATTCCTCGGGAAGTTGTAGTGTAAGCTAAGATATCAGCTTAAGTAACCAGGTAAACAAGTAACCAAGCACTGCACAAATGGGGATGGTTATTATCCATGCGGCGATAATGGTCCGGCCAACTCCCCAGCGTACTGCGGAAAAGCGTCTCGTTGCGCCGGTTCCCATAATGGCTCCAGTAATGGAGTGGGTAGTGCTTACCGGTATCCCTAGTTGTGAAGCCACTTCAATTACTAAGGCTCCAGAGGTCTCAGCGGCGAAACCATCAACCGGACGTAGTTTGGTAACCCTTGCTCCTAGCGTGTTTATTACTCGCCACCCACCCCAGGCTGTCCCTATCATCATAACTAGTGCCGGCAATACAAGAATCCACCACGGTGGGCTATCCCAGTAGCTTGTTTGTCCGGAATACACAACCAAACCAAGCATCATAAGCCCACGAGCGTTCTGTCCGTCATTCCTGCCATGACTAAAAGCCATAAAGGCGGAGGAAAGAATCTGAAGTCTTCCGAAGATGTTCTGAACGCGGGAGGGGGTAGACTTTTGAAAGAGCCATGCAAGGGCTGTTCTGAGGAAGAAACCACCGCCAAAACCCAGGGCAGGAGCAACGGCTATGGAAAGTAGCACCCGTGTGAACTTAGGCCATAAGATAATCTCGAATCCAGCTGTAGCCACACCAGCGCCAACAAGCCCACCGATTAAAGCGTGGGTAACGCTGAGGGGTAGACCATAGCGGGTGGCTAGGAAAATCCAGAGCGCTCCAGCCAATGCCCCGGCAATAACAGTAAACTGCGTTATTTGCTCTGGTGAAACAATCCCCTTACCTACTGTCCGAGCAACTGCCAGTCCAAGCATTGCCCCAGCAAAATTCAAAAGGGTTGCCATGCCTAAAGCCGCTACGGGCGACAATACTCGAGTACTGATTACAGTTGCGATAGCATTGGCCGCATCATTCAAACCATTACTGAAACCATAGATGAGAGCGACAACTACTATCGCCACAAAGAGGACTGAGGAGTGCTCAGGCATGTTTTAGGGCGATACCTTCTAGGATATTTGCTACATCTTCACAACGGTCGGTGGCGGTCTCCATATGCTCATAAATCTCCCGCCACTTGATGCTCTCAACGATATTCGTTGTGTTATTAAATAGCTCGCCAATGGCGGTGCGGTATACCGCGTCCGCTAGATTCTCAAGACGGTTAATCTCTATGCAGTGTGTAACTATATGTTTTAGCCCGCTGCGGCTGGGTAGTTTGGGCATTGCTTTTCCCACTTCAATCGTCGCCTGAACAATGATATCGGCTAATTCCTTAGCTCTCTCTCTGGACTGGCCTACTTTGTAGATAAGCATGGCGTCTGCCGCCGCCTGAATACAATCAGTAATGTCATCTAACGAATGGGCCAATAGGGCAATATCTTCACGGTCAAAGGGGGTAACAAAGGTACGGTGTAATTGCTGCATGATCTGGTGGGTAATGGTATCGCCGGTATGCTCGAGATCGGTGATTTCATTTACTTTACTTTCGACATCCTGCCAGGTGTCGACTAATTCCTTCAGTTTCTGCGACGTTTTGACCGCATTCTGGGTGCTCTCTTCGAAGAATCTGAAAAACTTCTCTTCCCGCGGCATAAAGGAAAAATTAGGCATAACTTTCCTTCCTTTCTAGCGCAAGGATGTTAGAATGATGGGGCATAAAGAAAGCGACAGCAAAACAAGGAAAATATAACATCCTATCCAACTAGGATAAGTTTAGATAAGACACGGATCATTGTCAAGTTAAATAGTAGAGACGATCCCCTTGCCGGAATACCTGGCCTTTAATTTAACAGGGCTAAAGCCTAACGAATACTCTCTTGCAAGATTTGAGGGGGGAGATTATTTTTGTTCAGGTAGATTAATGACTTTTAATGCTGCTGATTTGGGGTCCGTCTTCCGTAGGACCAGGTCATCGATCAGCTTAACTAGTAGACATCCACTCATTGTCTCTAGGTGGTGGTGTAAGGTACTTTCTATTGCCGCCGTCAATTCTAATTCGGCTCGCCTACGCCGACACTTCTCTATTTTGTTACTAGAGATTAGAAAGTCCTTGTGTCTCAAAATTACCTTAGCTAACTGTTCTGTACCCTTATTTAGTATTGCTTCAGTCAGGAGAATGTTTGGTTGCCATGTATTAGGTTGATGGGGTGTCATGCTAAGCATGGCTTCTAGTGACATTCTTAGATTGTCGGAGCCTTCTCGCTCCGCCTTATTGATGACAAAAATGTCTGCCATTTCCATAATGCCGGCTTTCATCATCTGGATTTCATCTCCGAGTCCGGGGATCAAAGTCACAATCGATGTGTCCGCTATCCGCGCAAAATCTACTTCCCCTTGCCCCGAGCCGACAGCTTCAACAAAGATGATGTCTTTACCCATAGCGTCTAGGACATGGACCGTATTCATTGTTGCCTTGGATAAGCCTCCTTTCCAGCCTCGAGAAGCTAGGCTGCGGATAAAAACATCCTCGTCAGCGCCTTGACGTTGCATTCTCAGCCTGTCCCCTAATATTGCCCCCCCGCTCAAAGGACTGGTCGGGTCGATGGCCACTACGCCAATTTTCATATTTCCCTTCCTGAAGATATCGATTAAACTCTCCAGTATGGTACTTTTGCCAGCGCCGGGGGCGCCAGCAATACCAACAATATAAGCTTGTCCCGTGTGGAGATAGACGTCTTTAAGTTCGGCGACGGCCTCGGGCACATCGTCTTCAAGGCTACGGATAAGTTGTGCCGCGGCTCGAACGTCACCTTTTAGTACTCTGTTTAAGAGTTTCATTCACACTCCATGACGGGAGGAGAGTATCTAGTACTCGCATTATCATTAGGAGGCTATTTAGCAACAGGCGGAAGGCGGGAGTAATCCCGTGAAAAAGGCGTAATCCCTTTTTTCCTATAGATTCGCGCTGTCGCGGGAATCGTAATGGGAAAGAAACTGTCACCTGGCTCTCGTAATGACATTTATTTTAGCTTTATATTTTCCCTAGTCCAGGTTATTATCTGCGCCAAGGATGTTCCCGGAAGAAACACTTCTTTCATACCGGCTTCTCTGAGCTTAGGCACATCTTCTTTCGGGATAATACCGCCGCCAATCACGGTAATATCGTCGGCGCCTCTCTCTCTTAATTGCCTCATCACCTCGGAGAAAAGATAGAGATGGGCACCAGAAAGACAGCTTAGACCAACGAGGTCGACATCCTCTTGGATGGCGGCATTGACAATTTGCTCTGGAGTTTGATGGACGCCGGTATAGATAACCTCAAAACCGGCATCGCGGTAAGCACGAGCGATAATCTTAACGCCTCGGTCGTGGCCATCCAAGCCTGGCTTGGCGATGAGTACTCTCGCTTTTCTTTCCAGATTCAATCTTCCTTCCACTGATAATTAATAACTAAGACACAAATCCTAAATAAATTTCTAATCTTCATCAAAAAAACCCTGGGTCTCGGTATTCACCAAAAACCTCGCGGTAGACATCACAGATTTCCTGTTCGGTAGCGTATTCCCCGACGGCCTGAATGACATAGGGCATAACGTTTTGGTTACTTTGGCAGGCGGCTCGAAGATTTGCTAGCTCCTGCTTTACTTTACGATTATCTCGGACCCGCCTGATTTCTTTTAAACGTTTGACCTGCTCTGCTTCTACCCCTTCGTCAACCTTTAATGTCTCAATAAGGGTCTCTTCACTACTCCGATATTTATTAACCCCAATCATCACCTTTTCTCCACTATCGAGCTGCTGTTGGAACTTATAAGCTGAGTTGGCAATTTCAAGTTGAGGGAAGCCCCGCTCAATCGCTGCCAACATACCCCCCATCTTGTCAATCTTTTCGATATATTCCCAGGCTTTTTCCTCGATCTCATTAGTTAGGGTTTCGACAAAGTAAGAGCCCGCCAATGGGTCGATGGTATTAATCACCCCGATCTCCTCAGCAATTACCTGTTGGGTACGAAGGGCAATGTTAACGGCAAAGTCAGAGGGTAAAGCCAAAACTTCATCGAGGGAATTAGTGTGTAACGACTGTGTTCCCCCTAAGACCGCGGCCAAAGCCTCGGTCGTCGTCCGGATAACATTATTGAAAGGCTGTTGGGCCGTCAGGGAGCAACCCGCCGTTTGGGTATGGAATCTTAGCCACCAGGAGCGGGGGTTCTTCGCTTTGAACCGCTGTTTCATTATTTTTGCCCACATTCTGCGGGCAACGCGGAACTTGGCAATTTCTTCAAAGAAGTCGATATGAGAATTGAAAAAGAAAGAAAGTCGGGGGGCAAAGGCATCGACATCCATCTTTTTACGGTTAATCACATCCTGAACATAGGCGATGCCATTTGCCAGGGTGAAAGCTAACTCTTGAACTGCCGTCGCGCCGGCTTCTCGAATGTGGTAACCGCTGATGCTGACAGTGTTCCATCTGGGGACATGTTTGGTACCAAACTCGATGGTATCACTAATCAACCGAATCGAGGGCTCGGGAGGACACATAAAGGTTTTTTGCGCGATAAATTCCTTGAGCATGTCATTCTGTATGGTACCATTTACTTTCTCCCAGCCCACTCCTTGTTTTTTCGCAGCCATCAGATACATCGCCCAGAGTACACTGGCCGGTGGGTTGATTGTCATCGAGGTCGAGGCCTGGTCTAGAGGGATACCTTTGGTCAGGACTTCCATATCGGCTAGGGTATCGATAACTACGCCGCACTTGCCCACTTCGGCATGGGCACGAAGAGAATCGCTATCGTAACCCATTAAGGTGGGGAAATCGAAGGCGGTGCTGAGCCCGGTTTCTCCATACTTGAGTAATTGTTGCCAGCGGTGATTGGTGTCGCTGGCAGTACCAAAGCCGGAGAACATACGAAGTGTCCAGAGTCGGCCTCGATATCCGGTGGCTTGAACTCCTCGCGTAAAGGGGTAAAGGCCGGGATACCCGATATTGGTTTTAAAGTCCAGGTCTTTAATATCTTCTGGAGTGTATATTAGTTTAATGTCTAAATTGGAAACGGTAGAACTCTCGGGCCTTGTCTGAGAGTGATTGAGAACTTTTCTTATTTCGACAAGCCATTTCTCCATCTCTTTGCGTACTTGGTCTAATGTCTTGACAGTAAACATAAAACTACTCATTACCCAGCGCAATTATAATAGCATAAATGGCTTAGACAGCACCGCGTGCAGAACGGCTGTTTACGGCATACATCCTTACCTAGTTGTACCAGTAGGGCATGATATTCATTAAACAGTTTTGGTTCAACAGGGAGGTTGTTCATGAAAAGGGTCTGGTAAGCCGTATAGCTTTGAACCTCAGGCACTAAACCAAGACGGTCGGTAATTCGCCGGGTGTAGGCATCAATGACGAAAATTGGTTGTCCGGCGGCATAGAGTATGATGGAATCGGCCGTTTCCGGGCCGATACCGTAGACTGAGAGTAATTGGCGGCGAAGTTCGTGAATATTCTGGGCAAACAGCTTGACGAGGTCATCGGCATAACTTGCTCCCAGCCAGTGAGCCAGAGCCTTCAGCTTATGTGCCTTGGCGTTGTAGTAACCGCTAGGATAGATGAGAGCGGCGATTTCGGAGAGACTGAGGTGTCGTAACGCTGCTGCCGATAATGTGACCGTGGAGCCCGGCTCAGAAAGAGAGGCTCTCCCTCTCGCTTCAATTTTCAGATTGGCGATAGCTTTTTCTACATTCCGCCAAGCGGTTGATTGGGTCAGTATGGCTCCGACCATGACCTCGAAGGGCTCTCCCGCAGGCCACCAGTTTTGTGGCCCATAGACAGCGAGAAGACGGCTATAGATATCGAGTAGACTCTGGCTTGTCGCTCGGCTGTCCATTAAGAAGCTTTGATCCGTGGGGTATTTTACCGTTTTGGCGATTGCGCTACCTTACGTGCCCGCTTCAGGCCTGGTTTCTTTCGCTCTTTGATACGGCAGTCTCGGGTGAGTAATCCGTTCTTACGGAGGACGGGCTTAAGGTTCTCATCGGACGCGACTAAAGAGCGGGCAATGCCGAGAGAAATCGCTGAACTCTGTCCGGTTATCCCACCACCGAGCACCTTCACCGTGATATTATACTTATCGATACTCTCAGTGACTACCAACGGTCTGGTAACGGTTATACGGTGAGCCAGACGAGGGAAGCGTTCCTCAAAGGGAACACCGTTGATGGTGATGGTACCAGCTCCCGGTACTAGCCTTACCTTGGCAGTGGCTTCTTTACGTCGCCCCGTCTTTTGAAAGTAAGTTTGCTTTTTCAAAGGAACCTCCCTTACTGCTAAACAATTGTGCGTCAGATTACTACGTCTCGGTAAATCGGGACTCGTAATGACAGTGTGTTATTCCGTTTTCTTGGCTTTCCGTATCTCCTCTGTGTTTGACTGCCCTACGGTAGGCTTTACTTGCCCCCCGTAGGGATGAGCCTCACCGACAAAGACTCTCAGCCGTTTCATCATTTGCGCCTCGAGTCGATTATGTGGCAGCATACCTTTTACCGCATGATTAATCACCCGTGTGGGGTGGGTTTCAAGCATTTTCCCCAAGCTGACACTCTTAAAGCCGCCGGGATAACCGGAATGGCGGTAATAAAATTTCTGCTTAGTCTTATCACCAGTGACACGAATCTTCTCGGCATTAACTACGACAACATAATCACCGACATCTAGATGGCGATTGAACACCGGCTTATGTTTGCCCATGAGTAAGCCAGCTACTTGAGTAGCGACTTTACCTAAGATTTTATCCGCGGCATCAATAATATGCCACTCTCGCTTAATATCCGAAGCCTTAGTACTATAGGTTTTTATCATCTCTCTTGCTCAAAATGATGTGGATAATTTACTCGGGTCAGACATAGCCCACAGGCCGGCGCCGTTGGTCCGGCCAGACCAGTTTTTTTTGCTTCAACGATGCGATAAAATTCGTTAACACTCATTTTACCTTGGCCGACTCGGATTAGAGCTCCGACGGTGTTGCGCACCTGATGAGGTAAGAAGGAACTGGCCACCATATTAAAAAGGACGAGGTTTTCTTCGATTGAGATCTGGATGGGTCCTTGCCGGCTGAATTCAGCCCGATACACCCGACGTATGGTTCGAGTTCCCTTCCCATAAACCGTGCTCTTTATCTTATCTCTGAAGTCACTGGCAAAAGAAGCTAGATCATGCTCGCCAATTAGGGCCCGACAGGCTTGGTTCATCACTTCGATATCCAGATCTCCCTCAACACGGTGAGTGAAAGGGGCTTTTAAGGGAGACCGTGTCAGGCTGTTAAGTATGTAGTAAGTGTATTCCCGTCCGATGGCGTGACGCCGAACATTAAAAGAATCAGCGGCTTTATGTGCGGTCTTAACAGCGATATCCCGTGGTAAGTAATAATTTAAACCGTTAACAAAAGTTTGTTGGGAATAATGTGACTTTGTTCGGAAGCTGACTACTTGTCCCTGGGCGTGCACTCCAGTATCGGTGCGACTTGCCGCCGCCACCCGGAGTCTTTCACCAGTTAATTTCTCCAGTGCTGTTTCGATTTCCTCTTGGACCGTAGGTAGATTAGCTTGCCACTGGAAACCATGGTAATTGGTACCATCGTATTCCACGATTAAGACTATTTTCGTGGTTGTAATCAAGCTAATATCGTGCCGAGCCGTCATTACCATCTACTTCACCAACTCCAATTGAACCATATGTGCGCCGTCGCCCACCCTCTGTTCCAGTTTGATGATACGAGTATAGCCACC
>DCWM01000044.1 GCA_002335405.1 Dehalococcoidia bacterium UBA2162
CGGTGCCAACCCTCTGATATATGTCTGCGTAGCGCAATAGTAGCTGAACGCTGTGTGATTTGCCCCAAGAATATGCACTGTGAATTACAAGAGGTAACCGACTATATTGGAATAGATGAAGGGCCACTCCCCTATACTGGCACCAAATACCCGATTGTTGATACCGAGACCCCACTGTTTGACCGGGACTACAATTACTGTATTAACTGTACTCGATGCATCAGAGTCTGCCGAGATGTACGTGGGGCAGATGCCCTTGGCTATGTCTTTGAAGATGGCAAAGCCGTACTTGGCACTAGGGAGCCTAGTCTTAAGGAATCGGGATGTGTCTTCTGCGGATTATGTGCCGAAGTCTGTCCGGTTGGAGCCATAACCGACCGGAATATTAGACATGAAGAGCGCGAAGTCAAGCTTGTTCCGTGCCAAGCTGCCTGCCCGGTACATATGGATGTTCCTCGCTATGTTCGTCTGATAAAAGAAGGAAGGTATGCTGAATCACTGGCAGTGATTCGAGAGACGGCACCCTTCCCTGAGGTACTTGGCTATATTTGTGTACATTTTTGTGAAACCCCGTGCCGCCGTGGTGAATTAGAGAAGGCAATAGCCATCAGGGACTTAAAACGATTTGCTGCCGAGCAGGATACCGGACTCTGGAAACAGAGAGCTAAGTTCACCGCACCAACGGGGAAGAGAGTAGCGGTAATCGGTTCAGGACCAGCCGGGCTAACTGCCGCCTACTATTTAACCAAGCAAGGGCACGAATTAACAGTATTTGAAGTCCTGCCCGTAACTGGTGGTATGATGCGAGTTGGGATACCAACCTACCGACTACCGGCCATCGTGCTAGAGAAAGAAATAAAAGAAATAGAGAATGTTGGGGTAAAAATCAAAACAAATAGCCGGGTAGAGTCGTTAGATGAGTTATTCGAGCAGGGTTATCAGGCTATCTTTATCAGCGTCGGCGCTCATCGGGGCATAACGATGGGGATAGAGGGAGAAACTACACCTGGCGTCGTCGATGGTGTCGATTTTCTCAGAGAAGTTAGCCTGGGTAAGGAAGTAAGTGTGGGGAACAGAGTAATGGTGATGGGTGGAGGTAATGTCGCTACCGACGCCTCGCAAACAGCTCTTCGTCTTGGAGCTAAAGAAGTGACCATTGTCTATCGCCGAACCCGTGCTGAAATGCCGGCTGGTGAGGAAGAAGTGGAAGAAGCACTGGAAGAAGGCATAAAACTAGAATATCTAATGACCCCAACAAAGATTGCGAGTGAACATGGCAAGCTAAGGGTAGAGTTCATACGGATGATATTAGGTAAGGTAGATGAAAGCGGACGGCGTAGACCGGTACCAGTAACCGGCAGCGAGTTTAGCAAGGAGTATGACCTAGTGATAAAAGCTACCGGACAAGAGCCGGTGGTACCCGATAAATACGGGTTAAAGCTAGAAAAAGGGGGGAGAATTAAAGTAGCCCCTGAGACAATGGCTACCGCCAGGAAGGGGGTATATGCCGGTGGTGACGTGGTAAGTGGACCAGCATCAGTGATAGAGGCAATCGCCGCCGGCAGAAAAGCCGCCAGCTCAATAGATAAATACCTAGGGGGTAATGGAGAAATAGAAGAAACGCTGATTAAAGTTGAGAAGACTAATCCCTATCTAGGTCGACAGGAAGATTTCGCTGATAAACCGCGCCTGCCAATGCCGTGCTTACCTGTAGAAGAACGAACTAATAATTTTACCAGGGTAAAGTTTGGATACAGTAAAACTGAAGGCATCAGTGAGGCGGAACGATGTCTCCAGTGCGACCTCAGGTGTGAACTCCCACCAGTTCCATTACCACCAAAGAAACAGCTCGAATCTAAGCCAAAAGTATTAGTCTCGTCTCGTCAAAGAGACTCTGCTTAGAGATAACCTATTATTAAATAGATCCGATGGATAAAATTAAGATAACTATCGATAACAAACCGATCACGGGTAGAGCCGGGATGACGGTACTAGAAGCGGCCAAGATGGCCGGCATCTATATTCCAACCCTGTGTTATCATCCAGCTTTAACTCCGTTCGGGGCTTGCCGTTTATGTATTACCGAAATTGAGGGAATGCGTGGCTTTCCCACATCGTGTACCACACCAGTCAACGACGGTATGGTAATAAAGACAAATACGCCTCAGCTTCAGGAGCTCCGACGAGGTATATTAGAGCTTACCATCACCGATCATCCCTACAGCTGTATTACCTGTCCAACCAACGGACGCTGCGAATTACAGAAGGTAGCTGCCAATATAGGGATGAAGGAAATTACCTTACCCTATATTTATAAAAAGCGACCGACATATCGAAATGACCCTTTCTTTGACCGGGATTACAACATGTGCATCCTTTGCGGTCGCTGTGTGCGAATTTGCCACGAGGTGCGTGGCGCGACAGCCATTACCTTTACCCAACGTGGCATCAAAACAGTTATCGGCACGGCTTTTGGCCGACCGTTACAGGAATCGGGGTGCCAGTTCTGCGGAGCCTGTGTTGATGCGTGCCCAACCGGGGCTCTTACCGAACGAGCACGAGAGTGGGCAGGTTTAGCCGATCGAGATGTCGTGACTACCTGCCCCTACTGCGGAGTTGGTTGTCAATTATCACTTCAACTCAAAAAGAACAGAATCATTGAAGTTCTTCCCCACGAAAAGAACGAGGTGAATCGAGGACAAGTCTGTGTCAAAGGTCGTTTTGGTATTACTGAATTTGTCTACCATCCCCAGCGTCTAACGACGCCTCTAATAAAGCGGAATGGTAAGCTTACCGAAGCAAGCTGGGACGAAGCTCTGAATCTGGTAACGAGCCGACTGGCCAATTACCACAAGGATGAGGTCGCAATCATTGCTTCCGCCAAATGCACTAATGAAGAAAACTATGTTACCCAGAAATTTGGCCGGGCGGTACTAGGGACGAATAACATTGACCATTGTGCCCGTCTGTGCCATTCACCCACCGTAGCCGGATTGGCCAGAGTCTTCGGTAGTGGGGCAATGACCAATTCCATTCATGATATTGGCGAAGCCGCCTGTATTCTGATCATTGGAACCAACACTAGTGAGTCACATCCGGTAACCGCTTTGGAGGTACTGAAAGCGGTACGACGTGGTGCCAAGCTTATTATCATAAACCCGCGGGAAATCGAGCTAGTCCGTTTCGCCGACCTCTGGTTACGACCACGTCTAGGTACCGATGTCCCCCTGCTCATGGGTATGGCGCGGACGATTGTTGACGAAAACCTGATGGACCAAGCCTTTATTACCGAACGTTGTGAAAATTTTGATGCCTTCAAGAAATCACTACAGAACTTCACCCTTGATACGGTAACGCAGATTACTGGCGTTCCTAAAGACAAAATATCGGAGGCTGCCCATATATACGCCACCAATAAGCCGGCGTCACTCCTTTTCGCGATGGGTATCACGCAGCATTCTCACGGCACGGATAATGTCCTGGCTATCGCTAATCTGGCGATGCTCACTGGTAACATCGGTAGTCCGGGGAGCGGGGTTAATCCCTTACGAGGACAAAATAATGTCCAGGGTGCTTGCGACATGGGCAGCCTACCCAATGTTTTTCCTGGCTATCAACAGACGACTAATGAGACAGTCCGTCAGAAATTCGAAGCCGCCTGGGACGTCAGCTTAAATCCGACGCAGGGTCTGACATTAACCGAGATATTTGACGCGGCTCACCACAAGCGGATTAAGGCAATTCATCTAATCGGGGAGAACCCAATATTGAGTGATCCGGATGCAAACCATGTCCGAAAGGCATTAGAGACTCTAGAATTCCTGGTGGTGCAGGATATTTTCCTCTCGGAGACGGCACGACTGGCGGATGTTGTCCTGCCTTCGGCCAGTTTCGTTGAGAGGGATGGCACCTTCACTAATACGGAACGAAGAGTGCAACGGGTAAGAAAGGTAATTGAACCCATCGGCGCCTCCAGACCCGATTGGTGGATTATTTGCCAGATTGCGCGGGGCATGGGAGGCAAGGGCTTTGATTTTGAGAACCCATCACAGATAATGGATGAAATTGCTCATCTGACGCCAATCTACGGCGGCATCAATTACCGTCGCCTGCAGAAGGGAGGATTACAGTGGCCCTGCCCAACTCCGGACCATCTGGGAACACCCATTCTTCATACCCAACTCTTCACCCGAGGCAAGGGACGGTTTACGCCGCTACAGTACCGACCATCGGCGGAACTACCCGATAAAACCTATCCGCTGGTACTCACCACCGGACGCCGATTATTCCATTTCCATACAGGCACAATGACCCGTAAGGTGAAAGGACTCAATACCTTACTCAATGAGGGACTAGTCGAAATTAATCCCATCGATGCCGACGCTTTGGGTATTGTCGATGGCGATATACTTAAGGTTATCTCTCGCCGTGGTGAGGTGCCAGCTAAAGCCAGAGTAACCGAATGGTCACCAGCGGGAGTAGTTTACATGGATTTCCATTTTGCCGAGAGCTCAACTAACATCCTGACCAATACCGCTCTTGACCTAGTAGCGAAAATTCCCGAACTGAAGGCCTGCGCCGTCAGAATCGAGAAAAGTCACCACCGATAACTAGTTAACGAAGGCCAAAAATGTTATAATTATCATGGTTTATTGGGGGGGGGTAATAACTGTTTGTATCCGATCCTGCTTAGACAAGATTTAACGACTAATATTCATTTATTCAAGGTAGCCGCACCGGCAGTCGCCAAAAAGGCGCAAACCGGTCATTTCGTCGTCGTCAGAATTGATGAAAAGGGTGAGCGTATCCCCCTAACTATTGCCGATTGGGATGAGGAAGAGGGCAGTGTGACCATTATCTTCATGCAAGTCGGTACCTCTACTGCCCGTCTGGCGACACTTGGTACCGGCGATACCCTGGCTAATTTTGTTGGTCCCTTAGGGCTACCCTCCCATATTGAGAAATTTGGTACAGTAGTCTGTGTTGGCGGTGGCGTTGGCGTGGCACCTATATTTCCTGTTGCGCGAGCGTTAAAGCATGCCGGGAATAAGGTGATTACTATCATGGGAGCACGCCACCAGGAACTCCTATTTTGGGAAGACAGACTACGCAGTGTCAGTGACCATCTGATCGTGACGACTGATGACGGTTCTTATGGCCGCAAAGGAGTAGTGACCGTACCCCTAAAAGAACTACTGGAAGGTGACAAGAAGATTAATCGTGTCACCGCCATCGGACCCGGAGTGATGATGAAGTTCTGTGCTAAAACCACCCTACCCTTCGGTGTGAAAACCATTGTCAGCCTGAACTCCATCATGGTCGATGGCACTGGTATGTGCGGTGCTTGCCGGGTAGGCATTGGCGGTGTCACTAAATTCGCCTGTATCGATGGACCTGAATTCGATGGGCATAAAGTCGACTGGAATTTACTCGCCACCCGTGAACGTATGTATATTGAAGAAGAGAAGCTCTCTTTCGATCAGTGGCTGGCAAAGCATCCTGTTTCCGCATAGTAGTCCAGAGATACATCTATGCCAAAATTAAATCTTAACCGTGAAGAGATGCCCCATCAAGACTCTAAAGCGCGGGGCAAAAATTTCAACGAAGTAGCGTTGGGTTACAGCGTCGAGCAGACGATGGCTGAAGCCAATCGCTGCCTCCTGTGCGCTAAATCCCCTTGCGCCAGTGGTTGCCCAGTAAGTGTCGATATCCCCGATTTTATTAAGGCTCTCCAGGAAAACAACTTACCGGAGGCAGTAAAAGTACTGAAACGCAAGAATAGTCTGCCTGGTATCTGTGGGCGGGTCTGCCCACAAGAAACCCAGTGTGAGGAGGTCTGCGTCATAGGGAAGAGAGGAGCACCCGTAGCTATTGGCCGCTTAGAGCGTTATGTCGCCGACTGGGAGCGGATGAACAAAGGAGCAGTTAGTGTCGCCTCCAACCTGCCCCCCCCAACGGGTAAACGGGTAGCGGTGGTCGGCTCAGGCCCAGCCGGATTAACCGCCGCGGCTGATTTGGCTAGGCTGGGACATAGTGTGACTATCTTCGAGGCTTTACATACTGCTGGCGGCGTCTTAACGTACGGCATCCCGGAATTCCGCCTACCTGACGAAATTGTCCAGGAAGAGATTAATTATGTTACCTCCTTAGGCGTAAAGCTGGAACTAGACGCGGTGGTGGGTAAGCTAGCCAC
This sequence comes from Dehalococcoidia bacterium UBA2162, assembly GCA_002335405.1. Lineage (GTDB taxonomy): Bacteria > Chloroflexota > Dehalococcoidia > Dehalococcoidales > UBA2162 > UBA2162. Next base: position 6,194 of record DCWM01000044.1, read on the forward strand.
GATTGACGAACTACTTAAAGATGGCTATCACGCTGTATTTCTCGGCACCGGTGCGGGATTACCAATGTTCTTGAATCTCCCCGGTGAGAATCTTAATAGTATTTACTCCGCCAATGAGTTTCTGACCCGGGTCAATCTGATGAAAGCGTACTGCTTCCCCGCATATGATACTCCGTTGAAGACTGGAAAAAAGGTGGCGGTGATTGGCGGTGGCAATGTGGCCATGGATGCCGCCCGGTGTGCTCTCAGGCTTGGAGCTAAAGAGGTCTATGTGGTCTATCGCCGCTCCGAAACCGAGTTACCTGCCCGGAGAGAAGAGGTAGAAAACGCGATGGAAGAGGGAGTTATTTTCAAATTCCTAACCAACCCCAAACAGTTCCTCGGTAATGAACAGGGTGCGGTGGTAGGTATAGAGTGTATTCAGATGGAGCTTGGTGACCCTGACGAGAGCGGACGACGCCGACCTATTCCTAAACCCGACAGCGAGTTTATAATTCCTGTTAATACGGTCATAGTAGCTCTGGGAACAACACCAAATCCCCTGATCGCTCAAACTACTACCGGCCTCAGTACAACCCGTCACGGTACTGTAATCGCCGATGAGACTATCGGTAAAACGGTAAAGCCTAAGGTTTGGGCGGGGGGCGATATCGTCACCGGCGCCGCCACCGTTATCAGCGCCATGGGAGCCGGCAAACGCGCCGCCGCCGATATGGATAGATTTTTAAGAGAATGATTTTTAACCTATCCCGCTGGTCCCTTCCCCTCCCTCAGAATGAAGGCAGAAGAGAGAAAAGAAGTAGGCTAGAGCATTCCTTTCATCTTCTCTGCTTTCTGCTGTAAAATACTGGCATGAGAGAGCGTCAAACCCCCATCCGCCAGCAGTACCTGGACATTAAGCACAAATACCCGCAGACAATTGTATTCTTCCGCCTCGGCGATTTCTATGAGACCTTTGACGATGACGCTCGGATTATCGCCAAAGAGCTTGGCATTGTCCTCACCTCAAGGGAGATGGGCAAAGGACATCGTATCCCGATGGCCGGTATCCCTTATCACGCCCTGGATAACTATCTAGGCCGGTTGGTTAATCACGGTCACAAGGTAGCAATCTGCGAGCAGCTTACCGAGCCCGGTGAGACTAAAGGCATCATCGACCGCGAGGTTGTCCGTGTGGTCACGCCTGGTACTGTCGTTGATCCAAACCTATTAGACAGTAAACGGAACAATTATCTGACTGCCCTGGTTCTGAGCACCGAGACCGCCGGCATCGCCTATGTTGATATCACCACGAGTGACTTTGCTACCACCCAGCTATCTCTTCCACGTACCCTCTCGGAACTCGAACGGGTCCAGCCTTCAGAGATAATTGTCCCCGAGGGAGCTGATTTAACCTCGTTAGAACTATCGGCGCCAGTCACCCGTCTTAATGACTGCTGGTTCGAGCCAGAGACGGCACAAAAGACATTGCTCGACTACTTCGGTGTCACCACTCTTGATGGCTATGGTTGCGCTCATTTACCGCTGGCCATCAGTGCCGCGGGCGCTATTATTCACTACATCCAGGAAACACAAAAGGGCTCCGTCGGACAACTGATACGCCTAACCACCTATTCTACAGAAACCTTTATGTTATTGGACGAACAGACGCAGAGAAACCTAGAACTTTTCTGCAACAATCCTGAACGTGGTCGGGACTCATTACTCTCGGTCATTGACCTGACCAAAACGATGATGGGTAGCCGGTTGTTGAAACGATGGCTGGGACAGCCCCTCCTTGATATTACGAAATTAGGCAGGCGACAGGATGCCATCGGTTGGTTCTACGAAAATACGCTGGCGCGGAATGAAACAACTACTCTGTTAACTAGGATGTCCGACTTAGAACGACTGATTAATCGCGTACGTAGCAATATAGTCATACCTCGTGAGTTAGTGGCGCTGAGCAGTGGCCTAGAAATGATTCCTAGGCTGATAACAATAATGGAGGGTAGTCCCGGTGCATCAGCCTTAAAGGAACTTAAGCCCTATCCGGAGACAGTTGATTTGATTACTCAGGCAATCGCTGACGAACCGTCTTCCAGTATCGGCGAAAGTAGTGTCATCCGAAAGGGTTTCTCAGAAGAGCTGGATAACATCCGGCTTACTTCACAGAACGCCCGGCAGTATCTGGCTAACCTGGAACGCCAGGAACAGGAAAAGACCGGGATTAAGTCGCTCAGGGTTGGCTACAATCGCGTCTTCGGCTACTATATTGAGATCTCCAAACACAATCTCCCCCAGGTCCCCCAACACTATATCCGCAGGCAGACGTTGGCCGGCGGTGAGCGCTTCTTCACTCCAGAGCTAAAAGAGTATGAATCACTTATTCTCAGCGCTCGCGACCAAATTAGCGAGTTAGAATGGGTTCTCTTCCGCCGAGTGTGCCACCAGGTGGCCCTCTCTAGCGAGCATATTCTGGCAACCGCCGATACTATCGCCCATATCGATGTGCTCTCCAGTCTGGCGGAAACAGCCGTACGCCAGAGCTATATCCGTCCTAAACTAACAATGGGGCAGGAGATAACTATCAAAGAAGGGCGACATCCGGTGGTGGAGAGGAACCTGCTGGGCAGTAGCTTCGTACCTAATGACACCTATCTCGCTAGCCATGACACCCAACTGATTGTTTTGACTGGTCCCAATATGGCCGGGAAGTCAACCTACCTAAAACAAGTAGCCTTGATTGTACTCTTGGCACAGATTGGCAGTTTTGTACCAGCGGCTTCCGCTATCATCGGCTTGGTCGACCGTATCTT
>DCWM01000051.1 GCA_002335405.1 Dehalococcoidia bacterium UBA2162
GGGTTACGCTCTGAATACCGCCGATAAGGTCAGCCAGGGTGGGATTCATCATCAGGTTTTCCAGGGTATTACCGTGGGCAGTACCGACAAGTTGAACACCGCGCTCGGCAATAGTTCTGGCTGCCTGGGCTTCAAGTTCGGTGCCAATCTCATCAATTACAATCACCTCAGGCATATGGTTCTCTACGGCTTCAATCATCACCGCGTGCTGCATGGTAGGGGTAACTACCTGCATCCGCCGGGCGTGTCCAATTGCCGGATGGGGAATATCACCATCACCGGCAATCTCGTTTGAGGTATCGACAATAATGACTCTTTTATTGAAATTATCGGCCAGTACTCTGGCTACTTCCCGTAACATAGTGGTCTTGCCCACTCCCGGCCGGCCCAGTAGCATCACGCTTTTGCCCGATTCAATCAGGTCTTCAATCACTTTTATCGTACCGAAGATAGCCCTGCCCACCCGGCAAGTGAGCCCGACAATACGTTCTTGTCGATTGCGGATAGCTGATATGCGGTGCAAGGTACGTTCTATCCCGGCCCGATTGTCATCTCCAAAACCGCCGATTCGGGATACGACATGCTCGATGTCCTGTTCGGAGACCTCTTCGGGGCTGAGCACCATCTCCCGGTGAGGAAAGCGGGCTTCCGGCGGTCTCCCCAGATCCAGGATGACCTCCAATAGCTCGTGGACGTCGTCTTGTTGACCTAAAGACTCACGAAATTGGGGGGGTAATATATCTAGCAGGGTATCAAGGTCGTCAGTAATTTCTTTCTGCAAAATCTCTCCCCTTGATTTGGACTCCTTGAATCTTTTTCACGGAATACGGCTGGCTTTTAGCTCCTCCATGGTAAATAAGGGGAACAATTGAAGACCCTCTTTGGCCAAGTTTTCTCTGCCCCTGGTATCGCGTAATATGACAGCTACTACACACTTAATGTCCGCCCCCAGTTGTCGTAGGTCGTTGGCGCTCAGGACTATCTGTCCGCCGGTGGTGACCACGTCTTCGATAATGCAGACTCTTTTTCCATCCACGTCGATGCCTTCGGCCAGTTTGCAGGTGCCGTATTCCTTGGCCTGCTTTCTGACGAATACGGCCGGAATGCCGGTTTGCATTGAAAGGGCGGCGGCAATCGGTATTCCGCCCATCTCAAGTCCGGCCAACACCTCGGTTTCATCCGGTATCATGGCGGACAGTTGAACGGCAATCGCTCTTAACAGCTCCGGATCTGATTCGAAAAGATACTTGTCAAAATACTCGTTGGAAATCTGGCCTGAGCGCAGCTGGAATTTACCCTCCAGATGGGAAACGTCGTAAATCCTCCCTGCTAGCTCGCTTCTCTCCATTATCTCCTCTCTCCGGCTGTACTTTCTCTTCCGGATTCCCCGTTTTCGGTAATCATATTCAGAAAATACTGGTGAAACCTTAGGTCGCCGGTTAATTCGGGGTGGAAGGCGGAGGCCAGCAGTTTACCCTGCCTGGCGGCAACAATGGCTCCGTCTTTCAGCCTGGCCAGCACCTCCACGCCCTCATCAGACTCTTCGATCACCGGTGCCCGGATGAATACAGCCGGAAACGGTTTCTCTCCCAGGGCCGCTATGGGGAGCTCGGTCTCAAAACTTTCCTTTTGCCTGCCGAAGGCATTACGCCTGATTCCTATCTTCATCAGTCCCAGCGGTTCTACCCTGGAATCAGGCACCTTGTCAGCCAGCATTATCATTCCTGCGCAGGTTCCCAGTATGGGAAGTCCGTTCTCAGCCAGGTTTTTTATCTCGCTTAGCAGATTGTAGTCCAGCATTAGCTTGCTGATAGTAGTGCTTTCTCCGCCGGGAATGATTAGCCCGTCCAGGCCATCGAGTTCTCGAGGCAGTCGGACGGGCACGGCTTCCACTCCTAGTTCACCCAATGCGGCGATGTGTTCGGCAAAGGCACCTTGCGAGGCAAGGACACCTATCTTCATACTGCTTTCCTCGTCTGACTGCTGCTCTTCCCGGCCTACCAGCCTCTGGAGGCTAGCATCTCATCCGGTTTGAGTTGTTTCACATTTATTCCGGCCATAGCGCCGCCAAGATTTTTTGAAACCTCGGCGATAATTGCCGCGTCCTGGTAGTGTGTGGTCGCCTTGACGACTGCCTTGGCCCTTTCGGAAGGATTATCTGACTTGAATATTCCCGAACCTACGAAAACTCCATCGGCTCCCAGTTGCATCATCAGGGCTGCGTCGGCCGGGGTAGCTACTCCTCCGGCGGCAAAATTAACCACCGGCAGTTGCCCCGTTTTGTGTACCTCAAGCACCAGTTCAAATGGGGCGCCCATATCCTTAGCGGCCGCCATCAGTTCCTCCTGGGGCTTATGTTCCAGGTCGCGAATTCCATCCGTAACGGCCCGCAAGTGCCTGACCGCCTCGACAATATCTCCGGAACCGGCTTCGCCCTTGGTTCGTATCATGGCCGCTCCCTCGCCAATCCGGCGCAGGGCTTCACCCAAGTCACGGCAGCCGCAGACGAACGGTACCTTAAAATCGTGCTTCCAGACGTGATAGTGTTCATCTGCCGGGGTAAGCACCTCTGATTCGTCGATATAGTCCACGCCGAGGGCTTGTAAAGTTTGAGCCTCCACGAAGTGGCCGATACGGCACTTGGCCATTACCGGAATTGAAACGGCTTTCATAATCGCTTCAATCACTACCGGATCGGACATGCGTGCTACACCACCCGCCGCGCGGATATCAGCCGGGACTCTCTCCAGCGCCATTACGGCGCAGGCTCCGGCATCTTGGGCAATCTTGGCGTGTTCGACTGTGACGACGTCCATGATGACCCCGCCTTTAAGCATCTGGGCGAGGCCAGTCTTAACCTTCCAGGTTCCCGTTTCCATGTCTGCCTCCCGCCGGTGGGTATATTAGTCTCGTAGTATTTTACTATTGTTCGGTGTGTTTAGCAACTTTATTCTCTTAGTCGCGTCTTCTTTTAGTCTCCATCTCGTACTATCGGTCTCTTCGCCGGTAGGCCCGGACGTCGGGGGTATTGTGCCGGGGTGGGTGATACTTTACCGATGATTGCCAGATAACGTTCATTGGTAAACTCTTCTAGCTCTATTTTTATTACTTCGACTTTACCGGAGTTGCCGCCCAGGGTGCTGATGGCTTTAGTAGCTTGGCTGATTTCTTGTTCAATGCCCCCCTTCTTTTGGGCAATAAATTGACCATCGATGGTACAGAAAGGTAGGGTCAATTCAACTAGGGTTGGCAGCGAAGCAACGCCCCGGGAAAGGACGATATCAAACCTCTCCCGGTATTGTTCTAGATGGGCGACTTCTTCAGCTCGGTCAACGACGATTTCGATGCCATGCAGCCCCAGTTTCTCTTTGAGATGGTGTAAGAAGGTGGTCTTTTTAGCAGTAGCTTCAAGTAGTACCAGGCTGATATGAGGTAATAGAATTTTTAGCGGTATTCCGGGGAAACCGGCCCCGGTGCCGACATCAAGTAGGCGTGGGTGGTTACTAGCTGTCGATGACTTCAAGGCTAGGGTTACCGTGAGGGAATCGAGAAAGTGCTTGATTTGCACCTCCTCGTAGTCGATTATTCTGGTCAGGTTGAGACGTTGGTTCCAGTCCACCAGTTCCTGATAATATATTGAGAATTGCTCAAGCTGTTCTGGGGTGAGGCGGTAGCCCAGCTTTTGGGCACCAGCTCTAAGTTTTTCCATACTATCAGTATAGCAGGAAGGTTTGCAGAAACCTTATCCCCCGCCTGTCCTTAACTCTGGGACATTTAAGAGGGGCATCCCCTCTCTAGAATATCTTCCCTTAAAGTTGTTTCAAATCCTTTGGTTTCAGGAGAACGATACGGTGCCCATCCATCTCGATAATGTTGTCTCGTCTCAGTTCTTGTAGAGCACTATTTATCGTCTGTCGAGAACAACCCAGCATGCACGCTAGATCTTGCTGGGTTAGGTTGGTGAGGGAAGGTGATGCTACATTAGGAATACCCATTTCGTTCCAAATGTCTTCCGATGCGTCGTTCTGCCATCCACTCAGCTGGAGAAGTAAGTTAGCTAAACGAGAAGGTACCCGCTTGAAGGAAAAGTCATCTACCATGTTAAGAAGCGAGCGCAACCTTAATGAAATAATAGCCAGCATTTCTAAAAGTGCCTTGGGCTGGGTGCTGAGTGCCGCCCAAAAATCAGGTGCTGGTAAGAGGTAGGCTTTGGTTGCTTCTATCGCCTGAGCACTCATTGGGTTGGGTCTATGGTCAAAAATAGGGGCACATTCAAAGTAGTCCTTGGGATATACAATGCGCACTATCTGTTCGTCCCCTCTCATTGAGGTACGGTAGAGTTTCACCATCCCGGACACTATCACGAATACACCGGGACAGGGCTCTCCTTCTAGTATGATTAGCTCACCTTTGCTAAAAGAGCGCTTCGTTACGGAGGCTAGCAGCCTATCCCTAGTCTTGGGGTTCAGGCTAGCCAAATAAGGGATAGATTCCAGAAGACTTATAGAGGTGGTAGTCAGCATACTTTACCTGTTTGCTGCATAGATATTTAAGTCATAGTAACATGCTCGCCGTTTTTTGTCACCTTTTTGACAGACAAAGTCTCCGTTAGATGATACAATCCTGAGGTTTCCGGACATCAGTAGTAGACAGGGATGCTACGTTAGGATATTATAATACGACAATAATACAAGGATTTAACCTCTCTGTAATCTGTTGAAATATATCGGGATTAGTATCTTGTTTGGGTCTTGTAATAAAGAAGATGATAGAGTATGATGAAGGCAGTGCTGTGTTCTATGTTCCAACTGGATGGACATTAATGGAAGCCAGCAGTTGTTCTTACAGAGGTAACGTACATCATCCGGGTTACTGCGGGTTAGCGCAGAATAATTCTTACTGTTGAGGTTGAGAATTGGCTGACGAAAAGGAAAAAGTCCAAAAAGTTCCCCAAAGGTCTGGAGGCGTTTACGCTGGGAAGGCTTTACTCGTTACTATAACGATACTTGTCAGTGTCCTTTTTACTAGTGGCATAGCTTATGGAGTCACAAATGTAGTAGGGGGTGGGCCTGTGGTGGAAGGGGTTTTTGTCAATGGAGTTAGGGAGTTTGAGATACAAGCGCAGCAATGGGTTTATACCCCAGCAGCCCTTAAGGTAGACCCTGGAGACAGGATTAGGTTTGTCGTTACTAGTCAAGACATTATGCACGGCTTTTCCATAAATGAGTTGGGTGTTAACCTAGCTCTAAACCCTGACGTAGGGATAGTCCGTGAAGTAGAGATACCATTGGATATGCCTGAGGGAACCTATACTATGTACTGCAGCATCTTCTGTGGTATTGGGCATCCCTATATGAAGGGGATCATACTTATTGGTGAGCCTAGTTTTGAGATAGGAAAGGTTTTGCCCTATGCCGCCACCGTAATTATGGCGGGCATGTTTGCTATCTTCGTTGTTATTGGAGGGCGTAAAGAAAGATGAGACAGCTGTTTAGGACACTTACGACTGACTTAATGGAGTTTGGCCTCATCAGGCGCCTAGTGAAATTTCATCCTCTCCAATTTTTTATCATTGCACCATCGCTGATTATTTTTGTTTTAGCTGCTACCACCATCGTATACGGTGTCGAGCATGCAGGGTATAACTGGGGTATGGTATTTACCTGGGTGGTCTGGTGGGGGGTGTTGATTTTACTCTATGTCATCGTCGGCCGTGGTTGGTGCATTACTTGCCCCTTTGGCGCTATCGGGGAGTGGATAACGAGGCGCAGCCTGTGGTGGAAGACGTCGTGGGGTCTAGAACTCAACCTCACGTGGCCTCGCCGGTTGCGGAATCTATGGTTACCCGTAGGTTTCTTCACCGTCTTCATTTACTTAGATGCCGGCTACGGGCTTTCAAACAGTCCTCTCCTCACCGTCGTTCTTATTATGGTGATGATTGTGGGGGCAATATGGGTAGACCTTCTCTTTGAGCGAAGGATATATTGCCGTTACCTATGCCCTATCACCCTCTTTATCGGCATCTCCTCTATGTTTGCTCCCTTCGAGATTCGGAGAAAGGAAAAAGAGATCTGTGACCAGTGCCATTCTAAGGCATGCATTAATGGCAGTGAGCATACCTATGGTTGCCCAATGTTGCTGCGTCACTGCAGCTTTACCATCAACGAACAAGGTTATCCACGGTGTCATGCTGCCTGCCCTGCCGGAGTCAATAGTGATGGCTATATAAACCTTGTTTCAAAGGGTAAGATCAAAGAAGCCCTTAAGCTGCATCGAGAAACTACATCCTTTGTTGGGGTTTTAGGGCGGGTTTGTAATCATCCCTGCGAAACAGATTGCGAAAGGTCGGTGGCTGATGGGCATGTATCCATTCGTTCTCTGAAGCGCTTTATAGCTGACCATGAATTAGAAGCGGGTCGAGAAAAGGTAAAACCCCTTAAAAAGACAAAGAGGGATAAGGTGGCTGTTATTGGCTCCGGGCCGTCGGGGCTGGCCTGTGCCTATGACCTGCTCAGGCAAGGGTACCCGGTTACCGTCTTCGAAGCAGCTCCTAAAGCCGGCGGCCTCTTACGTTATGGTATCCCGGACTATCGCTTGCCCCAGGAGATTCTGGATGGCGAGATTGGCTATCTTGAAGAGTTGGGCGTCGAGATAAAGACTGATAGTCTGGTGAAAAACCTGGATGATATTTTTAATCATAATCAGGGCTATAAGGCCGTCTTCTTGGGAGTTGGTGCCAGTAAGAGTCCCGCGCTCGGCATTCCCGGTGAAGACGCCGAGGGAGTAATCCATGCCCTTGATTTCCTGAAACGGGTAAATTCTGGCGAGAAGGTTGAACTTGGGAAGAAGGTGGCCGTTATCGGCGGTGGTAATGCCGCTATAGATGCCGCCTCAGTTGCCAAGCGCTTGGTGGGTGATGTCTCAATTCTTTATCGCCGTTCCCGGGATGAAATGCCGGCTATTAGGCAAGAAGTAGAGGAAGCGGAACAAGAAGGGGTCAAATTCAATCTCCTGGTAGCGCCGGTTAAAGTCCTGACCCAAAATGGTCGAGTAACTGGTGTCCAGTGCACCAAAATGGAGTTGGGTGAACCCGATGCCAGTGGCCGCCGCCGCCCGATACCCGTCAAAGGCTCTGAGTTTGATATAGCTATTGATAGCTTGATTGTTGCCATCGGCCAGTCAGTGGACAAAACCACCTTACCCAATGAGGTTGAATATACTGATTGGGGTACCGTGTCGATTGACGCGCTTACTAGACAAACAAACCTTAAGGGTGTTTTTGCTGGCGGCGATGTGGTGACTGGGCCGGATAGTGTCATCGGCGTTATTTCTGATGGTAAGGAGGCCGCCATCTCTATTGATCGTTACCTTAAGGGAAAAGACTTAAGGAAGGGCAGACCTGCCCCGGTTAAAAGGGCATCAGCTAATGGTAAGGAGTCTGAGGAAAGAGTCGTGATGCCGAAGCTTGAGATAGAGGAGCGAGGCGGTTTTTCTGAGGTTGAGCTGGGCTTTAGCCAGGAAATAGCCGCTACTGAATCCAGTCGCTGCTGGAACTGCGGTTACTCCCATAACGCGGAAGGACTAGACATAAACCGTGACTGTATTCTTTGTACCGAGTGTCTCAAGTCCTGTCCTAACGATAACATTAAGTTGAGGTTCAGACGATGGGGGCAAGACCTGTGGTGTAGAACAAAAGCCAGACTTGATGAGTCCATAGGCGCCGTAATCATAGCTACGGTAGTTACCATGGTTTCTCTCTTCATTGTCCTCTTCCTTCCTCAGGTGAGGTCCTTTTTTGGTGAGATTCTGCCGCCCGGGACGCCCCCCAACGATTGGCCCAGGATAGTGGGTATAGGGGTTCTCTATCTGTCTGGCGTCGCCGCTGCGATACTTCTTATGTTTGGCTTTAGCTACTTGTCTAAGTTGTTCAGTGGCGTCAAGAACATCACAACCAAAGATTTCGTGGCCCATTTCGGCTATGCGTTACTACCTCTGGGGGTGTTTAAGTTCATCTCTGATATCATAGACCATGTCTTCCGAACATGGGGTGCAATCCCTGATGTGACGATTGGCTTAGCTCAGGATTTTCCACTGAATCGTGCTTATGTTCAAGAGGTTACCGTAAAGCAGCTTCTGTCGGCTGACCAGACATTTATGGTGCAGCTGGTGCTGGTTTGCGTTGGCTTCGCCTTTAGTCTCTATATTGCCTATAAGCTGGCCGGGCGCATGTTTGCAGATAGAGAAGTTGCCTTTAGAGCCTTTTTGCCGATAGGTGCTTTCGTATTCATCATGGGTATGGCGGGATTGTGGGCACTATCGGCTGCCTTGTAAGGAAATATTACAGTGGTTCGTAATGCTCTCGAAAAGGGGCAAAGGATAATTTTCATGACTTTAGAGGTTTGGAGGTAGAGCGAGAATGGGACGCCGTAAACTAACGCGACGGGATTTTTTGAAAGCCAGTGCCGGTGTTGTGGCAGCTGTTGCCGTCACTTCGATCGTGGGCCGGCTTACTTTTTTTGAGGCGATAGGAGAAGGTATCGACAATCCCCTGGAGTTTTATCCTACGCG
>DCWM01000046.1 GCA_002335405.1 Dehalococcoidia bacterium UBA2162
CCACCGCCGATAACTGCCACATCATACAATTTCAATTCTCCGTCTATTAGCTAGGTGCTCTCCTACGGCAACATTACCTTTTTATTGCGTCACCAGTTAGCACTTGGTTGATGAGACCCCCAAATACTTTTCCATCAATCCCATAGCACAGAAGTCGCCACACATACTGCAAGCCTCTCCAGCCAAAGCATGCCGGCTGTGGACCTGGCGAGACCGCTCAGGGTATAAGGAGAGTTTAGCTTGTTCTGACCAGTCAAGCTTCTTCCGGGCTATAGACATTTTCCTATCTCGCTCCTCGGCGCCCTTTACCCCTTTAACTATATCGCCAGCATGGGCAGCGATACGCGAGGCGATTACCCCCAGCCTTACATCCTCAGCCTCAGGCAAAGAAAGGTGTTCCGATGGCGTTACATAGCACAGAAAATCGGTGCCAGCAGCGGCAGCAACAGCCCCACCGATAGCTCCAGTAATATGGTCATAGCCGGCGGCAACATCGGTCACCAGCGGCCCCAGAACATAGAAGGGAGCTCCCTTGCAGATAGACTTCTGTAAGCGAACATTAGCTTCAATTTGATTCAAGGGCAGATGCCCCGGACCCTCAACCATTACCTGAACCCCAGCTTGTTGAGCCCGTGGCACCAACTCTCCGATAACGATTAACTCCTCTACCTGGGCCCGGTCAGTAGCGTCAGCCAGGCAACCGGGACGCACTCCATCCCCCAGGCTCAGCGTCACATCAAACTCTCTAGCCAGTTCCAGCAAGCGGTCATAGTATTCATAGAGTGGGTTTTCGCGCTCATTGTAGAGCATCCAGCCTATTAGAAAAGCACCTCCTCGAGATACAACATCGGCCACTCTTTCCTGTTGCTTAAGACAGGCAATAGCTGACTGGGTCACGCCACAATGCACCGTTATGAAATCAACGCCACCACGAACATGCTCTTCAATCGCAGCGAACAGGTCATCGGCCGTCATCTTAACTATGGCATCGTACCTATTTATCGCTTCAATCCCGGCCTGATAAATCGGCACGGTTCCTATCGGCACAGAGCTAGAAGTAATAATAGCCCGACGGATAGCCGATATATCGCCACCGGTACTTAAATCCATAACCGTGTCTGCCCCGGAATCAACAGCCACCTTCAACTTTTCCAGCTCAGTATCAAGATTACCAAAATCAGAAGACGTCCCAATATTGGCATTTACCTTGGTAGACAGCCCTTGACCTATGCCACAAGGGGTAAGATTAGCGTGTTTAGTGTTAGCCGGAATTACTATCGCCCCGTCAGCCACACCTTGTTGAACAAAGTCAGTTTCCACCCCTTCTTGTTTAGCCACCAAAGTCATCTGTATTGAAGTAATGCCTTTTCTGGCTAATTCTAGTTGAGTCATACCGGCCCCCTTAAAAATAAAACCAAGGGCTACGGCGGTCACTACCAGACCCTTGGTCTAATCACTACTGCTTCCCTACGCTCGCATTACCGAGATCAGGTTCACAGGGTTGGCACCAAACGCCTCTCAGCCTTTAAGCACCCCTAGCGGTTAAAGCCTACTCAATTTTATACTATAATGTAACACAAACTCAGCTTAAATACAATGTCCTGCGCCTTTATCATCTGTCTACCTCATCCCCTTAGCTTCCCTCTCCTTCAAAGGAGAGGGAAGCTTTTTAGAAGAGGGGCTAACACTCCTCTTAAACTCCCCCTTGCCCTTGTCAAGAAATAAGTATCTACGGGGTTCAGTTGATAAACAAACCAAACAATAGTAGAATATATTTATAAAAGTGAAAACTTGTAGGAGGTGACGGGGAGAATATGGAAAAAACCGGCACATGGAAGGTTAAAACTGGTCTGGCTCAGATGCTAAAAGGCGGAGTGATTATGGATATAATTAACGCCGAGCAGGCTAAGATTGCCCAAGAAGCCGGTGCCTGCGCGGTAATGGCACTGGAAAGAGTGCCCTCGGATATTAGAGCTGCCGGCGGTGTAGCCCGTATGGCTGACCTATCGATTATTGAAGATATTATGAAGGCAGTTTCTATACCGGTAATGGCTAAATGCCGCATTGGTCACTTCGTGGAGGCTCAAGCGCTGGAAGCTACGGGAGTAGACTACATAGATGAATCTGAAGTACTCACTCCGGCTGATGAATCCAATCATGTCTGGAAGCATGATTTTAAGGTTCCGTTTGTCTGTGGCTGCCGCAATCTTGGTGAAGCCCTGCGCCGTATTGATGAGGGAGCAGCTATGATAAGAACCAAAGGTGAAGCCGGCACCGGTAATATTGTAGAAGCGGTCAGGCATATACGGGCAGTAATGAGTAGCATCCAAAAGCTAGTAAACGCCCGCCAGGATGAGCTAATGGCGCTAGCCAAGGAAATGGGAGCCCCGATGGAGTTGGTAGAGACGATACATCAAACCGGGAAGCTACCGGTGGTCAATTTTGCCGCTGGCGGAGTGGCTACTCCAGCCGATGCCGCCCTGATGATGCAACTGGGAGCGGAAGGCGTCTTCGTTGGCTCCGGTATCTTTAAATCCAACAATCCGGCCGTTATGGCCAAAACCATTGTCCGGGCCACCACCCACTATCAGGACCCGAAAATCGTTGCCGAGGTCTCGAAGGGTTTGGGTGGGGCAATGCGTGGTTTAGATATCAAGAAAATCCCCGTTGACGAGTTGCTGGCCACCCGAGGATGGTAGCATGAGAATTGGTGTCCTCGCGGCCCAGGGGGCCTTCGTTGAACACATCGATCACCTGCACCACTTGGGAGTCGAAGCCTTTCCCGTTCGCCTACTCCAGGAACTGAAGGGAATCGACGGGTTGATAATACCCGGAGGGGAAAGCACCACTATCAGCCGGTTAATGGTGGAATATAGCCTCACCAGCGAGATAAAAAAACTGGGCGAGCAGGGGCTGCCAATATTCGGTACCTGCGCCGGCATGATACTCCTCGCCAGCGAGATTACCGGTGGCAATAATCTCACCGACAAGCCGGGGACAAGACTCGATCTCATGGACATTAGAGTCAAACGTAACGCCTTCGGACGGCAAAGAGAAAGCTTCGAGACGGAACTCACCATCCCCGTACTGGGCAAAAAAACATTTCCCGGTATCTTTATCCGAGCACCACTAATTGAACAGGTAAAAAGCGGCGAAATACTCGCCCGGTTAGACAATGGCACGATTGTGGCTGCCCAGCAAGGAAGATTACTCGTCTCCGCTTTTCACCCGGAGTTAACTGATGACCCCAGGTTCCACCATTATTTTCTCGATATTGCTGGAGGGCACAATTAGTCGCACCTCCCGAGGAGAAGTTTTTGCGGCAAGTACTCACTGATGACCTGGATGCATTACTAGATATCTTCCCGGCGCACATTCGCGAAATTTTATACCAACAATCGGACATCAACGGACTACTAGAAGTCGTCCTGGACCTCGGTCGGCCGCCAGAGGCCCGTTTCCCCCAGCGCGAGATTACGCTCAACCCCAAAGAAATTAACCGGCCAGACATCGAGTATGTCGTGTCACGTATCGGCAGCTTTACCGATGATAATCGTGCCGGCATCGCCCGCACGCTGCACCGCATCTCAGCCATCCGAAACCGGCAGGGTCTCATCGTCGGACTTACCTGCCGCGTCGGTCGGGCTGTCTTTGGTACGATAAAGGTGATTGAAGACCTCATTGAGACAGAAAAGAGCGTCTTGCTCTTAGGTCGCCCCGGGATCGGCAAGACCACCATGCTCCGTGAGGTTGCCCGAGTGCTGGCCGATAATTTTAATAAACGGGTAGTCATCGTCGACACCTCCAATGAAATTGCCGGCGACGGGGATATTCCCCACCCAGCCATTGGCCACGCCCGGCGGATGCAGGTCAAGTTCCCCACCGGGCAACACGCCGTCATGATTGAAGCCGTGGAAAACCACATGCCCGAGGCCATCATCATCGATGAGATTGGTACGGAACTAGAGGCTCAGGCAGCCCGAACCATAGCTGAGCGTGGGGTACAACTGGTCGGTACCGCCCACGGCAACACCCTGGATAATCTAATCATGAACCCTACCCTCTCTGACCTTATCGGCGGCATCCAGAGTGTCACTCTAGGTGATGAAGAGGCAAGGCGACGTGGCACACAAAAATCTATCCTAGAACGTAAGTCACCCCCCACCTTCGACGTTATCGTTGAAATTCAGGACCGCACACGAGTCGCCATCCACTCTGATGTCAGTCAAGCCGTTGATACCATTCTCCGTAAGCAACCCCCGGACAGAGAAATCCGCTGGCTGGACGAAAATGGGGAAGTGCACCGGGAAAAGATAACGCCGGTGGTAACCACCGGCAGAAAAATCAGCAAGGAACGGCCACCAGCAAAACAGGTGGGAAAGCACAGGCTTTATCTCTTCGGCGTCAACCGGGGACGATTTGAACAGATGACTAAAGAGATGGAACTAGATATCGATATCACCAATAGCCTGACCAATGCCACCCTTTTTGTCACCTCGAAAAGCCACTTTCGGCGCAGACCCCAAAAGGTAAAAGAAGCCGAGACGGCTAATCTACCCATCTATGTTCTGAAAGCCAACACGCCGGCGCAGATTAGGCAGTTACTTAACACGCTCTATCCGGGAAGCGAAAGGATAACCAGCCCCGGCGGCTTTAGGTGTGGTACCTGTGATACCGACCGTGAAAATTCATTACAGGTAGCCCTCGGCGAGGCTCAAGTAGCGGTCGATCTGGTCAAGGAAGCCCGGCAGACGACAGTCGAACTCAGCCCCCAAGGCTCTTATATCAGGCGCCTCCAGCACCTCATCGCCGAACGGAGCGGCCTCACCTCTCAAAGCTCTGGTCAAGAGCCGGTACGAAAAGTGAAGATTTTTAAGGGGGGGTAACACATGCATCGTAGGGCCAGATACTGTCTGGTAGGACGAGCTCTTTCGCTAACTTAGGATTTTCGAGACAGAATTCAAAAGGGACAGGATTATAATCCTGTCCCCACCTTTTTATTACTCACTAAAACCAGACATAACCCCATGTAAAAAAATGGTAGGGATTCCCTGTATCGAAGATATCCAGCCCCTTTCTAATATATAGGGTAAGAAACGAGATGGAGCGATATTAATACTATCATCCGTGTTACGCGGAAGGGCAACGGTCACACAAGCCGTAGAATACTATATAGTGTCCTTCCACTTGGAAAACATCGTCCTCCCTTACCGGCTCAATCTTTTCTGGAATACCGCTAGCTTCAAAATCCCATAGTCGTTTACACCGCCGGCAGAGGAAGTGAGGATGAGAAGATATGTCTCCATCGTAGCGATTGAAATCCCCACAGAAGATCGCAGCCACCCTTCCTTGGCGTCTCAACAGGTCTAGATTTCGGTAAACTGTCCCCAAGCTTATCTGAGGCAACCG
>DCWM01000041.1 GCA_002335405.1 Dehalococcoidia bacterium UBA2162
CGGCTATTAGAAAGTGACACCGACTCAATAAAAGAGGCAATATCGGTATGGGGAATGCCCGCGCCACTTCGTTTCGGCATCGAAACAGCGTTACTCGATCTCGAGGGCCAAGATAAGAAATTACCAATGGCAGTACTACTTGGCAGTAAACCTTCGTCACTTGCGGTCAATGCTCTCATTACTGCCGAATCCCCCGAGACGGTAGCAATGAATGCCCGGGAAGCCGTAGAACTAGGCTTCACCAATCTTAAGCTTAAAGTAGGTAACACATTACCGGAAGATAAGAAACTGGTCTCGGCGTTACGCCAAGCAGTGGGGTCGCAGGTGAAACTGCGTCTGGACGCGAACCAGGCCTGGAATATTAGCCAAGCCATAGAATCTATCCGCCAGTTATCTCGATACCAGTTAGAGTATGTCGAGCAACCGATAGCAGCGGTTAACATTGCTGGGTTAGCCAAGGTACGACGTTCTGTACCGGTAGCAATAGCGGCCGATGAGTCCCTAGGCTCACTGGATGACCTGCACCGTCTTATCAATGCCGGCGCCGCCGACGTATTCATCATTAAAGCGTCACGACTGGGTAGTTTCCGAGCAGGATTAGAAGTGGCAACTGAGGTACTGAAGACAGGGCTTTCGGTAGTAGTGACTACTTCCCTCGAGTCAGGGGTAGGTATCGCTGCAAGCGCCCATCTGGCCGCGGCACTACCAGACCAACCGCATCCCCATGGCCTAGCTACCGGCCTCTTGTTTGAGCAAGACCTGACATATCCTCGTTTTCGACCATCGAATGGGAAGCTTCTAACACCCGATACACCCGGATTAGGTGTTAAGGTAGATGCAATGTTACTACGGAAATATAGTATCGCTGTCATGGGTTCGGCTGGCTCCTCATTATCCGGGCTTCGTGAGTATCTGAGTCCTTAACTGTCCTAAGAAACCCCAGAATAATCTGGTTGAACAAAAGAGGTTGCTCTAAATGTACCGTATGGCCACTCTTTGGCACTATACAGAGCCGACTATTCATCACGGCACAGTGCATCTCCTGAGCAATGCTAGCGAATTTCTCATCCTCCGCCCCGGCAATGAATAATGTCGGAACTCGAAGTTCTGAGAGGAGTTCATGAAATGATGGCTGGGAGCCGATCCCAATGCCCCTCAAGCTGTTAGCCAGCCCCACCGAGTTATTCGTCAAGCGCTGTAATCTTAATTTCTGACGAATTTCCTCAGGCAACCGCACCTGACTCGCCCATAAAGGCAACGCCTCCCAGTAGTCGACAAAAGCTTCAATACCCTCCGTCTCAATTTTGTCAGCTAACTCTTCGTCACGGTGTATGCGTTCCACCCTCTCACCAAGGGTGGCCAACCCAGGAGAAGCGCTCTCTAATGTCACACTCAAGGTTCGTTCCGCTAAAAGGAGAGCAGCCGCCAGAGCTACGCGCCCCCCCAAGGAATAGCCCAGCCAATGGACACGACGAAAGCCCAACTTGTCCATCAACTCGGCTAATGCCCCCACAGTACTTTCAATACCATATAGCTCTGGAACCGTCGGAGCATCAGAGGAACCGTGGCCGAGTAGGTCCAAGCTAATCACGGAATACTCGCTCCGGACTGTCTCTGACAATAAGTCCCAGGTCGATAGGTTACCTGTAAAGCCGTGGATGGCCAAGATGGGATGGCTGTTACCAGTCATCTCCATATTCAAGTACCGACCACCAAGAGCATTAAGTGCGATTTTAACCATTATTAGCCCTTTCATTTCGACGGATTTGTGCCACTATCGCATCCCGTATTTGCCGGTGTAACCTTACATTTAATTTTCGTTCACCAGGAACCTCGATGATCGTAGTACCAGTCCCCGCCAAACTCACTTTTACGGCTTCTATGTATGTCTCCCAATCCTGGGCAAAGCAATAATGCAGTCCGTATAGGTCAGCCGCAGCTCTGAAGGTCAAGTCGTGGGGCGTGGCGAAATAATGTTCGAAGACATCTTCGTAGCTAGCTTGGGGGAGAAACGAGAATATCCCACTACCGTTATTATTTATCACAACGATAGTAGCATTCAAACCACAGTTTTTAGCCGCCAGGAGTCCATTCATATCATGATAAAAGCTGATATCACCGACTACTAGTACCAGTCTACCCGAAGAAACAGCGCTGGCACCTAGAGCTGTGGAAACTACACCATCGATACCACTGGCGCCACGGTTCGCCATAAACCGAACCGGTAATTCAGTAGATAAGACGAAGGTGTCCATGTCCCGTACCGGCATACTATTACCGGCGAAGAGCAAGCTATCCGAAGGTAGCAGACTAACCAATTCGGCGAACACTTTCCCCTCAAACATCTCACCTATTCTGGCAAATTCCCGTCGAATAGTGCTTCGAGTTGTCTCAGCCAATGTGTGCCACCGATTACTCCACTCTCCATCGACTCGCCTACTCTTTAAGAAAGAAGATAGGGTTTCACAGAACGGTACGGCACCGATATGCCATATCTCGCTCGTAATATGAAAAGGATCCCTCCAACCCATATCGTCTACCAGAATATGACGAGCGGAGCTGCATTGTTCTAGATACCCGGTCAAAGATTTTGAAACAGGCAACGCCCCAAAACGCAGCACTACCTGTGGGGCCAGTGAGGCAGCCAACTCCCCATCACCGATAAACGAGTCATAACAATCGATGATACTACTTCGGTCGTGCGGCCCACATCTTACCTGCGACAGACAGTCGGCCAGAACCGGATAGCCCAGCTGGCGTGCTAGAGTAACAACTTTTACGGCCAATGTCGTATCTGTGGCCGGCCCGCAGATGATAAGCCCATGTTCTATGGAAGTCAACTCTGATGCTAAACGCTGTATGTCATCCAATAAAGGACGTTTCTCAACGGACACACTCCTTAAAAAGGGACGTCCCTCAGGACGTCCCTGATAAATTTGATTTTGCAAATTAACCTCACTATCAGGAAGGTCGGAGGGCACTGCCGCCGGTTCCAGAGGATCACGGAAGGGAAAATTAAGATGCACCGCTCCTTTAGGTTCTTCGGTAGCAGTAGCCAAGGCACGTCCAGCGATTGAACGGACGAATCCCATCAGGGGAAGTGTAACATCCGGTGGCGGCATATTCGCCGACCACTTAACATAGCAACCATACAGACGTGTCTGGTCGATAGTTTGAAGTGCCCCCCAATCCACCAGCTCAGGAGGTCTATCCGCCGTAAGTACCAACAACGGTACTGATGAATAACGAGCCTCCACTAATGCCGGCAAAAAGTTGGCCACAGCAGTTCCGGAAGTACAAACTAAAGCCACCGGTTCATTCAGATATCTGGCCATACCCAAGGCAAAAAAAGCGGCCGAACGCTCGTCAAGATGAACCCATTTCCTGATACCAGGATGATGGGCAAAGGAAATAGCCAACGGGGATGAACGGGAACCGGGACAGATGCATACATGTCTCAGGCCGCAACGAGCAAGCTCATCAATGAAAGCTCCGGCAAAAGCATAATTTCTATTTTCGAATGACATTACCGGCTCCTACCGAGCGCTGCCATCAGGGGCTGAAACTTCAGTTCCGTCTCCTGAAACTCCCGGTCCGGGTCGGAACCTTCAATAATACCGGCTCCAGCATACAAAATCGCACGCTTGTCGTCCAGAAGTGCCGATCTGATACCGACGGCAAACTCACCTCCCCCAGTGTGATCTACCCATCCCACCGGAGCGGCATACCAACCACGGTCGTTTTCACCGTTACAAATAAAACTCATTGCTCGGTCGGTCGGTACTCCCGCCACAGACGGGGTAGGGTGCAATCGTTTTACAATACCAAGAATACTATTTCCGGAATGAAGACTACCGGTAACTGAGGTAAGCAGATGCTGGACATTCCTCAGTTTCAATATCCGGGGTTCACGATCCCACTGTAGGTCCCCGCACAAATCCTTCAGGGATGTCGTTACTGAAACCACCACCGCCGCGTGCTCTATTCGTTCCTTTGAACTCTCAAATAGCTGCCTCTCAAGTCTAATATCCTCTTCCGGACTATTACCACGAGCGATACTTCCGGCTAAGCAAGTAAGGCTTAAGTGACCTCGATTAATACGAACCAGACTCTCCGGTGTGGAGCCGAAAAAGCTAGCCTCGCCATTATCGATGGCAAACGTAGCACAGTCCGGATAGTTACGACAAAGTTTTCCCAAAGCATAAGCGAGAGAGAATTGTCTATCCGCGTACAGTATTTTACGTCTTGCCAACACTACCTTTATGAGCCGACCCTCTCCGATATCTTTGAGAGCGCTCCGTACATACCGGACGTATTGTTCTGATGAGTCCTGGTGGACATGTTTTATGACCGGTTGGTGTTTTTTACCCGGAGACCTTATATCCATAGCCTGTAATTCAGCCACCAGTGCTTCAACCTGGAGAGCGACATCTGCCTCTGGTACCACTATTGTATTGATAGTAAGCCATGTCGACCCACCTGACCGTGTAAATAGAAACCGTGGCAATACCAGCATAGAATCTGGGAAACAGCGCCAATTAGCGTCCTTTGGTACCTCTGTATCAAAACGGAACCCCCCCAGAATGATCGGACCTACCCCACGTATATCAGGGGCTTCAATCAGAGCCGTCTTTAAAAGCGAATTATACCTATCCGCCACTTTATCCACAGAAGTAAATCCATCGGAAATAAACTCGACTGCGCTGCCCTTCCCGATCAACCAAAAGTCCTCATCAGGCCTCCTCCAAAAAGCCCTGAAGGTCGCAGGCTCACAGGCAGAAAAGCATGCCTGGGAATTCATGTTACAAAGCAGAGGATAGGACAGACTGACCAGCACAGATTCATTTGCCTGACGGGCCTGCTTCTGTCCCTGCGTCAGAAATTCTACTAAAGTCCGTTTTACCAGAGCAGTCGATATAACGTCAGTCATAATCTGTCTGGAACTCGACCGTAATGGATAAATATGGTCGGGTCAGCTCCGACACTTTTAAGCAGTATCGCCTGGAGTATAGGCGTAGCAGTTGTCAAAGATCTAGGTTGCCCGATCAACAACCAATGTAAAATCACCTCATGAAGACCGCCAACCCATATCCGAGAGACCATTAAGGTATCCATAGGCTCTATTTGACCGGAGTCTATAGCCGCATCCAGCTCTTGCTGAATCAGTTTCGAGAATTTCTCTCTCATCGGCAAAAATTTTCTATCTGTCGCCTTACCATTACCGCCTATATTCAGCAGCAACACCTGGGCAACATTCCGCTTATGAGCAAAGATAGACATCAAAGCGTCTATACTAGCGGCTACTCGATGCAAGGGCGTCGGCTGGTTCTTTACCGACTCAGCCACCCTATTTACCAGCTTGTCACTCATACGCCCCAGAAGAGCCGTTACCATTTGCTCTTTACTAGGAAAATGGAAATAAAAACTACCCTTAGAAGTACTCGACAGATTCACAATTTCCTGCACACCGGCACATGAGTACCCTCGTTTCGCGATTACCTCCAGGGCGGCATCCAAAATCCGGTCGCGAGCGGTGGCTGTTTCGACTTGATAATCATTAGTCATGTTCAACACTAGAGACTGACCGGTTGGTCTAGTCATCATCAGTGTCTATGGTAAATGTATGGTGTTAGCTTGTCAAGCCAACTAAGTTATTCCTGAAATAACTTAAGAATGTTAGCAACGGCACGAGCAACTATGGACCGGATCGACTAGATGCGACAAGTAGCAAACAAACTTTTACTACCAGTGCTGAACTCCCATCCGAGAGTCTTGTTGTTTTTCTTATTTCCTTCGCTGTCCCAGGAGGTAATAGGCGTACTCTTGATGTTTCTCAATCTAACTTCTTGTTGGCCGCATATTACCTATTTTATTTTCATCAATATGAGACGTTCCCCCGAAACTAATGTAAGGCAAAGCCAGTTTAATGAGTATCTGTTTCTTGACAGTAGGTATGTGGTATCGCTTATAATGGGCTATCCTGAATTAGAAGCTAGCGACGATACCAGCACCTTCTCCGGAGTAACTACAAACAACAAACGACTAGTTTAGACCGATACCTGATATTTCACCATTTATCGAGAAACAAGCGATCAGGGGGTATTGTGGAATATCTTTTGAATGAACAACAAAAACTGGTAAAAAATCTAGCCAGAAAAATTGCCGAAGAGAGGATACTGCCCGTACGAGCCGACCTTGACGAGAGGGAAGAATTCCCTTGGGCAATAATGAAAGATCTAGCCGATAGCGACCTGTTCCGCATCTTTGTCCCGGAAGAATACGAAGGTTTAGGCGGAGGCTGTCTCGACCTCTGCCTGATAGTGGAAGAGCTAAGCCGGGTCTGCAGCGGGGTAGCGGTGACTTATGCCGCCAGCGCTCTAGGCAGCTTTGCTATACGCCAATTTGGCACCGAAGAGCAAAAGAAAAAATACCTACCTGATATTGCCGCGGGTAAAAGATTGACCGCATTTGCCCTCACTGAGGCATCGGCCGGTACTGACGCCACCGCCCTCAGAACCACTGCTGAAAAAGTTGCTGGCGGATATGTGCTCAATGGAACAAAGCAGTTTATCACCAATGGCGGTGAGGCTGAGATCTATACCGTCATTGCCCTAACCGACAAGACTAAAGGACCTCGAGGAGCCAGTGCCTTCCTCGTCGACAAGGGAACGCCGGGATTCTCCTTCGGTAAGAAAGAAAAAAAGCTGGGGATCCGTGCTTCGGCTACTATAGAACTCATTTTCCGCGACTGTTTTATTCCTGAGGTAAACATAGTTGGTCGGGAGGGAATGGGATTCATCCAGACACTACACACCCTCGACTGGTCCCGGCCAGGAATTGGAGCACAAGCAGTTGGGGTAGCGCAAGGGGCGCTAGAAGCGGCTGTAGATTACGCCCGGCAGCGCGTCCAGTTCGGCCACCCCATCATCGCCCTACCAGCGGTGCAGACTATACTCGCCGATATGGCCATTCAGGTGGAAGCCGCCCGTGCCCTAGTCTATGCTGTTGCCCGCACTGTAGATAGCGGTGCCAAAAAAATCACCGAAGAATCCGCCATGGCTAAGGTCTTTTCCTCCGACGTCGCTATGGAAGTAACGACCAAAGCCGTACAGATTTTCGGCGGAGCGGGCTATATGCGTGATTTTCCCGTAGAGAAGATGATGCGCGATGCTAAGATTACCCAAATATACGAAGGCGCCAACGAGATGCTTAGAATCACCATCGCCGCGGAACTTCGAAAAAGAAGAGGCCGACGCGAATGAATTTTTCAGCCAAGAAAAGTGGCACCTAAAATGAACATTGTGGTTTGTCTTAAGCAAGTCCCCGGCACCACACAGGTCAAAATTAACCCACAGACTAATACCCTAATAAGACAGGACATCAAGAATATAGTCAATCCCTTTGACACTTATGCTCTGGAAGAAGGGGTACGCTTAAAGGAACGCTATGGCGGTAAGGTCACCGCCATCAGTATGGGTCCACCTCAAGCTGAAGGAATGCTGCGGGAGGCCATTGCCGCCGGAGCCGATCAAACCATCTTGCTCAGTGACCGGGCTTTTGCCGGTGCCGATACCCTGGCAACTGCCTATACTTTAGCCCAGGCAATTAAGAAAATTGAAGGTTACGACCTAGTAATCTGTGGCAGGCAGACAATCGATGGCGATACCGGCCAGGTAGGCCCGGAGCTGGCCGAGGAACTAGGGCTCCCCTTCATTGCCTATGTCAATAAGATTGAAGAGACTACCACTGGCCAGATGCGCATCCAGCGTATGATTGAAGAGGGACATGAGCTTATTGAGACACCTTTACCCGCCGTAATTAGCGTCGTCAAAGAGATTAATGTACCTCGTCTCCCCTCTCTCCGCGGTATTATCAAAGCCAAAGACGCGATAATCCCCGTTTGGACCGCCCATAATTTGGGCGTTGACCCAAGTATGGTCGGACTGGACGGCTCAGCCACCAGGGTAGTCAAGATTTTCTTCCCGGAAAGAGTGCGTCATGGGGAAAAACTGCAGGGCGACCTAGAAGACCAGGTAGCCAGCTTGATTGAGAAATTAAGAAAGTCCAGGGTAATTTAGTGTAGCGGTTCTGCCGCTTTGTTGCTTTGATGATAAACTATACCGACAAAAATTAGTATCCAGACAATGGACGCATCCGGACTGGATTCTAATTTTCACCGGAAAGACTGACATCTCGAACTAGCGCTATTTGGGAAGCAACATACCAAGGAGAGGCATGGGAATAAAAGTTGACCTTGATAAATGCACCGGTTGCTCTATCTGTGTTAGCGTCTGCCCTTTCGCCATAATCGAAATGATTGATGACAAGGCTCAGATTCAAGAGGGCTGTACCCTGTGTGGTGCTTGCCAAGAAGCCTGCTCCTACGAGGCGATACTTATCGAGGTAACTACTGAAACACCAACTCCCAATAACGGTCATCACGGCATCTGGGTATTTGCCGAACAACGTGATGGTCGGTTAAAGAACGTAGATTACGAGCTATTAGCTAAGGGCCGAGAACTAGCCGATACCCTTAAGACAGACCTGAGCGCGGTATGTTTCGGTCATAATGTCAGTGAAATTGACCAGCTTGTTGCCTACGGAGCAGATAAAGTCTATCTAATCAACAACCCGGCTCTGGTCGCTAACCAGGAAGATTTATATACCAGCGAACTCACCCGGCTGATTCAGGAATATAGACCAGAGATACTCCTGGCCGGGGCGACTTCACTGGGACGTTCCTTTATTCCGAGAGTCGCCGCCGTCCTCCGGACCGGACTGACGGCCGACTGTACCGGGCTTGACATTGATACCGAGAAAAGATTACTACTCCAAACTCGTCCGACCTTCGGCGGTAATATTATGGCAACAATTATCTGCCAGACGAGACGACCGCAAATGGCCACAGTGCGTCCACGAGTCTTCAAGAAAAACACACCCAACAATAACCGCCAAGGACAAATAATAAAAGTAGATTTCAAGAAAGAGGCGGTAACTTCACGGACTAAACTACTCAGCTTTATCGAAGATATCACCGAGAAGGTCAAGCTGGAAGATGCTGATATTATCGTCTCCGGCGGGAGAGGTCTGGGTAAGCCAGAAAATTTTAAGCTGATTGAAGAACTAGGCGGAGTTCTCGGTGCCGCTATCGGTTCATCCCGACCGCCGGTGGACGAAGGCTGGGTTGCCTATTCCCATCAGGTAGGACAAACCGGCAAGACGGTCGGCCCCAAGCTCTATGTTGCCTGCGGTATCTCCGGCGCCGTTCAGCACCTAGCCGGAATATCGACCTCAGAAATCATCATCGCTATCAACAAGGACCCAGATGCTCCTATTTTCGAAATCGCCACCTACGGAATTGTCGGCGACCTCTTTCAGGTAGTACCGATGATAATTAAGAAACTAAAGAGCGAATAATCCAATCCGGATCTCCTCTGGGGGAAGGCTATTCGGAACAACGCCCCAGATTCTACTGTGTACTTGTAAGCTTGACTTCGCATATTACAAGTCTTCATTAGAGAAAATTTGCGAGGCCGAATTCGATACATATAACCTCGTTTGCAAAGAAGACACGACATCCCCTAATAAATCAAATCTACATTCCTACTGTGGAGCTGAGGGGATTCGAACCCCTGACCTCCGCCTTGCAAAGGCGGCGCTCTCCCAATTGAGCTACAGCCCCTTAGCCAAAAGTATTATACCGTAAACCATACCCACTCACAATTTGCGGCGGACCATCTACCGACGGCACAACTGAGATACAGTTTGAGCCCTATCATTCTATACCAACCCGAGACGTTGGAGTTTTCTCGACTACTTGGGTTGGCCGAAATAAGCTAGACGTTAAACAGGAAAGTAATAACATCGCCATCCTGGACGATATAATTCTTCCCTTCAAGACGCAGTAATCCTCTCTTTCGTGCCTCAGCCAGACTACCGCAATTAACAAGGTCGCTATAGTCAATAACCTCGGCACGGATGAAACCCCTTCCCAAGTCAGAATGAATTTTCCCCGCCGCCTTAACAGCATCAGTGCCCTGCCGGATCGACCAGGCTCTAACCTCATCCGAGCCTACCGTGAAGAAGGTAATTAACCCTAGAAGTTCGTAGGAATACTTGATAACACGGCCAGCCCCCGACTCCTTAATACCGAACTCGGCCCGCATTACCCGAGCTTCATCCTCAGGCAACTGGACCAGTTCCGTCTCCACCTTACCACAGACGGTAATCAAACGGCATCTGCTCTGGGAATAACGTGAGTTCAATTCGACTTCCAAAGATTCAGCTTGAGCTAACTGGACTTCGCCAATATTAACCACCACCAGCAGGGGTTTGGCGGTAAGAAACTGATAGCCGGCGATAGACCTGACTTCCTCGATAGTGAGCGTTAGGCTCCGAACAGGCACTTCTTTCTCCAAACTATTCTTAATACTAAGGAGGTATTCCTGTTCCCGCAAAAGCGCCTGACACTCCGACGGTTTCGCCCCTTTTAATGAATCCGCCAGTCTCTCAAGTCTTCTCTCGAGGAGCGTCAAATCAGAAAAAATAAGCTCCAGCGCCATGTTAGTAATGTCTCGCTCGGCATTCAGACTACCTTCGAAATGTGGGACACTATCATCTGGAAAAGCACGGACGACATTGAGCAGGGCATCTACCTGAGTTATCTGTGTGAGCAACTGGCCACTAGTACTCTTACCTTTAACTAAATCCTTGACGGAAGCACTAATATCAATGTATCTCGCCGTGGCTGACACCACCTTTTGTGGCCGGAACAAGTCAGCCAACACCTTCAGCCGTGGATCCGGCACCTTAGCCATACCGATATTGGAGTCTTCCTGAGTATGTTGCCCGCCACCGTGGACCAGGGCATTAAAGAGGGTCGTCCGTCCGCTTTGCTCCAATCCGATGATACCAATATCAAGACTCACTTTGCCTCCAACAGCGCTGATAAAACGAAACGCCTTCTATATCTTACCTTTTGTCTTTATAGCGTTCAACATAGCGGCAATGTGACGTTTAGAATAGAATATTCCTAGATAAATTACCGTGAGACAAGTCTCCTGACTATTCCAATCCCTTTAGCCAGAGACATTATAAATAAGACTCCGATAAGTATTCTAACATGATTGTAACACTACCGTAATATTAACGTAACAAAATAGACGAATAATAATAAGTAACTGCGCGCGAGTATGGTAGGGGGTTATCTTCAAATGAAAGAGGTTATTGCCATTATTCGACCGGAGAAACTGGGTGAGACCCGCAATGCCGTTGATGCTCTAACAACCCTGGAAACTTGCAGCCAGCGGGTTATGGGAAGAGGGAGTCAGGCAGGGCTGCACTATGTCCAAGCCGAGGCGCAGAGTAGAAGCGTGGGGATGTCCTATCTGTCCAAGCAGATGATTACCTGGTTGGTTCCGGACGAACATATAAATAACATAGTTATGGACATAGTACGGATTAATCAAACGGGTAATTTTGGAGATGGTAAGGTCTTTGTCTGTCCGCTAGAAATCACTCCCTAACAGTAAATAAACAGAGAAGCCCCAAAGGACACAGGTAAGCTAATGCATGACGATGCTAATTCAATTGAAACACTCAAAGTAGAAAGGAACGGTCTGAGCATCCGCGAGAAGGTTGACCAATTATCCGCGCAACATGATGGATGGGAGACTATAGACGAGTGGGACAGGGAACGACTGAAGTGGATGGGAGTTTTCTTTCGTAAACTAACGCCGGGGCTCTTTATGATGCGTGTCCGTATCACCGCCGGTCAGGTTACCGCAGTCCAAATGAGGTCGCTGGCGGAAATAGCCCGTCGGCTGGGAAACGGGGTCCTGGATATAACCACCCGTCAGCAGGTCCAAATCAGATCCATCGGAATAAAGGATGTGCCCGGAATCTTGAAAACCCTGGCAGAAGTAAATCTTACCTCTCTTCAGACGGGAGGGGACAACGTACGTAATATCACCAGTTGTGCCCTCGCCGGACTGACGCCACTAGAACTCTTTGACGCTTCAAGTATTGGCCGGCGATTTACCGAAAAAATTCTAGGGAACCCAACCTTGGCTAATCTGCCCAGGAAAATAAACGTTGACATCACCGGCTGCCTAGAGAACTGCACCCATAGCGAGTCTCAGGATATAGCTATGACACCGGCTCTCCGGAAAAGTGATGGCGAACCGGGCTTTAATGTGGCGGTTGGAGGCAAAATGGGCTCAGGAGGTATGACCGTAGCCCGACCACTTGGTATCTTCGTCGAACCTAGGGATGCTCCACTACTAGCCACTGAGATTGTACGTTTGTTTAGTGACGAAGGCTTCAGAAAGCAGCGGAACCAGGCGCGTCTAGCATTTTTACTGGAAGAATGGGGTGTTGAACGTTTCAAGGCCATCTTAGAGACGAGGTGGGGTCGGTCTTTTGATAGCGAGGGGACTGATACGCGTCTTTCCCGTCATAACGATCACCTCGGAATTCAGCCTCAGATGAAACTTGGTCTCTATTCCGTAGGTCTCTGTGTGCCTACAGGCCGGATGGCAAGTGAACAGGCAAACGAACTAGCTCGTCTGGCCGAAGTATATGGCAGCGGGGAAATTCGTCTGACCACAGGTCAGAATGCTATCTTATTCAACGTAACGGAGGACAGGTTAGATGACCTGATTACCGAACCGCTCCTTGAACAGTTTTCTCCTAATCCTCACCAGAATATTGCCGGGCTAGTAACCTGCACGGGGTCCGACTATTGCAGTTTGGCCCTCGTAGATACAAAAAGGGTTGGCCGATGGATTACGGAAGAACTCATTAAGCAATATCCCAAGACTCAACCGATAACGATGTACTGGTCCGGATGCCCAGCGGGGTGCGGTAATCACCAAGCCGCCGATATCGGTTTCCAGGGCATCCGGACCAAGGTCGATGAGAAGGTAGTTGACGCAGTCCAGATTTTCGTGGGCGGACGTACCGATAACCAGGGCAGATCAGGTGTGAGAATAATGGACTTAATCCCGGTGGATACTCTGGAAGATATCCTACCTGTTATCATCAAGCATCTAGAACTTTTAAAACAGGTGCAGAGAAAATCCAAGGCAGAAAAACTGGTGCTTATGGTTCCTGCAATGACACAGGATTCATTATGAAAAAGAAGGCCGGCAAGTGAAGATAGTAAGGGCGGTCGTCAGACCTGATAATTCAGAAGCAGTCGCCTCTTCCCTAGCCAAAGCCAATTTCCCTGCCCTGACCAGATGGGATACTTTTGGTCGGGGTAAACAAAAAGGTGTCCGGGTAGGAGGCCAGACTTACAGTGATATCCTAAAGACCATGATTTTCATTGCGGTAAAAGACGACCAGGTAGCCGAAGTCATCAGAATCATTAGGGAGGCCGCCTTCACAGGTTACCCGGGCGACGGTAAAATCTTCGTGACGCCACTTGATACTGTCTACACCATTCGAACGGGAAAAGAGGAGCTGCGGTAGCAGCACGATCGTCGGTATTCTAAAAGAAACCACAATTGAAGAAAAGCACGTCTCAGCTGTTGTAGCGGCACGCCTTGACAGCCAACTTTCTTTTGATTATGATGCTCAAGATTTAATGGTTAGGTGGTAGAAGTATGGTCGTCGGTATTCCAAAAGAAATCGCAACCGGGGAAAAGCGCGTCTCAGTAGTTCCTGGAATTATTTCTAGACTCAAGGGGATATCGGTGGTAATGGAACGAGGGGCCGGCGAAGCCGCGGGCTTTCCTGATACTGCTTATGTAGAGCAGGGAGTGTCTATCGTCGACACTTCGGCCTTATACGAACAGTCAGATATTATCCTCAAAATACAAACCCCAACGGCGACGGAAGCGCGTCTATTCAAGGAGGGAACCACATTAATCTCTTTCCTCTATCCATTGACAAATCTTGAGACGATACAGATACTTGCCGCCCGGCGGGTAAACGCCTTGGCCATGAATCTCATACCACGAAGCAGTCGGGCACAGTCGATGGATGCCCTTTCTTCTCAAGCGATAATATCGGGTTATAAGGCAGTCCTTCTCGGTGCCGATTCACTGCCGAAGCTATTCCCTATGCTCATGACCGCAGCCGGAACCATCCCCCCCGCCAAGGTTTTCGTAATCGGCGCTGGTGTGGCAGGACTCCAGGCAATCGCAGTTGCTCGACGACTAGGGGCAATGGTCGAGGCATATGACGTGCGCCCCGCGGCGAAAGAGGAGATTACAAGCTTAGGCGCCACATTTGTCGAATTACCCATCGAGTCCAAAGAGGAACAGGCGGCAGGTGGTTATGCCAAAATCCAGTCAGAAGAGTTCTATCGCAAGCAGCAAGAGTTACTTACGGAACACACTCAAGTATCCGACATAGTCATAACCACGGCGCTGGTACCGGGCCGGCGAGCACCCATTCTGGTTTCAGAAGACGCAGTCAAAAAGATGCGTTTGGGATCAGTTATTGTAGACCTAGCCGCCGAGCAAGGCGGTAACTGTATCCTAACTGAGCCGGGAAAGAGTGTAGTTAAATATGGGGTAACGATCCACGGTCTCTTGAATTTACCATCGACAATGGCACCTCAAGCAAGCCAACTATACTCGCGAAACATCACCTCATTCCTCTTAACAATACTCAAAGATGGCACTTTGAATATTGATCGGAAAGACGATCTAATCCGCGAACCTCTTGTGATTTTTGATGGGGAAATAGTTCACGAACCAACAAAAGCCGCCTTATCTGAGGGGATGCCGAAATGACGGAAATCGCCAGGGAAAGTCTCATCGTAAATTTACTAATCTTTGTGATGGCAGCGTTCCTCGGCATAGAACTTATCCGGCATGTATCGCGGCTTCTTCACACCCCCTTAATGTCTCTGACAAACGCCATCTCTTCGGTCTCTATCGTAGCGGCCCTGATTATCCTAGCAAAACCGAAGGATAATTTCGTCTTGCTTCTAGCGACAATCGCAGTAGCACTGGCAGCTACCAACATAGTCAGCGGTTTCATGATTACCGAACGTATATTAAAAATGTTCCGCCGGCAGAAGGGCAAGAAGTGATGAGTCTTCCCATCCAGTACCTTTATGTCCTAGCCATTATTCTTTTTGTGCTCTCCCTAAGATGGATGAGCGAAGTCAGGACCTCCCG
>DCWM01000035.1:0-462 GCA_002335405.1 Dehalococcoidia bacterium UBA2162
GAAATAAAATAAGGACAGTTTTTGGAGAGCACTTCTGGTATGCAGTAAGATGGACGTATTCTATTTTTATAGGGTTGTACCGAATGTACAACAATAATAAAAAGGAGGGATGCGATCTGTTAGTGGCGCGGTTAATCAAGTACCTAAAGGAGGATATCGCAGATGATCAACGTAAATTTGCCTGGATCTCCTGGATCTCCTGAATTAGCCTTGGGGCTAAAGTGCCATTCTGGCTTTAGCCCCCGCCCTCATGGCTTGTTGGCTGAATTCCATGAAGCTTCGAATCAGGAGTTCAAGAATATTGTTGAATTACTTTGCTCTAGAGCGAAATTTGCCCGTGAATGGAATGTTCGTTATGTGCTAGCGACGTAATAGAAAAATAACAAAAATAAGTAATATATATAAAGGAAGGAGGTAAATTCTAATGCTGCAATCAATCGAGTACCAAAAAGTGATGTCGGA
>DCWM01000035.1:857-4002 GCA_002335405.1 Dehalococcoidia bacterium UBA2162
GAGCTGTTACATGGTTTTCTGACCGAGCTTCACGGTACACATAACCAGGAGTTCAAGAATATCATTAATCTTCTCTGTGCCAGATGGAATGTTCACTACCGGGATAATCGGGGTTAACTGATGGGGCAAAATAAAAGTATTGGTAAGGAGAAAAAGATATGAATAGAGCAAAGATTGGCGCTATTGATGTCGGGACCACCAAAGTATGCACTATTATGGGTGATGTCGATAGCGAAGGTGGCTTGCGTATCCTTGGTGTCGGGATTGCTCCGTCCCTGGGATTACAAAAGGGTATGGTAGTTAATGCTGATGACGCGAGGGTGGCAATCGCAGCGTCAGTCAAGAAAGCGGAAAGCATCGCTGGCTATAAGCTAGACTCAGCCTATGTTGGTGTTACTGGCCGGCATATTAATTCAGTGAATAATCGTGGGGTTATTGCCGTTACCCGAGGCGACCAGTTAGTGCGTCCGGCAGACTTGAAGCGTGTTCTTCAGGTTGCCCGTAGCGTGAAAATACCTGCCGATCAAAAGGTGCTCCATATTATTCCGCGCCACTACGCGATTGATGGCCAGGAAGGAGTCAAGAACCCGATCGGTATGCATGGCTTTCGTCTGGATGTTGAGGCTCACATTATTACCGCGGCGATAGCTTCGGTGAAAAATCTGACGAAATGCATCCGTAGCTTGGGTATTGATATTGATGATCTGGTCATGGAACCGTTGGCCAGCGCCGAAGCTGTCCTTACTGAGGAAGAAAGACAAAATGGAGTTATGCTAGCGGATATCGGTGGGGGTACCACTGATATTGCCGTTTTTAAGGATGATACCATCTACTATACTTCGGTAATACCTGTGGCTGGACAGACCCTCACCCGAGATCTTTCGGTTGGTTTGGGGCTTTCCTTTGAGCTGGCTGAGGAGATGAAGAAGAAATACGGCGACGTGACTCCTGTGGAAAAAGGTAGCGGCGAATTCAACGAGCCTTTGATGGAGGATGGGCATAGCGTCTCCTATCGTGACCTGTCAGATATCATCCGTATCCGCATTGACGAATTGATGCGGTTGCTCGTCCTCGAATTACCTCACTCCGATGTTCCCACTATCATGCCGTCTGGGATAGTACTTACTGGAGGTGCATCTAAGCTTCCGGGCATTGCTGAATTGGCTCAGGAGGTAACCAAAATACCCGTGAAAGTGGGCACACCGGTCGGTCTCCCCGGTGTCTCAGACATCTTGTGTGACCCAGCTTATGCTACCAGTGTTGGTCTTCTTTTGTGGAAGATGAAGAACAAGGATTCGCAAACCTGGGAACGGAAAAGTGGTTTGCGCCGTCTGTTTTCTAATTTCTTCCGGTTTTTCCGTTAAATAAACAATAATAAATAATGCAAATGAATTAAGGAGAAGAAGGAAATGTCAAGAACAAGTTATGTGCCCAGCGGGGCGAAGATTAAGGTTATCGGTCTCGGCGGGGCCGGGTGTAATGCTATCACTAGGATGGTTCGGGAACAGATCCGCGGTGTTGAATTTATTGCTATGAATACCGATGCTCAGCATTTGTCAATCACTGAAGCCGCACTACGTCTTCAGCTTGGTGAGCGCGTTACGCGCGGTCTAGGTGCCGGCGGTGACCCTATCCAGGGCCGCAAAGCAGCCGAAGAAAGCCGTGACGATATTAGGCAGGCCGTGTCCGGCGCTGATATGGTATTCGTCACCGCTGGTATGGGTGGTGGTAGCGGTACTGGTTCAATTTCAATGGTTGCGGAGGTTGCTAAACAGAGTGGCGCCCTAACCATTGCAGTGGTGACCAAGCCATTCGCTTTCGAAGGTCTCCATCGTAACAGAACCGCTGATGAAGGGATTATGGACCTGATTGAGAAAGTAGATACCCTGGTCATTATTCCTAATGATCGTTTGCTCGAACTTTGCGACCAGAAGACCGGTGTCGATAGCGCTTTCACGCTAGCTGACGAATGTCTCCATCATGGTGTTCAGGCTATTGCCGAGGTGGTTACGGTTCCAGGATTGGTTAATCTCGATTTCGCTGATATTCGTACCATAATGAAGGATGCTGGTCCAGCCTGGATGTCCGTCGGTCGTGGTTCGGGACAGAATCGGGCCGTCGATGCTGCCAAGCAGGCCCTAGCTAGCCCATTGCTCGATGTCTCGATGCAAGCGGCTAAGGGTGTCTTGTTCAATATTGCTGGTGATAGTAACTTAAGTCTTTTCGAAGTTAATCATGCGGCGGATGTTATTCGTGAGGCAGTTGACCCTGAAGCCAATGTCATCTTTGGTGTTGTTCTGGACCCTAATATGGGTAACGAAATTAGGTTAACCTTGATTGCTACTGGTTTTGCGACCCGGGAGGTTCTTGCCGGGGGTGCTCGAGATAAAGAAATTTCCCGTCTACTCCAAGGTTTAAAGGGCGATGAGCTTGATATTCCTTCCTTCTTGCGGCATCGTCAAGTCCTTAGTGGGCAACGGTCCCATGCGACAAGTGCTTCGCACAGCTCGCTTCGTTAAAGCCAGTCGTAAGGAGCGGTATCCCGACATCGGGATACCGCTCCTTACCCAGAGGAGGAACCAATGGATTTAAGAGATGCCAGTAATATCATCGTGATGACTATAGTGACATTAACGGTCTTACTTATGGGTAATTACTTGGGTTATAAAATCGGACATTGGCGGTTGGCGGTGATCATCGCTGCTGTCGCGCTGGTAGGTATTTTCGTTTTTGCCGTTTATGCGGTGGTACAGACGCTCCTGGATTAATATCCTAATAATAATTTCACCTCTTCTTGTTAGAGAGGTCTTGTCTCCACGATTCGTATCGGGGTTATTTTAAGGAATCCCGATACGATCAGGATGAGGAAGAATCTGCTGGTGGGGTTGAGGTAGTACCCAAATAGTCTCGACTATCCCCAGACCTTTCGTCTCGATCAATCGGGATTTTGTGGTAAAACTGTACAAATGAGAAGACGCTCTTGACTGTTGTTGATGAATGTACGAAAATGAGACTGACGGCGAAAGTCAGCCGAAACTAGCCTTTAGTCCACGGTTTAACCAATCTAACATAAAGGTACGTAGATAGGCTTCATTACCGTCCGGGGCGTAGCGCAGTCTGGTAGCGCACCTGAATGGGGTTCAGG
>DCWM01000035.1:4307-5371 GCA_002335405.1 Dehalococcoidia bacterium UBA2162
TAGCGCACCTGAATGGGGTTCAGGTGGCCGCCGGTTCAAATCCGGCCGCCCCGACATTATGTCAAGTATTTTGCGAGTATCCGGCTCTACGGCTCGTTATTTTTCTCGGTGAAGCGCCTGTGTAGTTGGCGAATGAATAAGGTACTATTCTTCGTGAGAACCGATTTAGGGTTAGAATGAGGGGTGAAGCGCATCACCTTCTTTGGTTGGAAAGCCGAGGCAAAACTGGTGGGAACCATAGGAATAGAAAGGATTAAGGACGTGACCATTATGAAGCTACTGAGATATTCCTCCACGTCAAGTTGAAACCTCAATAGTTTTACAGTTCGGTTTGGAGTAGTGTGGTTGTGTCTTGGACCCCTTGAATGCCGCGTACCTCGCCCACGATGAGCTTGGTTAGCTCGAAAATTTCTTTAGCTTCCGCGATAGCGATAGCGTCCCACTGCCCGAAGAGAAGATTGACTTCCGTAATTCCTTGGGTCATACGAATCTGAGAAATCGCACTGGATTCCAGGCCGGGAACTAGTTTAATCAGCAGGTAGCCCTTCACTATTTGCGACATTGACGATATTATATTCTTTATTTGGTGTGTTGGCAAGAGAGCGGCTGAAACCTATATTTTCTCCCCACATTCCGTCTCCTTTTGTTTTAATAAGCTTCACGGATAAAAGTTTGTTGGTTAAATCTTCGTTACTTTTGCCATATACCTTGATATAATTACTAGTGAGGCCGGACCAGATGCCATCCGATTTCATTTCCCAAAGGACGGGTATAAGCTGGCCGAGAAATTGTTTTTGGAAGCTTTCAGCGCTTTCCTGAGCTAGAGCGAGCATTTTCTGACTTCGTTCCCTCTTTACTTCAGCTCCTAACTGGTCGAGCATCTGGTTGGCTTCGGTGCCGGGACGAGGAGAAAAGGAAAAGATATGGATGCGGGCGAACCGTAGCTTATGGCAGAATTCGTTGCTCTCGGCAAACTGCTTTTCCGTCTCACCGGGGAAACCCACAATAATATCGGTGGTGATGGCTGCATCCGGCACTACATCCCGAATTAGGCGGACAACTCG
>DCWM01000037.1 GCA_002335405.1 Dehalococcoidia bacterium UBA2162
CCGATATTGCCAAAGCCGACCACGGCCACGGTCTTTGTCTCCGCCCGTTTCTGCGGTCTGCCTGTTACTACGTTAGGTTCCGTCATATCGCCTATCTCCTCATTGCACGCTAGAGGGTATATTATATCTGGGAAAGGGTTAGTGTCAAACGGGTTTCTTGAGGGGATAACAGCGGGGATTGAGTAACTAATTAACTGTCTTTTGGAGTATTTTAAGATGGGGGGAAGAGGCAGCGGTTCTCTCCTGCCGGATTCATACTTATCATACTATTCTGGTTTAATTAAGAGTCAGTGTGCTATCGAAGTGATCGGGGATCTGGTTTGACAAAACTGCCGTAACATTATACTGTTAGAGCGCTGGTCGTAAAAGATCTCTGCCCAGTAGTAAAGTTACAGTGT
Organism: Dehalococcoidia bacterium UBA2162; assembly: GCA_002335405.1. Classification (GTDB taxonomy): domain Bacteria; phylum Chloroflexota; class Dehalococcoidia; order Dehalococcoidales; family UBA2162; genus UBA2162. The sequence continues at coordinate 399 of DCWM01000037.1, forward strand.
TGCTCGTCTAAGATTACGGCTGAAAAGTATCGATTTATCGGTTCACATCCTCAGGTGGCTTTGTGTATTTGCGTGGTTAAAGATCTGGGAAGGTTAATATGCCAAGACAAAGTAGAACTGTTGCTGCAAGACGTCCGCGCTGGGGGTCATACTCTCCTGTACGAAAAGCCATCATCCTTGCTGCCGGCACCGGCAGTCGCTTGGGCCCATTCACTGAGCATACCCCCAAATGCCTATTACCCATAAACGGCGTGCCAATACTCCAAAACATGCTTGCCCATCTGTCTAGCTCAGGGGTGGAGGAAACTGTAATCGTCGTTGGTTATATTAAGGAAAAGATCTATGATATGGTCGGGGATTCCTTTAATGGGATGCGGATATCCTACGTCGAATCTGACCGCTATTCGACGACTAACAATATCTATTCACTGTGGCTTGCCCGGCAACATTTGACTGAGGATATTGTACTGCTGGAATCGGATGTGTTTTTCGAACGGATGTTACTCGATCATATGTTTGCGAAGGGAAACAGGAATGTCGCGGCTGTCGCCCGGCACCAATCCTGGATGTCCGGTACGGTGGTCAGCCTTGATAAAGAGGGGAACATACAAGCGTTGCTGGAGACACGTCACCAGGGTCCCCGATTTGACTATTCTGTGGTGTTCAAGACTCTTAACATCTACCTCCTTCGCCGCTCTTTTCTGCGTGAGCAGTTTGTGCCTCGCCTGGAGACCTTCATCAACGCCGGTGATGTCAACCAGTACTATGAAGCTATCCTCCATGCGACAGCCTACAGCCAACAGCACAGCATGACGACACTACTGTGCGATGACATTAAATGGTTCGAGGTCGATGATGAAAACGACCGGTTGTCTGCCGAATACTTGTTCGCATCACCAAAGGAGCGCTATGAAATCGTCACTCGCGAGCATGGAGGCTACTGGCGTTACGGATTTACTGACCATGCTTACCTCTATAACCTTTACTTCCCTCCGGAGGGGGTCTTTGTCTATATGCGGAATCATGGCGAAGACCTGATAGAGAATTATCCGATGGGACAGGCAGCTCTTGCCAGTCTTGTTAGCCTTATAATTAGGCAACCCGCACAACGGATCATTGTGGGTAATGGTGCCTCCGAACTCATTAAAATCATCTCAGGACACTTGTGTAACCAACTAATCATTTCGGAACCGTCTTTTAACGAGTATGCCAACGCTGCTCCCGAAGGGAACATCACTGGCTTTGCTCTCAAACCACCTTTGTTTCAATTGGATGTGGATGAGTTTGCTGCCGAGGCACTCCGGTGTCGGGCCGATGTGGCGGTTGTAGTCTCTCCCAACAATCCGACTTCTCTACTGGTTTCGAAGCTCGACCTTCTACTGCTCGTGAAAAAACTGGCTGGCCAGGACTGTCTCCTCATCGTTGACGAATCCTTCATTGATTTTGTCGACGATTGTGATCAGGCGACATTGGAAAATGAGGTTGCCGAATACGGAAACCTGGCGATCCTCAAGAGTATGAGTAAGGCTTATGGTATCTGTGGTTTGCGACTCGGCTACCTGCTCACGGCGAATCAGAAATTAGCCGCCGCGGTACGGGATAAAGTGCCTATTTGGAACGTTAACGGCTTTGCTGAGGCCTTTCTACGTCTTCTTCCCCGTTATCGTAGGGATTTTCTTGAAAGTTGTCAGAAAGTGCGGAATGACCGGGATGACCTGTATCGGAGACTGACCTCGATACCAGGAATGACGGCTTATAAACCGAATGCTAATTTTGTCTTCTGCCGTCTTCCTGACGAGGCTCTGTCTGGTCCCGAAGTAACCCGTCGGCTATTCATAGAACATGATATCTATGTTAAGCATTGTGCTAGAAAGCCGCTACCGGAGTCTGATCGGTATCTTCGTATCGCCAGCCGTACTAAGCCTGAGAACTACAAGCTCGTCAAGGCTTTGCGAAGTATAGTTATTGGGAACCAGCTATAGGATGAGCGATTTTAATCAGCCGCTGAGGACGCATTCTGATAGGTCTGGGGTAACTCGTTCTTTTAACCCTGAAGAGCATGAGAGACCCACCATCTTGTCTTTGACGCAGGACATCCCTAATATCGTGACTTTACTGGGGCTAAGTAGTGGGGTTCTTGGAATATACTTTGCAGTCGTGGGTAATTTCTCGGCGGCAATAATCGCGATGCTCTGGGCTGTTTTATTCGATTGGTTTGACGGACCTATCGCCCGTCGGATACCAGGGAGAAGTAATATTTCCAACTTGATCGGCGCTAAGATGGATTCTCTGGTAGACATTGTCAGTTTGGCCGTCTGCCCAGCTATTATCCTGCTGAGCTATGGAGGTTTTAGTCCGTGGTTCTTCCCGGGGACTTTGGTTATAGTTATGGCTGGCGTTATTCGGCTGGCCTACTTTGACATCTTCGGCGTCGATAAAGATGGCACCATCGCCGGACTATCGCTGGATATTACACCGCTTATCGTGGCGCTGGTGTTTTTGCTGCAGGGCGTACTGGATCGCAGTGTTTTTACGGTTCTCCTATACGCTACTATAGTGATTCTGGCATTTCTGCACGTTGCTCCCTTCCGGATGCATAAGATGGTGGGACGTTGGTACTACGGCATCGTAGCCTACGTCCTGCTTATGACGACCGTGTATGTCTTTATCCTGTAGATTAGCATGTCGGCGTTCGTCAGATACATAACCTATCATTAGGCCATAATTTTTCTCTTTGGCTGTTGGGGCGGCACATCCAATCCTTCTTTCCTCTAGGTTCTTAAGCTTCTTCGTCTGTTCAATGTGCAGATCACCCTGCTCTTGGATTCCCGCGAAAGCGGGAATGACAAAATGGGGGATCTGTTATAAAATAGATGGGTAAGGATGAGTATTGCTAGGCAACTCTACCAGCTTCAGGAAGTTGACCTTGAGTTTGAAAGTACTGAGCAGACGGTTCGCCAGATTACCCGTCAGCTTGGCGAAAGTGAGGCATTGGTCGGGGCGAGAAATAACCTAGTGGCTGGGCGCCAGCGTCTTGAGGAATTACGGCGGCAGCAGCGCTCTGGGGAATGGGAGATAGAGAATCTCGTCGGTAAACTGACGAAGGTCGAGGAGGAGCTCTACAGTGGGCGAATTCGTAGTCCTAAAGAGCTGTCAAACCTCCAGCATGAGGTAGAAACACTGAAAGTCCATCGTAATCAACTTGAGACTAAGGCGCTGGAGATTATGGAGCAGGCTGAGCAGGCTGCCGGAAGTGTGGGTGTGGCCGAGAATGAATTTAAGATTGTGGAAGCCGAGTGGCGTCAGCAACAGCAACAGCTCTCGGTTAATTTGGAACGGTCAAAAGCGGTACTGACTGACCTCATACAGAAGTGGTCACAACTGGTTATCGGGATAGAATCATCGCTGATTGATACCTACCAGGCAGTAAAAAGGCAAAAGGGAATAGCCGTGGTCCGGGTCGAGCAGGGAATCTGCGGCGGTTGCCGGATATTATTGCCGGTTACCGAGTTACAGCGTTCCAGAAGCGGTACTATGGTGCGCTGCGGTGGCTGCGGACGAATTCTTTACCTTGCTTAGCTATGAAAGTAATAATCAAGACTGACGGGGCTTCGCGCGGTAATCCAGGGCCGTCCGGAATCGGTGCGGTTATCAGGAATGAGATGGGTAAAGTTATCGCTAGCATTTCTCAGCCTATCGGGCTGGCCACCAATAACCAGGCGGAATATCGCGCGGTTATCGCTGCCCTAGAAAAGGTAATGAAGCTGGGGGTTAATCAGGTCGACCTCCGTACCGACTCGGAGCTAATTGTGAGACAGGTCAGTGGTCGGTACCGGGTGAAGGAAGTCTCACTCAAGCCATTGTGTTTGCGGGTAAAGCAACTGCAAAGGCAGTTTCAGAGTTGTGTCATTACTCATGTCGCGGGCGTAGAAAACGATGAAGCCCACAATCTGGCTAACCGTACCCTGTCCCAACCGGGTGGGACGGTTCTTTAACCAGCATCATGATACCGAACATCGCCAGAAAGGCCACCACGGCACCGAAGTAAAAAGGTGTGGCGGGATTGGAAGCGCCCCACAACCAGCCAGCAATCAAACTGGCGGGCAGAAGGGCGAGACTGGTCACACCGTTATACAGGCCATAGGCGGTGCCTCTCCTTTCTTCGGGGACCAGGTCAGCGACAAAAGCCTTCCCGACTCCCTCGAAAGCTCCGTAGTAGAGACCGTAGCCGGCGAAAAGTAGCCATATTTGCCAGATATTCGATGCCAGGGCGAACCCCAGGTAGATAATGGCATAAATAGACCAGCCTAGAATGATAAGCCGCTTTCGGCCTACCTTGTCCGAAAGGATCCCCATGGGTAGTGCCGTGAGGGCGTAGGTGATATTGAATAGCGCCAGCATCATGACGACCTGAATGAGAGGAACGTTGAGATGCTGCGCTCTCAGGATGATGAAGAAATCGCTGAATTTCCCTAGGGTGAAGATGGCGATAATCACCAGAAAGAGCTTGAATCTGGTGTCGAAAGGGGCTTGTGAACGTGACGGTAAGACTCTTTCTTGTCCCGATTTAATCGGGGTGGGCGAATGTCTTCTCTCCTTTTCCTGAACAAAAATTAGTAATACTACGACGGCCAGTACTGCCGGGATGATACCGCCCAATACTAGCCATCGGTAGCTTTCCCAGCTAAGCTGTAGTCCACCGCCCTGAACTGCATAGATAATAACCGCTGCTAAGGCTAGTCCGAGTACCGCGCCGGTGGTATCCATAGCTTGACGCAGGCCAAAACTGCGCCCCCTCTCTTCCGCCTGGCTAGAATCAGCGATAAGGGCATCACGTGGCGCCACGCGAATGCCCTTACCTACCCGGTCGGTCAGTCTAATAGCGGTTATGGCGCCCCAACTCGTCGCTAGGTACATGAAGGGTTTAGCGATGGTTGCCAGACTGTAGCCGCACACGGTCAATAACTTGGGTCGGTGGAGCTTGTCACTAAGCCGGCCGCTGAATATTTTGAGGACTGCCTCGGTACTGTCTGATAGTCCGCCGATTAGACCGACAATCGCTGTCTTGGTGCCTAAGACATTGGCTAAAAAGAGGGGAACCAGGGTAAAAGTCATCTCGCTGGATATATCGGTCAGCAGACTGGTGAGACCCAGGAAAAAGACATTGGGGTGCAGTCCCCATATCTTCTTACTTTTGGTTTCGGCGGCTACGGTTCCGGCCAATTATTCCTCCTCAGTTATCTGTTAGCTGTAACCGATTCTCGGATTTTAACCCCGGTTGCCGGCAATATCAATAGCCTATATTTAGAGCTTAATAACTTTACCCCCTTTGTCTCCTCTCTTTGACAAGGGCTTTGCTCTTATTGAGACGTAATATAACATTGGCGCGGCGTTAAAAATTATTGAGGGAAAGTTAAAGCGACTCAAGAAGTCATAACTAAACATATCGCATTAAAGTAAACTGTTAACGAGCGAGTTGTGGTTGCGGCGTCAATAATTATGTTATCGAAGTTTCATAGTTATTCTTGACACCTTTGAGGGCTAATAGCTAAGATAGCTTTAATGATATCAGCAATACTGCTCGCGGCCGGTGAATCAAAGCGCATGGGGAAGCTAAAGCAACTAATGCCATTGGGGGGGAAGAGTATTCTGGAGCACTCCATCGATAATTTCCTTGCGTCTAGAGTGAGTGAGGTTATCGTGGTACTTGGGTGTGAAGCTAGGGTGGTGGTGAAGAAGGTGGCAGCCAGGCCGGTCAAGATTGCTATGAATCCAGCCTACCGGGAAGGGATGAGTGGCTCTATAGCGAGGGGGCTGGATTTAGTTAGTGATGGGGGCAGGGCAGTTATGCTGGCTCTAGCCGACCAGCCGTTTGTCGACAGTCGGGTCATCGACTGGATGATAGACGAGTTCAATACCCATAATAAGGGTATTGTCGTTCCGGTCTATAAGGGCAGAAGGGGAAACCCTATTATTTTCGCTATTAAATACAGGGGTGAATTATCGAGGTTGAGGGGAGACACTGGTGGCAGGGCGATAATTGATCAGTATCTCGATGATATACTCGAAATAGATACCGGCAGTGAAGCTATCTTCGTAGACATCGATGATATGAGTAGCTACCATTCGGAGAAAAGAAAATTCGAGAAACGGCAGAATAAATCCTGGTAAGGGCTAGAGTTAGGACTGTCTAACTGGATTCTAGGTCCCGTATCAAGTATGGGATAGGCTTCGGATGGTACCCAAACACAAACAGAACTGGCAAAACGTTAACTTGACAAAACCGTTATATCGCTAGTAATATAACAGGTATGGTTTCATCGGAGAGAAATCTGAGTAAGCGAGGCTAAAATGCCAGGGTTTAAGACTAAGAAGCTATCGAGTCTCTCACGTCAGCCACAACCGGGTTATGTTGCTAGAGGCAGAATATGGGTGGATAAAGACGGTGAATTATACATTGGTGGGGGAAGGGCGAGGCTCTTGGAACGAATCGACGAGTTCGGCTCGATAGCGGCCGCAGCTCGGTCAATGGGATTAGGTTACCGTAATGCTTGGCTTTGGGTAGAAACAGCGAATCGTTTGGCGGCGACCCCTTTAGTTGAAAAAAATGCTGGTGGGGTAGGTGGGGGGTGTGCTAGGTTGACAAGCGAAGGGCGGAGAGTGATTATCCAGTATAGAGAGTTGCGTGCCAAATTCGAAGATTTTCTGGAGCAAGTCATTCAGAAATAAGAACTTGGAATAAAAGCGGTGGATAAGATAGATTCAGAATCCGAAATGATTCATAAACAAAAAGATGGCGGGGGTAATTCTTTCCGCTTTAATTTGCAAGAGCTGGGCGGAGCCCTCGGCGACATAGGTACGTTGTTGCCAATAGCGGTAGCCTTGATTCTGGTTAATGGACTAAGTGCCACTTGGGTGCTGGTAGTTGCGGGGCTGTTCTATATCGGGTCTGGTTTATATTATCGTCTGCCGATACCAGTCCAACCTTTAAAGGCGTTATCCGCCATTGCGATATCAACCGGTCTTTCGGCCAGCGTCCTTGGGGCTTCTGGTCTGCTTATGGGTGCCATCCTGCTGTTCCTATCGCTGACTAATCTTATTGCGGTGGTAGTCAAATTATTTCCCCGGGTCGTGATAAGGGGTATCCAACTCGGACTCGGGGTGATACTTATTAGAGCAGGAATCGAACGTGTTCTGGAAAAGCAACCTCTGAGTCAGGGACCTCTTCTATTCTTTGAACGTAGTCAATTGCATGTCGGCGTACTATTGGCTGTTGCGGCTTTAGTGATATTCATTCTTTTCCAGTTCGTTATCTTCCGGCAAAAAAAAGTCTTTCCGGCATCGTTGGCGGTGCTTGCTTTTGGTGTGACGGTTGGGTTGGTGTCTAATCCTATCAACTGGCTTGGTGAGACAAGCTCGGTAGCGCCTGTTTTGGCGTTGCCGAGTGCCGCCGATTTCTGGCTGGCTTTTACTGTAATGGTTATTCCTCAGCTACCGTTAACTCTGGGTAATGCCGTGGTTGCGACCAGTGATGTTGCCCGGACCTACTTTGGGGACAAGGCAAAGCGAGTTAGCCCGAGAGCACTGACGGCATCTAAGGGGATAGCGAACATTATTGCTGGGTTGTTGGGGGCAATGCCGATGTGCCACGGCTCTGGTGGTCTCACGGCTCACTATAGGCTTGGCGCCAGGACGGGGGCGGCTAACCTGATGATAGGCGGTATTTTACTGGCAATCGGTGTATTGTTCCGTTGGGAAGCGCTACCAATCTTGCAACTGATACCACTCTCAGTGCTGGGGGTGCTATTGGTCATTATCGGCGTCTATCATGCTCTCTTAATCAGCGACCTTACTGCCAAAACAGACTTAGCCCTAGTCGGAACGGTGGGCGTAGTGGCTATTATCACAGGTAACCTGACTATTGGCTTTGCTGCGGGCATCTTATTCTACCACTTGTTGAAGTTTCTCAAACGGCGCGGCGCGAAGGCGTCGGTGTGGTAAAATCGCGTAAAAAAAAGGAGGTTAAAAAACCAAATGGAAGACATTTATAAGGAGATAGTACGTGTTAGGCAACAAGGGGATATCGGCGCCTTGGCTACGATTATCTGGGTAAAAGGTTCCACACCCCGGGCTGAAGGCTCTAAGATGCTTGTCAGGAGTAATGGCTCTATTCTGGGATCGATAGGCGGTGGTTGTATGGAAGCTGATATATGGAAGGCAGCTATGGATGTAATAAAGGAAAAAGCCCCTAAAGTCCTCGATTTCGATCTTACTGGTCGGGAGGATACTCCGGAAGGGCTGATTTGTGGTGGCACGATGCAGGTATTCGTAGAGCCGATATTACCTGAGCCAACGGTTCTTCTCTTCGGAGCGGGGCACATTGCTTTTGCCGTCTCGAAGATCGCCAAGATGATAGGCTTTCGGGTAGTCGTTATCGATGATCGTCCGGCCTATGCGAACAAAGAGAGGTTTCCCGGTGCCGACGAGTTTTACGTTGACGATCCGGCAACTATGGTGCCGCAATTAAATATAAATAAGTCATCGTATTTAGTTATCGCCTGTCGGGGTCACTTAGAAGACCAGCGTGTACTATCTGAAGCTCTTAAAACCAAAGCGATCTATATCGGTATGCTCGGCAGTAAGAAGAAGGGCAAGACGGTTTTCGCTAATCTGAAGAAGGAAGGAATTACGCAGGAGGCTCTGGATGGGGTCCATAACCCCATAGGGCTACCAATCGCCGCCGAAACTCCGGAGGAAATTGCCATAAGTATTATGGCGGAAATAGTAAAAGTGTGGAGAGATTCCAACCATGATTTTAGGAAAAACTAAGCAGGTATCGGCATGAAGAGTATAGAGAAACCGGAGGGCAGGGTGTCCGTAGATGGGCTAAAGGTCTTGATTAGGGGGGGAGGGGAGCTGGCTAGTGGTGTCGCCCACAGGTTAAGCCAGTGCCATTTTAGGGTATGTCTGACCGAAACACCTCATCCTCAAGCAGTAAGAAGAGGTATCGCCTTTTGTGAGGCAGTTTATGAAGGAGAGAAGGAGATCGAAGGTGTGGTTGCCAAGCTCGTTTCGTCGAGCGATAGGATTTATGAGATGTGGCGGGAGGGCTCGCTGCCGCTCTTAGTCGACCCAGAAAATAAGGCCAGGGAGACCATAAACCCCGATGTTCTAGTCGACGCGATAATAGCCAAGAAGAACCTGGGTACTCGACTAACCGATGCCCCGCTGGTTATTGGGTTGGGTATCGGCTTTATCGCGGGTAAGGATGTTCATGCGGTAATCGAGACCAATCGTGGCCATAATCTGGGTAGGGTACTCCGCCATGGAAAGGCTGAGGCGGATACTGGTATTCCCGGAGAGATTGCTGGATTTTCTGTGGAGAGAGTCTGGCATGCCCCCGCGGGGGGGCGCTTTTCGACTCCGAAACGGATAGGTGACCATGTTGCCGCAAACGAGGTAGTGGCCTTTGTCGATGACCAGCCGATAAAAACATTAATCGGCGGTGTTATCCGGGGGCTTTTGCGAGACGAGACAGAGGTGTATAAGGGGATGAAATTGGGGGATATCGACCCACGAGGGATTGGGGAGTATTGCTATACTATATCTGATAAATCCAGAACGATCGCCGGAGGAGTTTTGGAGACAATATTATCTCATTTCAACCAGTGACGTAAACTATGGATGCCAATGATATAAAACGGGTAAATAGCTTATGGGGAAAAGTCTATCCTTACCTGGCTTCGCAGGTAATGGATAGCTACCGAAGAGATTCCGGGTCGGTTCTGGAGTTAGGCCCATTCTCGGGCGGTATTTCCCGGGAGCTGGCCAGATTATACCCGGGGCTCAATATTACTATTGCCGATGATCTGTCCGGGGATGACTCCCGGTTCGATTTGATAATATTCAGGGGTGCCTTCTTTTTCTTGAACGAGAAGAAAAACCTTCTTCGGGAGGTATTCCGAGTGCTAAAGGCTGGAGGCCTGGCCTTTGTTGGTGGCGGCTACGGTAAAGGAATTCCTCAGGAAATCATCGATGAAATTGCCGATGAATCTCGAGAGCTGAATGAAAAATTAGGCCGAAGATGGGTCAGTATAAGGGAATTAGAAGAGTTGATAAGAAAGTCGGGGTTGACCGATCACTGTCAGATTGAAGAGGAAGGGGGAGTGTGGTTAGTTATCAGAAAACCTATCGGTTTTAGGCAAGCTTTCGATATCCATCGTGGTGAGGTGATAAGCTTGGTAGGTGGTGGGGGTAAAACAACTCTAATGTTTGCCCTGGCGCACGAGCTAGAGGTAACCGGCGAAAGGGTCGTTAGTACGACTACCACTAAGATTCTCGAGCCATCGGGCTCCGAACCCTTTCTCATACTGGAGCCGGATGAAGAGAAGATGCTGGCCCGACTTATCTCTGAACTGAAGGAGCACCGGCACATTACTCTAGCTACTGAGAGGTTACCTTCCGGAAAGCTTAATGGGATTAGCCCGAAGATGGTGACCAGGTTAGCCGCACTAAAGTCGGTACCCTATGTTATTGTGGAGGCGGATGGGGCGGCTCAGAAACCCATCAAGGCACCGAATGCCACCGAGCCAGTAATCCCGGAAAGTGTCTCTCTGGTGGTACCGGTGGTCGGTATCGATGCTTTGGGATGTCGGCTGGCGGGAGATAATGTCTTCCGACCTGAAATCGTCTCCCGGCTGACCGGCTTGAGTCCAGGCGGAACCATCTCGGTCGATACCATTGCTACTTTAATAACTCATCCCCAAGGGATAATTAAGGGGAGTCCAGCTCATGCTAGAATCATACCCCTTATTAATAAGATGGATTTGGTTCAGGATTTATCATCGGCTGAGGACGTCGCCAGCAAGATATTGGAGAAGGGGCATCCGCAGATTAAGCGGGTCATACTCGGCCAAGTTCAACTTACGGAGCCGGTAGTGCGGGTTGTTCTCGCTACTGGTATTGGTACTTAAAGTAGGGGCATCGGCGTTTTAGATGATTATTACCCTTATATCGGGTTAGTTTACAAGAAAGGAAGGGACACATGCTCAAAAAAGTCAAACTGGATGAAGCCATCGGAATGGTTCTAGGCCATGATATGACCAAAGTTATCCCGGGTGAGTATAAGGGGGTTGCCTTTCGTAGGGGGCACATAATTAGGCGGGAAGACATTCCGGAATTGCTTAGTATAGGCAAGGAGCATATTTATATCATGGAAGGAGAAGCCGGAGTCCACGAGGAGGACGCCGCCTTACGGATAGCTAAAGCCGTATCCGGGGCGGACATGGAACTATCCACCCCGTCAGAGGGTAGGATAAACATAAAGACCAAATTCCATGGGCTGCTCAAGGTAAATGTACCTTTGCTGGAAGAGATTAACTCCATCGGTGAGATAGTACTGGCTACTCAACACACCAACGCAATCTGTAAGTCCGGAGCAACAGTCGCCGGGACAAAGATAGTGCCGTTATACATCGCTGAGAATAAGCTAGATAAGTTGGAGAAGTTATGCCAGGCAAAAGGCAGGGTGCTGGAGATTATTCCCTTTAAGGTAAAGAAAGTGGGCGTTGTCATTACCGGAAGCGAGGTATTTAAAGGTAGAATCAAAGATAAGTTTGGTGAGACTATTGCTAAGAAGGTTGGGGCTTTGGGTTCGATGATAAACCACCAGACGATAGTTCCGGATGATAAAGCCCTGATTGCCCAAGCTATTATCGAGATGAAGAGTCGGGGTAGTGAGGTTATCTTCGTTTGCGGTGGACTATCGGTGGACCCAGATGATGTTACTGCGGAAGGGGTTAAAGAGAGTGGAGGTCGAATAATCTCCTATGGTGCTCCGGTCATGCCTGGCACTATGTTTCTTTACGCAATGCTACAGGATATTCCTATATTGGGGGCCCCAGCCTGCGTACTTTATAACGAAGCAACTGTCATCGACGTTATGCTGCCTCGCCTCTTGGCTGACGATCAGGTCACGCGAGAAGATATTATTAAATTAGGCCATGGCGGGCTGTGCCTGAGTTGCGAAGAATGTCACTTCATTGTCTGCCCTTTCTGTAGGAGTACTGTTTAGAAAACGGCAGGTTGGTTCCTGACGAGGAGGAGACCAAGTGATCAAGTTCTTAGCGAAACCAGTGCTCGGCTAATCGCCTCGATGGTACAT
>DCWM01000001.1 GCA_002335405.1 Dehalococcoidia bacterium UBA2162
TCCCCTGGAGTTTTATCCTACGCGGGATTGGGAAAAAGTCTACCGTGACCAGTATCGCTATGATAGTAGCTTCACCTACGTCTGTTCGCCTAACGATACCCATGCGTGCCGTTTGAGGGCCTTCGTGCGCAACGGGGTGGTGATCCGGATGGAGCAGAACTATGACTCCCAAAAGATTATGGACGTCAACCTCGACAAGGGGGCACAGGCGACTCGCGGCTGGAATCCTAGGGGCTGCCTTAAGGGCTTCACCATGACCCGTCGTATCTACGGCCCCTCTCGTCTGCGTTACCCCCTGATGCGGCAGGGCTGGAAGCAATGGGCCGATGATGGTTTCCCCTCTCTATCTGATGATACTACCCTTCGTACTAAATATAAGTTCGACTCGCGGGGCACCGACATCTTCGTCCGTCTCTCCTGGGATGAGGTTAACGATTACCTGGCCAGGGGTCTCATGGCCGAGGCTGAGACTTATAGCGGCGAAGTCGGGAAACAGCGCCTCCTCAAAGATGGCTACCCCGAAGAAATGCTGGCGGAATGGAAGGAGGCCGGTACTCGGACGTTTAAGTTTCGGGGCGGTATGGGTCTTCTAGGAGTTATTGGTAAATATGGCCTCTATCGTTTCGCTAATATGATGGCCTTACTGGATAGCAGAGTGCGGAAAGTGGGGCCGGATAAAGCTCAAGCTAGCCGTAAGTGGTCTAACTATACATGGCATGGCGACCAGGCTCCGGGCCATCCTTTCGTCCATGGTCTCCAGGGTTCAGACATAGACCTTAACGATCTCCGCTATACTAAACTCCACATTCATGTGGGTAAGAATCTTATCGAAAATAAGATGCCTGAGTCCCACTGGTTCACCGAGACTATGGAGCGTGGCGCCAAGATTGTGGTCATCGCCCCGGAGTATAACCCGCCGGCTACTAAGGCTGACTATTGGATCTCTGTACGGCCTGGGCTCTCCGACACTTCCTTGTTCCTCGGGGTAACAAAAATCCTCATGGACAAAGGTTGGTATGATGCCGCCTTCGTCAAGCAGTTTACTGATTTCCCTCTTATAGTTCGGACGGACACCCTTAAGAAGCTTAAGGCTAAGGATGTCTTTCCTAATTACGTAAACCAGGATATCACTCAGGGGGCCAGCGTCCGAATCCAGAATCTCACTTCAGAGCAACGGGAGGACGTCGGCGACTGCGTGGTCTGGGACGAGAAGACCAATGGCCTCAAAGCTATTACCCGCGACGATGTGGGGGAGAAGCTTATTGCTAGAGACATAGACCCGACCTTGGAGTGGAAAGGAAAAATTAAGCTTGCCGATGGTCAAGAGGTGGAGGCTCTGACACTGTGGGAAATGTATAAGGTCCATCTCAAGGACTATGATGCGGATACGGTGCATGAAATTACCGGAGCCCCTAAGGCATTGATAGAGAGGTTAGCCAAAGACATCGCCACTATCAAGCCCGTGGCTATCCATTACGGCGAAGGTATAAACCACTGGTTTCATGCCACGCTCCATAATCGGGCCACCTACCTTCCCCTGATGCTCACTGGTAATATCGGTATCTCCGGCTCCGGAGCCCATACTTGGGCAGGCAACTATAAGGCAGGCCTCTTCCAAGGCTCCGAGCGGACGGGTCCGGGCTTTGCCGGCTGGGTGGGAGAGAACCCCTTCCAGCCTAATCTCGACCCGACGAAGCCCCAGACCTGGGCTGACGTTAAAAGTTATGCCCGCGGTGAGGAGGTAGGCTATTGGGCCCATGGCGATAAGCCTCTTATAGTCGACACCCCCAAGTTCGGGCGTAAGGTGTTTACCGGTAGTACTCACTTGCCCACTCCCACTAAGGTCATGTGGACCTGTAATGTCAACGTCATCAACAACGCCAAATGGGCTTATGAACTTGTAAAGAATATTAACCCTAAGATTGATATGATAGTTGCCCAAGACATTGAGATGACGGGTTCCTGCGAATATTCGGATATACTCCTACCTGCCGTCTCGTGGGTGGAGAACCAATGCTATGAGATGACTGCCTCCTGCTCTAACCCCTTCCTTCAAATCTGGGGTGGGGGCGCTGGTTTAGAGCCTATCTATAAGGATACCAAGGACGATCTTCTTATTATGACCGGAGTAGCCCAGAAGCTCTCCCAGTTGACCGGGGACGACCGCTTTCAGGACTACTGGAAGTTTGCCATAGAGGGCCGGGAGCATGTCTATATAGACCGACTTTTGGCGACCAGTATCCCAACTGAGGGCTATACCCACAAGGATATTATGGACGGTAAATATGGGGAGCCTGGAGTCGCTCTCCTGCTCTTCCGAACATATCCCAGACAACCATTTTATGAGCAAATCACTGACAGTCTCCCCTTCTACACCACAGACGGTCGTCTCCAATCCTACTGCGATGTGGACAAGGTTATAGAGTACGGTGAAAACTTTATTGTCCATCGGGAGGGTCCCGAGGCTACTCCTTACCTACCCAATGTCATCGTCAGCTCCAACCCCTACATACGGCCCGAAGACTACGGTATCCCCCGTGATGCTATGGACGCCGACCAGCGCACGATACGCAATATCAAGCTCCCGTGGTCTGAGGTTAAAAATACCAAGAATCCTCTGTGGGAGCAGGGGTACCGCTTTTATTGCCTCACCCCCAAGACCCGCCATCGGGTCCATTCCTCATGGGGTACCGTCGACTGGCACCATATCTGGGACAGTAGCTTTGGTGACCCCTACCGTAGGGACAAGCGGACGCCATTTGTGGGAGAACACCAGCTCCACTTGAATCCTCAGGCCGCCAAAGATATGGGTATAAACGAAGGGGATTACGTCTACGTGGATGCTAACCCCGTCGATCGTCCCTATGTTGGTTGGAAGCCTGAGGACCCGTTCTACAAAGTAGCTCGTTGTATGCTTCGGGTCATATACAACCCTGCTTATCCCTACCAAGTGTGTATGATGAAGCATGCCGCCTTCATGGCTACCGATAGGACGGTTTTAGCCCATGAGACCCGGGCCGACGGCCTTGCTCGTGCCGAGGGCACTAATTACCAGGCCTCCCTTCGCTACGGCTCACAGCAGAGCCTCACCCGGAGTTGGCTCATGCCGATGCACCAGTTGGACGAGCTATTTCACAAGAGTAAGGCCAAGATGAGTTTCATGTACGGCTACGAGGCTGATAACCATGCTATCAATACTGTACCTAAGGAGACTCTGGTGAAGATAGCTAAGGCCGAGGACGGCGGTCTCGGCGGCCAGGGGATATGGGCACCGGCTACCACTGGCTTTATTCCGAGTGAGGAAAGCCCCTTTATGCAAAAATACCTGCGGGGAGAGACAGTGGAGATTAGGAGGTAAGGTAATGACTGGCTATTTTTTAGATTCCAACAACAAAGGAGGCTCTGATGCCTGAAGTTCATAACTGGCAACTTGGGAGGGGTATGGATTACCCCTATGAAGCGAAGTTCCCCAGCGAGCAATTTGTCTTTGTATTCAATACTAACCGCTGTATCGCCTGTCAGACCTGCACTATGGCTTGTAAAAGTACATGGACCTTCTCTAAGGGCCAGGAGTACATGTGGTGGAATAACGTGGAGACCAAGCCCTATGGTGGCTACCCTCAGCACTGGGACATTAAGCTTCTGGAGATGCTGGATAAGGCACATCAGGAGGCCGGAGTGCGTCCCATTTGGGACCCGAGCCAGAGTGACGGAAACAATAAGCCCTACGGTGTCTACAATGGTTTGACTATATTCGAAGCTACCCTAAACCGGGATCTGAGGGATGAAGTCGCTCTGGGCTACTTACCTTCGGACGAGGAGTGGAGCTCCCCTAATATACACGAAGACACTGCTACCGGGCTGAAGGGGTCACCGGGGGATACCTCGTGGAAGGATGGCGTCGAGCTACCAGTGCACCAGGGCTGGTTCTTCTACATGCAGCGGCTGTGTAATCACTGTAGCTACCCCGCCTGTCTGGCTGCTTGCCCCCGTAAGGCTATCTATAAACGCCCCGGCGATGGCATTGTTCTCATCGACCAGGCGCGCTGTCGAGGCTATCGAAAATGTGTGCAGCAGTGCCCCTATAAAAAACCCATGTTCCGGACTACTACCCGCGTATCAGAGAAGTGCATCGCTTGCTATCCTCGAATCGAGGGTGGTGACCCTCTGAACGATGGACTACCGATGGAGACCAGATGCATGAGCGCCTGTGTGGGTAAAATTCGGATGCAAGGCATGGTCCGGCTTAATGAGGATGGGAGTTGGGCTAATGACCCTCAAAATCCTCTCTATTACTTGGTTAAAGTGGCGAAGGTGGCTCTACCCCTCTATCCTCAGTTTGGTACTCAGCCTAACGGATACTATATACCTCCCCGATGGGTTCCCAGAGGGTACCTGCACCAGATGTTTGGCCCCGGGGTGGATGAGGCTCTCAAACGCTATGCCGCTCCCTCACGGGAGCTCTTGGCTGTGCTCCAACTCTTCCGTTCTACCCAGACCATCATCTCTAAGTATGAGATTATTCCCGGGGAGAAAGTCTATGAGACTACCATTGACGGTAAGACTTGGGAGATGTATAACGATACCGCAGTAGGCTTTGCAAAGAACGGCCGGGAGGTAGCCCGGCTTAACGTGGAGGAACCTTTCCATGTCCGGTCAAACAAATACTTCAACTCCATATAGGCGGGGGGTTGTTCAGGTAGAGGAGACTGCTGCTCGCAGCGCCCTGTACCGACTGCTCTCTTTGGGCTTTCTCTACCCCGAGGCAGAAAACTTGGTTCGGTTGCGTTCTGGTATTGAGGAAGCGGTGGCTTGTCTGGAATTTCTGGGTTACAGCCGTATTCTTCCCACCCTGCATTCGGCTCGAGAAGCTCTACCGCCAACTTGCGAAGTCTTGGAAAGGCTCTATCTGAAGACTTGGGGACATACTATATCCTCGGAATGTTCTCCTTACGAGATGGAATACGGGTCGGCCCATATCTTCCAGAAGTCCCATGGTCTGGCTGATATAGCTGGCTTTTATCGTGCCTTTGGGTTGAAAATATCTTCCCAAGCTAGGGAGAGGCAAGATCATTTGAGTATGGAACTGGAGTTCATGCATTTCCTAACCTGGAAAGAAGCCTATGCCTTGAAACAGGGACATGACGACGAAAAGATTACCCTGTGCCGTCAGGCCCAGGCCAAGTTCCTTGCGGAGCACCTGAGCTGGCTGTCTCTCTTTGTTCAAAGGCTGAGCCAAAAGGTGGAGGGTAGCTTCTTTGCTATCTGGGGCCAGTTGGCGGAAGGTTTCCTGAGTCTTGAGGCTCAGGCCATGGGAGTAACTTTTCAGAAGCCCAAGCTGGCACAGGAAGAGGCACAGGAAGAGGCACAGGATGAAGAGTGTGGTTCTTGCCCTTATACCCCAGGTGAAGACGGTTCAATAGACCCGAGGAGGTTACTATGAAGAGGCTCTATCTAGTTCTAATAATTGTCGCCATTATAGCAGTAACGACTACAATGACTCGGCCCTCTGTAGTTACGGCTATTGGCGTAGACATAGTGTCTACATACGTGACAGAACCTCTACCGACGGAGGATATGGCCTCAAAGCTGTGGGAACGGGCTCTGCCAGTAGGTGTACCCCTTAGTGGTCAACAAACTACCCAACCGATGAACCGTGACGCAGCAGTGGGGACTATGAATATTCGTTCCCTGAATAACGGCGAGCAGATTACCTTTCTTTTGCAGTGGGAGGACGAAGTCAAAGATGAGGGTGGTGGGGTTGTGACTTACCGTGATTCGGTAGCACTCCAGTTCCCGGCCGGAGAAAACGGTGATCCATTCAGCGACTTTATCTGTATGGGGATAGGTATGGAAGGCGAGGAGACCGCCCTGATAGATATTATTCTTTGGCGCTCTGATTTTCAAAGGGACATTGAGGGGGGTCTTCTTGATGTCAAGGATATTTTCCCTAACACAGTTGTAGACTACTATCCTGCGCTTGACCAGCCTGACCCGGTTACCTTCAGAACTGCGGAAGCGGTGGGTAATCGGCTAGCCAGTAGCACTCGGTCAGAGCCGATAGAACGCCTGTATGCAGAGGGTTTTGGTTCATTAGAGGGTAGGGAATCTGTAGATGCTACTGGATGGGGACAGTGGGCGGATGGACAATGGCAGGTGATTATCACCCGGCCGCTAGTGCCTGAGGACGACGCGAACGCTCCGTTAGAATTTGGGCAGTTAACCTCCGTGGCCATAGCTTCTTGGGATGGTGACAACCAGGAGGTAGATGGTAAAAAATCGGTATCTTCCTGGTTAATCCTTGAGGTTCAGGAAGAAAGAACGGCTGCCGGCCTGTACACCACCGTTCTTCCCGGAGTTCTGGCGTTTACTGGAGCCTTAATTCTTGTGCTTTTGGTAAGGCGACTCGTACTACTGCGGCGATAGTGAACTGTGCCTGTATTGTATCGGTCTTTACCATTGCCTAGATGGAGCCTGTTGTGATAGTGATGCAGCCAGCGCTGTATTGATTGAGTGAAGAGAAATTAATGACTGCGCAGACCCCTGCTCAGACTATAGCCAGAGTTCGTGTGTATAATTTCCTGGCTAGGGCTTTCAGTTACCCCTCTCAGTAAGCGGTACGGGAGTCAGAGAGGGCACTGCCATCTATTTCTCCGGTACTCTAGGAGCTTTCTTGCTGGTGTTTTTACAAGAGGAGCAGGCTCATTGCAGCGATGGTTAACAGGTCTACCAACTTCGGAAAGGGTGCTTACCGTCTTCTCATTGCCTTTGGTGGTGGCGGTGGTAATGGAGATAGTGTTCCTAAGGATGTTTGCCCGCGCCGGCATATACATCTTTCAGGATAATTCTCCTGAATGGCTGTACACCGTTTACAGTTCCTTGGTATGGCTGGGTAGAGCCGCCCTGAACTTCGCTGCTACTTTGGTACCCATACTTCTTCTAGTGCTGATGGTCATGCTCTGGCAACGGAGGACGAGGGTTTCTAGACTGGTCTCTGTGGCCATACTGGTTACCTTGGGTCTGGAAGTCTCTCTTTTCTTGGCACCCGCCAATCCGGGTCTTTCCCTTACCTACTTTGGTTCGTCTATTTTCTTGGTGAGCCTAGCGCTTATCCTCTATTTTAGGGGTGGTGGTCTCCGGATGGCCTTAACCTTGGGGCTTGTTCTGGCACTGTTTCTGACTTCCTATTGGTATCAAATTGTGCCCCTAGCTCATCAGCTAGGAGGGGTATGGTTAGGAGGTTCTATAGTTGCCTTTCAGCTGAGTGAGGGATTACTGCTTCTGGTCGCAATTTCGCTGCCCATAACCATCGGCTTTGGTCGCAGTTTCAAGGTGTTGGTGGGCTCTATTCTGCTAACGCTCCCACTGCTAGGTATATATCTCGGTAATCCGGATATGTTACCCTTAATATCAATGTGGGCCTTTGGCATAAGCATGTATTTACCCTTCTGGGCCTATGTAGTGGCTCTATGGGCGGCTCTGGCGGCGATTCTCACCCTGCTAAACCGCGGCCACCTTCTGCTGGCCTGCGCGCTGGCGTTACTTCTGAGCACTCATCGGGAGTTGCCCCTGACCTACTTTAACAACCTTATCCTGGTGGCGCTTCTACTAATAGTGGCTACACCTTGGTCGATTCCTCGGCCACTGGGGCAGCGGGGATTGCGGCGACACTATTCTCGTGGCAAAACGTAGTCCCTCTTCCGGTAGAAGGAGAAAATCGACATATCTTTTGTTAGGGCCTAATAGGGAGATTAAAGATGGGTACTAAAGCTAAGATAATTATTAAGGCTAAGGTAATTACTATGGTAGTTTTCCTTTTTGTGACGATCATCACTATAGGAGCCTGCGCCCCTGCAGTGTATTTGCCGGTATTATACGAAGCTCAAAGCTTTACTCTTACCAATCAGGACGGTCAGGAAGTTGAGCTTTCTGACTTTCGGGGCGAGGTTGTCGTCTTGAGTTTTATCTATACGCGCTGCCCCGATGTTTGCGGGGAGCTGAACTACAGGTTGCAGAGTGTATGGGAGCAACTGAAGCAGGAATTGAGACAAGGTGTTGTTTTAATATCAGTTAGTTTTGATTCTCATGATACCCCCGAGGTACTAAAGCGATATGATGAGTTATATAACGTACCAGGGTGGCAGTTCCTTACTGGTACCGAGGAGCAAATACAGCAGGTTATAAATGACTACGGGGTAGGTTATGAGCGAGAGGCGGGCGGATGGGAGATTGGACATACCACCGTGATTATCCTTATTGATAGGAATGGGGTGGTCAGAAAGTCATATGGAAACCCGTATTTCCCGGAAAAGGATATGATCAGGGAACTCGAATATCTTCTAAATCAATGAAAACAAGATAAAAAGTTATTCAGATTTAATCTCTGGGAATTCGTTAGTGCCTGAAGGGATTTGGATAATGTTGGGGCGAACAAAACCATCATAGCTTGGCATCTATGTTAAGCTAATCACCCTGCCTGAGAAATTACCAAGGAGAGGTTTTAACCTCTTAGCTAAAAGCACAAGATAGCATGATAGCCATTGTAAGAACGCCTAGGGCCGTTATTCCAGTCCGCCTATTGAAGGCACAACAAAGTCCACCAAGAGCGGTAGTAATTGAGCATCCAACGATAAGGTTGACAAAACCCCAGATGACATTGACTGTTGCCGAAGAGGGATCTCCAAATGGGGTTCGAAACTCCTGCCCACTTATTCCCTGAACAAAATGAGGAACACTATTAGCTAGGAAAGCCCCGGCAAAGAAGTAGCCTAGATAAGCATACCATTTCATAATTATTGTCTCCTCTTCTTAGTTTAGCCTGCCTACTCGCTTCCTTATATTAGCATATTTACTGGTAAAGTATCAATAATCTCTTTTCCCCCTCTCTCGATATATGTGTACACTGCTTAGGGAAATTATTTGACCTGGAGTAATAACAGAGTGTAACTTGCCCGCTAATAAATATATTAGGTACATGTATAATTGGTCGCACGTTGTGTTTTCAGGCTCTTCTGTGCTAATATTGTAAAAAGTTAGTATTTAAACCGCTAGGGGTGCTCCAGGCTGAGAATCCCGATATGGTCGGGATAACCCTAGAAACCTGAACTCGGTAATACGAGCGTAGGGAAGCGGCCGGTGTTAAAGACCGAGGGTCCGGTGAGCGCCGCCCTTGGTCATCTTTTTTGGGGAGGCGGGCGATGACGCAACTGGAATTAGCCAGGCAAGGCATTATTACCCCGCAGATGAAATCAGTGGCGGAATACGAGAGCTTAGAAGTCGAGCCGGTGCGACAGGGTGTGGCTAACGGCACGATAGTGATTCCGGCTAATACCCGTCACCCTAATCTTATTCCGTGCGGTATCGGCCGAGGATTGAGGACTAAGGTTAATATCAATATTGGCACATCTTCTGACTATGGTAATATCGACACCGAGTTGGGAAAGTTGCAGGTCGCAATCGATGGTGGTACCGATACGGTGATGGATTTGAGTACTGGTGGTGACATAGCGAAGGTACGGCGGGCGGTTATCGGGGCCACCTGTCTTGCCGTTGGGACGGTCCCCATCTACCAGGCCGGAATTGAGGCTATTGAGAAGTATGCTGCGATTGTCAAGATGACCGTTGATGACTTGTTCACCGTGATTGAAGAGCAGGCTCGGGATGGCGTCGATTTCATGACAGTGCATTGTGGGGTAACTCGGTCTGCTATCGCGCGGCTCAAGCAACAGGGCAGAGTGACCGATGTTGTCTCCCGGGGTGGGGCTTTTCTTATCGGCTGGATTCTCTATAATGATCGCGAAAACCCACTTTATGAGCAGTATGACCGTTTGTTAGAGATTGCCAGAGCATTCGATGTCACATTGAGCTTGGGCGATGGATTGCGTCCTGGTAGTCTGGCGGATGCTACGGACAGAGCACAAATCGAGGAGCTACTTAGTTTGGGGGAACTGGTTGAGAGAGCCCATCGCGCCGGGGTCCAGGTGATGGTTGAGGGGCCAGGGCATATGCCACTGAATCAGATTGAGACTAATATTCATCTGGAGAAGGCTATCTGCAAAGGAGCTCCTTTCTATGTTCTTGGTCCGCTAGTCACTGATATTGGTGCTGGTTATGACCATATTACCGGAGCTATCGGCGGAGCGATTGCGGCTGGGGCTGGGGCTGATTTTCTTTGCTATGTTACGCCAGCTGAGCACCTTGGTTTGCCTGACGCTGAAGATGTGCGGCAGGGAGTAATTGCCTCGCGAATTGCGGCGCATGCGGCGGACATCGTGAAAGAGGTGAAGGGTGCCGCCGAGTGGGACCGGAAGATGTCTGCAGCCCGTAAGAAGCTTGACTGGGAAGAACAAGCCCGATTGTCGATAGATCCGGAACGGTCACGTCAGGTTTACCGTAAACACGTTTCATCCGGGTCGGCATGTAGTATGTGTGGGCAGTTCTGCGCCATGGATTTTACGGAGAAGTTTTTGGGTATTACCACGCGTAAATGTTAGGGCTGAAAGCTGGTATTAAATCGGCTGTTTTGTCTTTCGGTGTTTTCGTTCATAGAAGGGAGACGATGGGTTGTATGATGTAGCCGTCATTGGTGGTGGGCCAATCGGGAGTCAGGTGGCTTTTCGATTAGCCGTTCTGGGGTATGAGGTGGTGGTGGTGGAAAGAAAGACCGAAACCGGGGGGCCGGTTTGCTGTACCGGCATTGTTAGTCGTGAGTGCGTTAGTTCGTTGGCTCTTGATAAGGATGTTGTCTTTCGCCAGGCGAACGGTGCTAGGTTGCTGTCTCCTTCGGGGAGGGTACTCCGTTTATGGCGGCCAGAGCCGCAGGTTTCGATCGTCGACAGGACAGCTTTCAATGTTGCTCTAGCTAATCGGGCTCAGGGCCAAGGTGTGGAATACCGGCTGAATAGCTCCGTGGTGGGCGCACACTTCAGTGATAACGGAGTTAGTCTTGAGTTTGGTATGCAAGGTAATGGAATTAAATATCTTCAGGCGCGAGCGGTCGTTATTGCCGCCGGCGCCGCTTCTGCAGGGCTGGCGGTGACATTGGGTTTGGGTAAAGCGGGTGATTTTGTTATGGGCGCTCAGGCTGAGGTGGAGATGATGGGGGTGGATGAGGTAGAGGTCTATTTTGGTGGAGAGATAGCTCCTGGTTTTTTTGCCTGGTTGGTGCCAATCTCATCACAGAAAGCACTGGTCGGACTATTATCTCGTCGAAAACCAGAGGTTTATCTGAGAAGACTTCTTGCTCGTTTGTTGGCTCAGGGGAAAATAGTCTCGACTAAAGTCGAGATGACTCACGGCGGAATCCCCCTGCAGTCGTTGGCTAGAACTTATGGTGAACGGCTGGTGGTCGTTGGTAGCGCCGCTGGGCAAGTGAAACCAACCACAGGTGGCGGTATCTACTATGGTCTGCTGTGTGCCGACATCGCGGCTAATCATTTAAACCAGGCTTTGAAAAGTGATAACCTATCAGCCGAAAATCTGTCTACTTATCAGAGGGAGTGGCGGAAAAGGTTGGGAGTAGAGCTGAGAATTGGCCACTGGGCGAGGAAATTATATGAGCGCTTGAGTGATCGGCAGATTGACCAGATATTTGACATAATTAAATCTAACGGTATTGATGAGGCTTTGCTTAAGGCTGAGGACTTGTCTTTTGATTGGCACAGTAAAGTAGTGTTACGGGTGATGGCGGATAAGGCATTGTCCAAGGCGATGGAGGCATGGAAGATTCCCTTTCTTCAAGGGAAGGGAGAAAAAAGGTAGGGGCGCGGCATGTCGTGCCTTTAGGGGGTATTTTGGTAATGAGTGGCGAAACTCGGAATTTAAACTTGGGTGAGGCGGCAAATCACTTTCTGCTTACATTGCCAGTGGGTGAGAGAGACTCCAGCCGGCAAGAAGTATATAAATTCGTGCGCTGGTTTGGTGCGGAACATGCTTTGGTGGGGTTGACGACGGCTGGGGTGGTTCACTATGCCGAGAGTTTATCGTCCTCGGATGCTGGCTATGCGAAAAAACTTGAGCAGATTCGAGCTTTCCTGACCTATGTCAAAAAAGAAGGGTGGAGTAGGATTAATTTAGCCTCCCATCTTAAGGTGAGGAAAGATAAACCTAGACGAGAGCCCAGACTTCAGTCGGGACGGAGTCTAGCGGAGACTGTTTTACTCACCCAGCAAGGTTATGATGACCTGGAAGCGGAGTTAACGGCTCTTAAGGACAAGCGTCTTGGGCTTATAGATGAAATTCGGCGGGCTGCCGCCGATAAGGATTTTCGTGAGAATGTGCCGCTACACGCGGCTCGGGAAGCGCGTGGGCGTTTAGAGGGACGCGTTCTGGAACTGGAAAAAATGTTGAAATCGGCGGCTATTATTGGCGAGAACGAAAAAACGATTTTGCGAGTGAGTGTTGGTAATAGCGTTATTCTTCATAATCTTGATTCTGGTGAAGAACGGCGCTATACACTAGTGAGCCCCCGCGAGGTAGACCCGGCCCGGGGCAAGATTTCCAGCGCTTCACCGATTGGGCAAGTAATTATTAATCGGGAACAGGGAGAAGTTGTCGAGGTTGTGGCTCCAGTCGGTAAGCTGCGCTATCAGATTAAACGGGTTGAACGTTAAGAGAATAGTCTAGATATACCAGTTAATGGAGGCATTCCTCGCAAGCTGAACAAAGGTGGCTAGTCCCATAACCTCGTCTACCTCTTCTACTAGGTCAGACGGAACGATACTCATATTAGCCAGGGCATTGGGACAAGCGTATAATTTCAGTCCGAGTTTCCGGGTATCAGCGAGCATTTCCTCAATAGAGCGGATGCCTCCTGAGGCTTTACCACGTTGGAACATAACTTGGAACGCACTATCAGTTCCCTCAAGATCTTCTAAGTGCCCCTTTACGAACCTCTTTAGTCCTCCATAGGTAAGTAGCATATGCGTCACCATCCCCATCGCCAGACAGATACTGGCTAGGGATAGGGCATAACTCACCCTGTCGTAAGAACCGCTATGCAGGATTATGGTAGCCTGTTCTGCAGCCTGTTGGCTACTCGCGCTCACGCGGCTACTTTGCGCTCTCTGATCTTCTCTGCCCACTCCAGAAGAGGGACACCTTGATCCCGAGATTTCTGGAAGGCGTCAGCCAGCTGGTCTAACTTAGCTTGGGAGAATCTCTCAGCTAGGATATTTAGGCCATCGCAGTTGCTCACATGTATCAGTAGAGCTCGGGCGGCACCAGCCGCTGCCTTGCCTTCCTCAGCAGAGACCGAAGATTGAGATAGAATCTGTGCGGCTACTCTGGCAGTCTTTATGGCACCATCGTGCTCTTCAATGAGGCGATCTACATACTCACCCAGGAATTCTTTCATTGCAGGGTAGAGGGATTCTTCTTCATAGCGAAAATGGGGGCCGACCGCAACATTTATATCCCCCAGAGTTGTCCGAGCGGTATCCAGGTCGCCACTCTCGGCGGCGCTGGCTAATTTCATAAGACCATCCCTAACTTTACGATGGTCTTCCCTGAACTCAACAATTGGGTCTAACTTAGCCATGGTGTACCTCCTATGAGTTTAAAATACTCGTATTATGCTATCGTTATCCTTATTTGTCAAATAGGGTTGATCCGCCTCCGTATGTGAAACCGTTATAGCGAGTAGTCATAATTCTGCATTTAGCTTCAAAAAAGTGGCGCGCCTGGAGGGAATCGAACCCTCGACCCCCGGTTCCGAAGACCGATGCTCTGTCCGCTGAGCTACAGGCGCATAATCATTGGGGTGAGTGAAGGGATTCGAACCCTCGATCTCCAGGGCCACAACCTGGTGCCTTAAGCCTCTAGGCCACACCCACCATAGACGAATACTGGACCGATGGCTCTGACAATAGAGCATTATAGCTAAACGCAGCGTCCATTTCAACGAACTTGTCCTTCCCAAGTGTTTGGTGTTGGTGTTACAATCAGTAGTGAGATGACATTGGTAAGTGATGAGGTTCATCTTCGTCGCCTGACCGTGGATGAGGCCCTCTTGAAGCTGGATAAATATCTGAATGATGCCTTTATGGCCGGGTTATTCCGGGTCAGGGTCATTCATGGTAAAGGAACGGGGACACTCCGTCAGGTTGTTAGTGAGCAACTGGCTAAACACCCACTGGTCAAGTCATACCGGACGGCGGGTTATGGTGAGGGTGGTGGGGGTGTTACCATCGCGGAACTGGCTACGAAGTAACCATTATTGTTCCGGAATGCCCAAGTCTTTAATGTAGTCAACCGCGTCCTGCACGGTTAGTATCTTCTCAGCGTCCTCATCTGGAATCTCAATTTTCTTAGACGAGCTGCTAAACGCTTCTTCTAGGGCCATGATTAATTCGACTAAATCCAAGGAATCAGCACCTAAATCATCAACAAAGTTAGCCGAGGGTAGAACCTCATCTTCAGTGACGCCTAACTGCTCCACGACTATCTTTTTTACTTGTTCGAAAATAGTTGCCACTTTCCCCCCCCCTTTTCAGAGTTTTCTATCTGCTGACTAAAGTACTGATTGAGCCCAAGACGCCGTTAATAAACTTTGGCGAGCTGCTACTGCCGAAAGTCTTCGCCAGTTCAATCGCTTCATTGATGGCGACCTTAACCGGTGTCTTATTATCAATTAAAATTTCAAAAATTGCAAGTCGAAGAATGCTTTGGTCAATTGCCGCCATTTGCTTTAATGGCCACGTCGGAGCGAAATTTCTAATCTTTTCGTTAATCTCTGCCTGATGTTGAAGTACCCCACTGATTAAATCACGAGCGAAATTCGTATATTCTTCGTCTAATGCCTTCTCTGCCAGAAGGTGGTCCGTCACTTTTTCCGTTTTATGACCGGTAAAATTAATTTCATACAAGGCTTGTAAGGCGAGCGCTCGGGCTTGGTGTCTTGATCCAATCATAGATAACCTCTATCCTAGAGTGGGTATTATACCAGAGAGATCAAAATATCGGTCAAGTGAGCCGTGATGTCTTCCGGGTTTATCCCCGGGTAAGTTTAGCAAATGAGTTAAGCCGGGTCAATTACAGCGTTTGCCGGCAGCTCTTTTAACCTCCGGACATCCCACCATCGACACTTAAGACCTGGCCGGTGATATATCTGGCTTCTTCTGAAGCCAGAAAGGCTACCGCATCAGCGACATCACGGGGTGTGCCGAGGTAACCGAGTGGTATGCGGCTCGTCAGCTCTTGTCTCTGTTTTTCGGATAGTTTTTGAGTCATTGCCGAATCGATGAAACCAGGGGCAATGGCGTTAACCGTAATACCTCGAGAGGCGACTTCTTTGGCGATACTCCGGGTAAAGCCGATGATGCCTGCCTTCGCTGAGGCATAGTTGGCCTGCCCGGCGTTTCCCACGATACCGACAATACTGGCAATGCTAATAATTCTACCCCAGCGCTGTCGGATCATGTGTCGTAATACCGCTCGGGTGCACAGGAAGACACTCTTTAGATTGACATTCAATACTTTGTCCCACTCTTCATCAGACATCCGGAGAAGGAGCTGGTCGCGCGTAATGCCAGCATTGTTTACCAGAATATCTACCTTACCATAGGCGGATATCGTCTGGTCGACCAAGCGGGTGACATCGGCGGTTGAACTGACATCACCGAGAATTGCCAGGCCTTGACGATTTATGCCCCTGATTTCTTCGGCAACACCTTGTGCGGTTTCGCCGAGGTCGTTGACCACTATGGTGTCGCCGACTTCGGCGAGTTTCACAGCAATCGCCCGTCCAATGCCCTGTCCGCTGCCAGTAACGATGGCTACTTTGTTCGGTAAGTTCATGATCCCTCCAGATTCTTCACAGCTAAAACATCACTAATATTTAGAATATTGGCATTTCGGTTGATTCGTTTGATTAGCCCAGTCAGCACCTTTCCAGGTCCGACTTCAGCGAATGTAGAGACGCCATTACTTATCATAAACTCAATAGAACGTTGCCACTGAACACCATTGAGCAGTTGAGTGGTAAGTTCGGTGCTTATTTGCTCCCCGTGGGTTAGTGGTTGTGCTGTGGTATTAGCGATAATCGGAACCTTTGGGTCCCTAAAGGTAAGTTTGGCGATAATTTGTGCCAATCCCTCCATAGCCGTTTGCATTAGTGGCGAATGAAAGGAGCCGCTTACCTGTAGAGGAACAACCCGGGCGGCTCCCTTAGCTTTGGCTAAGCCCATCGCTTCGGTCAGATTTTCTCTAGCGCCGCTAATGGTTAGCTGGCCGGGACAGTTGAAATTGGTAATCCAGGTGTCGGTTGATTTACAGACTTCGTTTAATAGTATCTCATCAAGCCCAATAATAGCCGCCATGCCGCCCGGTATTCTTAGTCCGGCTTCATGCATCAGTCGTCCTCTCTCCCGTGCCAAATAAACGACGGTGGTAAAATCGATGACATCGGCCGCGGCTAATGCTGTGTATTCGCCTAGGCTGTGGCCGGCCATAAATGCTGGTGGGGGTAATTTATTGGTACCGGTTATTTCTGAAATGGCCTTAAGATAAGCAAAACTGACGGTAACCAGCGCCGGTTGAGCGTTAATTGTCAGGCGTAACTCTTCCTCGGGTCCTTCAAAGCATAATCGAGATAGCGGGAATTTTAAGACCTCGTCGGCTTGCTGAAATATGGCCCTGGATGAGGTAAAGTTGTCGTAAAGTTCACGTCCCATACCGGGGAACTGGGAACCTTGACCAGGGAAGACATAGGCAACTTTGGTCGTCTTAGTCATGCTAAACCCTTCAGGATGAACCCTCCTTGAATAATCGGCTGCGTAATGCCAAAAAGGTCGCCGGTATTCGTTTTGAGAGCGGGTAAATTTTTCCTATCGAGTCGAGCCTTCTTTTCTGTACCCCAGACCTCGGCAGCTTTGGAGCGGCCTTCTATCTTGTCTCGCGTGTAATCTTTGTCAGCTTCTTTTCCGGGCCCTTTATCTCTGTGACTTCTTTGCCAGCGTAAAACCCACAAGTAGGACAAACGTGATGAGGCCGCTTCTTGCTAAGGCATTGAGGGCAATTTTCTAATGGTGGAGGGGATAACTTGATGTGCTGCCGTCTTCTACCCTGGCGTGCTTTGGCGTACTTTCGTTTTGGTAGAGGTCCCATATTTATCTTATTCCTTTCTGTTTATTTACTGACGTTTAGTTGTTTGCTAGAATTAAACCAGCACAATCAGTACGACAAAGCGGCTTCATCGGTACTGATAGTAACGCATATTGGCGGACGGCTTCGAGTAGGTCCAGAACATTATTTTCGTCGATGGTAAAGGAATCATAGTCTTCAGGTGATGGGAGGGTATTACCTGTATCGATGTCAATCTGCGGGAAATACTCCTCTACGATATTGAGGGTAAGCGGGTAGCTGAACACACTCAAACAGCGGCTACAGGTAGATTCAACGTCTATGTGTAGTGTGCCTTGGACCAAGATGCCTCGGTCAGTACGCGTCAGCCTAGCTTTGCCCTGAACCAGGCGGCTACTATCAGCGATATCGACCATATCTTTCACCATATAGTCTCGGGCTGCGCCGGTATTAGCTTTAAGCTGCTGAGCGATATTGATCCGTAGCGTATTTAGCTCTAACATACCCCATACTGTCTCCCGATTAAATCTACCAGAAAGATGGTGAGTTCTTCACTAAATTCCAGCCCCTAACGGAAATAGTCGGGCGGAATTAGATAATTAGACTATCATTATTATAAGGTGAATTACCGGCTGGCGTCAATCCGGGTTGTAGGGTTATTCGGGGTAGCTGTGTTTTGTGTGTTGACAATCACCTAATTGGGGACTAAACTCAATGCTGGAAAAGTAGTTTGAGAAGATAATCCTGTAGCATTTTTTGAGAAGCTAAGAGTGATGAGATAAGGGTACTGGAACCGCTGAATACATAGTGGTGGTTGGTGCCCTATACTTATTTGATATGTTGTTTGGGTATTCAGGAAATGAGCACTATATAGCGAGGGTTTATAGATAAGGAAAATCTCATAGGAGAAGAAACTTAATAATAAATAGAGCCTAAGAATGAATAAACGGATAACACTCTCTATCATTGGTGTCCTGATAGTTGGGGCTATAGTACTGTGGGTTTTCTATTTCCAGGGAACCGATAACACAAAGGATACTCAGGCTGAGATAGTTACTATGGAAGGGAATGTCTCTACTTCAAAAGTAGACCCGGCGGCGGCAGAAGCCGATGCTGAAATTTTAAAAGTCCTAACCCAGGAAGAAGGCCTAGAAGCGGTAAAAGCGGAAGTCCTAGCCCAGGAAGCAAATCCGGGAGTCCCAGCCCAGGAAGCAAATCCGGAAGTCCCAGCCCAGGAAGCAAATTCGGCTATGGCGCAATTATTGGGTGGAATCGACAGCACGGCCGATTTATTGGAGTTAACCCCGGAGGAGATTAAGCAGTTAGCTCTTTTGTTGGCGTTAGCTCCGGAGGAGCTTAAACAATTAGCTCTGGAGGTAAGAGATGAGCTAGTCACTGCTGTTTCTACCCTGGAAGTAGATCTGGAGACAGCAGAAGCGGAAATCTTAACCCTAGAAGCAGACCTGGTAGTGACAAAGGACGAAGTTTTAACTCTGGAAGCAGACCTGGCTGATGCAGAAGCTCAAGTCTTAACCCCAGAAGGAGACATAGCGGCAGCGCAAGCAATAGTCAAAGTCGTAAAAGCAGATCTGATAGCGGCAATAGCAAGAGTTTCTGAGCTAGAAGCAGCACTAGCGGCTACAGAAGCCGCAATCTTAACCTTGGG
>DCWM01000010.1:0-9963 GCA_002335405.1 Dehalococcoidia bacterium UBA2162
ACCTAGAGTGAACCGTAATGAGCCGTGGGCCAGCTCTGGTGATAGTCCCATCGATGATAGCACATGCGATGGCTCAAGACTCGAAGAAGTGCAGGCCGAACCAGTTGAGACGCATATCCCCTCCAAATCAAGATTCAATACCATCGACTCCCCTTCAACATATTCTACACAGATATTGACATTGTTTGGTAGTCTTTTCACCGGGTGACCATTAAAATGTATGTGCTTAATCCGTTCTTTTAACCCCTCTACCAAACGGTCGCGTAATTGTCTTAACCGCCCAGCTTCTTCTTCTATTTCCTCTAGGGCGAGCTCTGCAGCGACCCCAAGACCAACTATCCCTGGTACATTTTCCGTACCTGCCCGCCGTCGCTTCTCTTGTTCACCACCATGCATTAGGGGTGCGATTCTTGTTCCTTTCCGGATGTATAACGCCCCAACCCCTTTGGGGCCGTATAGCTTATGCGCCGATATCGAGAGTAAGTCTACTCCAAGCTCTTTTACGTCAACCCCAATATGTCCGACAGCTTGCACTGCATCGGTATGGAAATAAACTTTTGCCTCTCTGGCAATGCGTCCGATCTCCTTAATCGGTTCAATCGTACCAACCTCATTGTTAGCGTGCATTACTGATATCAATACTGTCTTTGCCGTCAGAGCTTTCTTGACATCATCTGGGTTAACCAACCCATATTCATCGACTGGTAGATAGCTGATTTTATATCTGCGCTTTTCTAGAAACTTAGTTGTCTCCGATACCGCATGGTGCTCCACCGCGCTGGTGATAATGTGGTCTTTTTTGCCTTCACTGGCATAAATTATCCCGGTTAAGGCAAGATTGTCCGCCTCAGTCCCACTACCAGTAAAAACAATCTCTTCTTCCTGTGCTTTGATTAACCTAGCGATCTTAGACCGGGATTCTTCAATCGCCTCCTTCGCCTCCTGTCCATAGGAATAGATAGTCGAGGGATTACCAAAAACCTCAGTAAAATAAGGTAGCATTGCTTCGATGACCTCCGAGCGCATTGGTGTCGTTGCTGCATAATCAAGATAGATACGCTTCATCCCCTATCCTTCAATAATTTCGTTAGCGCTGTGTTCATGCTTTTTATACCTTCGGAGTAGTTGGTGGCGAAAAAAGATCTTGGAAAAGCCTGGTGGCAAGATACCGTTCGCCGGTATCCGGTAAGACCACCACGAGTAACTTGCCTGCGTTCTCTCGTCTCTTGGCTACCTCTACCGCCGCCCAGGTGGCCGCTCCGGAGGATACCCCGGCTAAGATTCCCTCTTCTCTGGCTAAGCGCCGTGTCATAATCCCGGCGTTTTCATCGGTTACTTTGATAATCTCATCAATTAAATCTAGTCTGATAACATCAGCAATAAAGCCAGCGCCAATCCCCTGGATGCCATGCGGCCCCGATTTTCCTCCAGAAAGAACTGGTGATGCCATCGGCTCGACAGCAATCGCCTTAAATCTCGGTTTTCTCTTTTTGATGACCTCGGATACTCCAGTGATTGTCCCACCAGTCCCTACCCCTGAAACCAGAATATCTACGCGACCCTCGGTATCTCGCCAAATCTCCTCAGCTGTAGTTAGCCGGTGGATTTCCGGATTGGCCGGATTTCTAAACTGGTGGGGCATAAAGTAGTTCGAGTTAGTCGTTACCATTTGCTCCGCCATTTCCACTGCCCCGGCCATTCCCTCGACTTCTGGGGTCAGTACCGTCTCAGCACCAAGGGCCGATAATAGCTGTCGTCGTTCGATAGACATCGCGTCTGGCATTATCAGGATAAGCCGATACCCCCGGGCGGCACAAACAAATGCCAAGGCTATCCCAGTATTACCGCTGGTCGGCTCGACAATGACCGTATTCTCATTGATAAGTCCCTTCTCTTCGGCATCAACAATCATGGAGACGCCAATGCGGTCTTTCACACTGCTTATCGGATTAAAGGACTCCAGCTTAGCCACGACCTCAGCTTTAACCCCATCGGTTACTCGATTCAATCGAACCAGAGGTGTGTTCCCGATTAGTTCAGTGGAGTCTTTGGCGATTCCTCGAGTGAGCTTCGATAGTTTTATCGTCTTATACTGTAGCTTCTCGATTTTTTGATGTGTTTCTGTCATCGGATTTCTCCTCTTTGATAAATGCTGTCACCGTTCTTTGATTCTTGGTATGGATTAATAATCCTCTTTAATTGAAGAGCATTAGAAGGTATTAGATGCCTTAGTCCTCTGGGATCCATACAACAATCCTAGCCGTCATTGTGGGATGGGGGTCGCAGTGATAGGTGAAAGTGCCACCTTCGGTGAAGGTATAACTAGTAGTAGAGCCGCGAGTGTCACGAAGTGTTAATCGCGTATCTTTGTCACCATTATCAAAGGTAACGGAATGTTGTTCTTGGGCCCTGTTGATCCAAGTTACTGTGGTTCCTACTTCTACAGTCAGCATATATGGCCAAAACTCCCTATTTAAGATCCAGACTTCATTGTCGCCTGGCGTCAGTTCCGGTGCTGCCGCTACTGGGGTTATGGCTGCTGGTGTCG
The DNA here is from genome assembly GCA_002335405.1 of Dehalococcoidia bacterium UBA2162. Lineage (GTDB taxonomy): Bacteria > Chloroflexota > Dehalococcoidia > Dehalococcoidales > UBA2162 > UBA2162. The sequence goes on from DCWM01000010.1 coordinate 2,549, forward strand.
TCGCGGCAAAGTCATGAGTATAGCCATGCGGCGTTGTTTCTGTTGTTGTTACTACTGTCGTTACCGTGTGTTCGTGTGGGGAGATACCGTCATGTGAGTGACCTATAGTTGTTACTGTGCTAGCAGTTTCCGTTATTTTATTGTATATCTGGTATTCTGTCAGGGATGGTAATAGGTCACCCCCCAGGAAAAGTCCGGTTACTATACCCACCAGGCTAATAGCGATTGCGGTGAAGATGAGTCTTTTTCTTTCTTTCATTATTACGATACCTCACTTATAAGGCGGCGGATAATGCCCATAGAGCCGTCATAGTCAAAATAAATATAAAAGCCCCCATTGGCAGAAAAACTTTGAACGCAGTAACCTTATCTAAGAATGCCCGCCCTGCTAGTTTATAGGCAATATAGAGGCTAGCTCCAAAGCCGATACCGACCATTATCGTCTGAAGGAAATATGTCTGTTCGGCGCTCATAAGCTGCTTTACGGTAACTTCCTCCAGCATAAGGCGATTTAACGGGAAATCTTGGACTAGAGCTCGTGTTACATCAACAACGGCTCCCCATGTCCGGAAGATGTGGTCCAGAATATCGGAGAGGAACTTCATTATTCCCAGAGGTATTACTGCATAACCGAAGTGGGTGAAAAAAAATCTAGTCGTAATACTTTTGTCGCCGCCAAAAATCCTTGATAAATGACTGAAGCCATACATAAGCAGTAGTGCGACCGCGATACCGCCTAGATAGATAATACCGATACTCACTAACCGAGGCCAATCATTGGGGGGTGTCCCGGCGGGTAGAAGCGGGTTCACGAGGAGGTACAGCTTGGGAAGGAATAGAACCAAGAAAAGAGAGACCACAGTAACCAGAGCGGCTAGGATTACACCGGCTATAGACTCATCAAGCAGGCCTCTTTTCCTGGCCCAAAGGTCATGCCCCCACCCTCTAAGTCTCATTGTAATGTTCTCATAAGGGCAGGCTTTGATACACTCGGTGCAGAGAATACAATCGCGGTTAGTATCCATGCCCCCTCCTGGAAACTCAAACATAGGGCAGCCGTAGAAATGCTCGTCGCCTTTGAAACAGTTCTTTGTCTGGCACTGCTGACAAATCTCAGCATCTTTCCTCCGAATCTCAAATGGGGCAAACATAGAGGACATGCCGATAAATACAGTGAGCGGGCATTGATAGCGGCAAAAAGTTCTTCTGTCATAAAGGAGCGCTACCCACAGTCCCCATAGAATTAGTGCTACGATAAGGCCACCAGTGAGAGCCGGACTGTTAGAAATTCCGTAGCCGGCGTCCAGAAAAATGAAGACGACGAAAAAACCTATGCCTAGCCATAGGTTTCGTAGCCGGCGTGGGTACATAAAATTAAACCCCAGGCTCCACGTCCTTTTCCGCCATAAGCTGAGTCTTTGCAGCCAGTCTACAAAAGCACCGAAAGGGCACATTAAGCACCAGCCTCGACCAACAACGACAAAGAGAGCAATCAGTAGCCCCCACCATACTACCCAGGTAAGCACTAAACCAAAGTTAAAACCGGGGTGCCAGACACCGAGTAACATAGAAATAGAAGCCAGAACAACGACGACCAGCACCGGCAAAATCAAAAGGAACTGGAAAGGGTGGAACCTTACCACTCGTCTGATTAGACCAACCTGCATAAGGTCAGAGGGGAACCTTCTGCCCCACTTCATTTTACTGCTCTGCGTCCCCCTATAACGACGAAGGCGGCGAATATAATTACTATGGCCAGAGTAGCACTATAGGGTAAAAGTTTTCCTGGGTTGAGACCGAAGAAAAACTTAGGGTCACCGATAGTTATTTGTCCCTTCAAATAAGGATGCCCAAGGCCACAGAATATACTGCAATACATCGTGTAGATTCCCTCGGGCATAGCCTCTGGTATCACTACTTCGCCCATCGCCGTTTCTCCAAAGGGCGTAGCTAGGTTAATACCCAGCTCATTTATGGCAAACCCATGCCATACGTCTGTACTGGTGAGAAAAAACCTGACCGTCTCTCCCGGGTTTACTTCAATAACCGCTGGCTCGAAAGACCACTGTCTTACAGATATTCTAAACTCTCTTGCCCCATCGATAAACTCCCCTCTTGACGCCACTCCACCCCCAACTAAGTCTTGGACACCATAGGCTATACCGCCGGTGAAACAAATGATGATTAATGCCGTTATGATAATGAATCTAATAAATCCGGAGTTTCTCATACAAATTCGTAGTGAACTGACCTCTCTTTATCTTGCTTTGTTCTCAACCTTCGATAGGATACCCAGTACACCTGAGTGCCAACGGCCCTCTTACTTGACCGTAATTATACCAGTGGGTTCGCTGATGACTTCGCCAATAATCGCGGATTCGGACATACCTGCCTCTTGTAATTTATAGAGTAACCAGTTGGCTTTTTGAGGGGCTAAGCAGATAAGCAACCCCCCCGATGTTTGTGGGTCATAGAGAACGTCCTGTACGTCAGTTGGTACATCGTGGATAATTCTTACCGATGGGGAATAGAATTCCCGGTTACGGTACAAACCACCCGGGCATAATCCTTGACAGGCAAATTCGTTCGCTCCGGGAAAGAAAGGAATCTTAGCGGCGTCAATATTAATGCCCACACGACTGTTATTAGCAAGCTGGATGGTATGACCAAGCAAGCCAAAACCAGTGATGTCGGTGGCAGCGTGCGCTCCAGCTTCTACCATTAGTTCCGAGGCTTTATCATTGAGTGTTAACATTGACTGGGTAACCCGGGCGGCTATCTTTTCATCAGCCAAGTTAGCTTTTAAAGCGGTAATGATAATCCCGGTGCCTAATGGCTTAGTCAAGATGACTTTATCACCGGGCTTAGCTCCGGAATTAGTTACCAATCGTTGTGGGTGGACCGTACCAGTAACCGCCACACCATACTTTAGTTCATTATCATCGATACTATGTCCGCCGATCATTACGACACTAGCTTCAATCATTTTGTCGGCGCCGCCATGGAGAATCGATTTTAAGATCGATATATCCATCGATTCAATAGGAAAACAGACGAGATTCATTGTGGTTATGGGTTTACCGCCCATAGTGTAAATATCGCTCAAGGCATTGGCCACGGCAATCTGGCCAAAGGCATATGGGTCGTCAACAAGGGGTGGAAAGAAATCAACGCTCTGGATAATCGCCAGGTCATCAGTTAGTCGATAGACGCCAGCATTATCTAGACTCTCCATACCACGAATCACCTTTGGATTAGACAACAGGGGTAAATCCGTCAAAACTTCTTTCAAGGCTCCCGGTCCCACCTTCGAACCGCAACCGGCACAGCGAACCGTTTCAGTCAGACGTAATTCCGTTCTTTTCGCCAATCTAACTCCTCCATTACTGAAACTAGGCATTAGCCGCCGTTTCTCCATGATTTTATCACCACCTACTCAGGAAAGCAAATCTATTATTTACTGGAAAGTAGTGAAATTGAGACTAACGCCCCTTTTGCTCCTATTTTCTAGGTTAGCCCGCCTTTAAGTAGTCAGCTTTGAAGATATATTTGGATATGCTAGAATGACTATAGTTCGATGAGTAGCGAATTTCGCCGACTGCCAAGCGTAGACCATATCCTCGCTGAAGAGCGAATTAAGGAGTTAGCGAAGGACTATCCCCATAATCAGCTGGTTAGTTTAATCCGGCAATGTCTGGAACGAGAGCGTTTGGCTATCGCCGACGGCGAACTCTCTGCTTCCTTTGACAAAATCGTCGAGTCCATCCAGGTTAAGTTCGATCAGCTTGGACATCTCAGCTTGCGACCATTAATTAATGCCACCGGCGTTATCCTCCATACGAATTTAGGGCGCGCTCCGCTCGCCAGAGAAGCTATCGCCGCCATGGAGATTGCGGCTCAAGGTTACTGTAACCTAGAGTTTAATCTAGATAGTGGCGCTAGAGCTCCCCGAGATGCTCATCTTGAGTCGATTTTGTGTCAGCTAACCGGAGCCGAGGCGTCTCTGGTGGTCAACAATAATACTTCGGCGGTAATTTTAGCGCTGACCGCCTTAGCCTGGAAAAAGGACGTTATCATCTCTCGTGGTGAGGCCGTAGAGATCGGTGGGGGCTTTCGTATTCCCGATATCATACGCCAGAGTGGTACTAAATTAGTAGAAGTCGGTACCACCAACTGTACCTACGGAGCTGATTACGAACAGGCAATTACCCCTCGTACTGCCGCCTTGCTACGCGTCCATTCGAGTAATTTTAGGGTCATCGGTTTCACCCATTCCGTTACTTTAGAGGAAGTGGTGGAACTGGGTCGTCGTCATACTCTGCCGGTACTCGATAATCTCGGAAGTGGCTGTTTCCTTGATACCACAACTTTTGGGTTGGGGCCAGAACCGCTGGTAGCTCAAAGTGTGGTCCTTGGGGCGGGGCTGGTTTGTTTTTCCGGAGATAAGCTGGTGGGCGGGCCACAGGCCGGTATAATTGTGGGCAAAAAACAACTAATAGACAAGCTCAAAAAGCACCCACTCGCCCGGGCGACGCGCATTGATAAGGTTAGATTAGCTGGTCTGGCGGCGACCTTAGTCCACTATTTGAAGGGCGAGGCGGTTAAAAAAATCCCGGTCTGGGGAATGATTGCTACCCCTTTGGTAGAAATTGAGCGTCGGGCTAAAAAGTGGGCGGAAGTACTTGGTAACTTAGCTCACGTGACCGACGGCGAGAGTGTGGTCGGCGGCGGTAGTCTCCCTGGAAGCACTCTGCCGACAAAGTTAGTAGCAATCATCGACAAAAGGCAGAGACGTAATACGGCACAAACACTGGCACGGAGATTACGAATTAGTAAGATCCCGATTATCGGACGCATCAGTGGGGATATTTTATTCCTCGACCCACGCTCGGTTCCTCCGGAAGAGGATAAAGTTGTCCTCGAAACTCTGCGTGAATTCGCGGCTATTCTTCTAAAATGATGTTTGTCTTAGGTACTGCGGGCCATATCGACCACGGCAAGTCGGCTCTGGTACAAGCCCTGACGGGTATTGACCCCGACCGCCTGCGCGAAGAGAAGGAACGAGGGATGACCATTGATCTCGGCTTCGCCTGGCTCAAATTACCCAGCGGACGGGAGGTCGGTATCGTTGATGTCCCTGGACATGAACGCTTCATTAAAAATATGCTCGCCGGAGTCGGCGGCATTGATTTGGCCCTGCTGATAGTTGCGGCTAACGAGGGAATAATGCCCCAGACCAGAGAGCATCTGGCAATTCTTGATTTACTCCGTATACCGAACGGAATTGTGGTCATTACCAAGAAAGATATGGTTGATGTAGAGTCGCTAAATCTAGTAACAGCTGATATTGGGGAGTTAATTAAGTCCACGAATCTAGACGGCGTTCCGATTATTCCCGTTTCGGCAATCACCGGTGAAGGTATGTCTCGGCTAGTAGCAATGATTGATAAGCGTCTGGGAGAGGCTAAGCCCAAAAGGGATAGTGGCCGGCCACGACTACCCATCGACCGTATTTTTACTATCGTCGGTGCCGGTACGGTTGTAACCGGAACACTGATCGACGGCTCGCTTTCCGTAGGCGATGAGGTGGAGATCGTTCCACGAAGACTGAAGTCCCGTCTACGTGGTTTGCAGACGCACAAAGCCCGCGTCACCACCGCCAGTCCGGGCAATCGGGTTGCCGCTAATCTTATCGGCATTACCACTGCCCAGGTGCAGCGCGGTGATGTGCTGACTAAACCTAATTGGCTCATACCAACAACTCGGTTGAGTGTCCAGCTCAGTCTCCTCCCCTATCTTCGCCACTCTTTGACTCATAATACGACCATCAGCTTTCATACTGGCGCTGCCGACACGATGGCCAAAGTCCGTCTCCTGGAAAAAGAGAAACTTCAGCCTGGGGAAACAACGTGGGCGCAGCTCGCGTTAGTAAAACCGATAGCCATGGTCAAAGGTGAACGGTTTATTATCCGCTCACCGAAGGAGACCCTGGGGGGAGGTAAGGTGGTAGAGACTCATGCCCAGCGACTGAGCCGTTTCCGCCCGGCAACTATCGAGAATTTAAAGGCACAAGAAGAAGGAAAAATCGAAACGATTCTATTGGCATTACTCGGATTTAAACAACCCCTAGAATTACTCGATCTTCTGGTGCAAAGCCAATTACCCGATGGTGAAGTGAGGGCGGCTATAGATTTTCTCGCTTCGCAGGGACACGTAATCATCCTTGGGGAGGAGGATCACCGTTTTCTGTTTTCGGATTCGGGCTGGGTACGCTTGGTCAGAGAAGCCACCGCTATACTGAAGGACTATCACCAGAAATATCCCGTCCGCTCTAGTGTGCCTAAAGCGGAATTAGCCAATCGTCTAAAGCTGGGTAAGTACGCCGCGGAAATATGGCAAAAGCTTATGGCTGAGGGGATATTGAGCGAGGAAGGGTTGGGTGTACGTCTGTCAACTCATAAAGTTAAGCTGACGTCTACCCAACAATCTAAGATTGACGCCTTCTTGAAATCCCTAGCGCAAAATCCCTATTCCCCTCCTGGTAACCAGATTCCGGAGCCGGATTTACTCAATATGCTTGTCGAGCAACAGAAGGTAGTGAAAGTGAGTGAGAGCGTAATTTTCACTACTTCAGCTTATGATGAGATGGTGGCGAAAATTAGTGCCCATATCAAAGATCGTGGTAATGTTCCCCTAGCCGAAGTCCGTGACCTTCTCAATACCAGCCGTAAATATGCCCAGGCCCTTCTCGAGCACCTTGATGAAAAAAAGATAACCCGCCGCGTCGGCGATGAGAGGGTTCTGTACTAGCACTAAGGCATAAAGGAACACGAGAATCCAGAAAGGGTAATTTTGGATAGTTAATCAAGCTCGGCTATAATAAAATATGGGCGGTATTTTTGTGATTAGTGCCATGGAACACGATGAGTTTGCCCGGTTAGTCGCTAAAGCCCTTGAGAACTTGCCACAGGAATTTCTGGACCGGCTGGAAAATGTCGATGTTGTCGTCGAAGATTATCCAACCTCGGAACAGTTAGAGGAGTCAGGATTAGAACATGACACAACATTACTCGGACTTTACGAAGGAGTGCCTCAAACCGAACGTACAAGCGGTTATGGCATGGTGCTCCCTGATAAGATAACGCTCTTCCAGAAGCCTATCGAAGCAAAATGTCGTAGCGTCGGCGAAGTCTATACCGAGGTAAAAAGGACGCTGAGGCACGAAGTCGCCCATCATTTCGGCATCAGCGATGAAAGCCTGAGGAAACTGGAAGGATAGTAACCCGTCGTGTCGGTGATGATCAATTTGGTAGTAAACAAAGATAAGGCTTCACTAGGGGAAGTTTGGTGGTAGAGATCTACTTAATGGGTGGCAGATTGCTGGCGGGAGCGCATGGGAGTCGAACCCACCGAAG
>DCWM01000010.1:10305-27255 GCA_002335405.1 Dehalococcoidia bacterium UBA2162
CCGCGAAGCCCACCGGGACTTAACCGCTCCCACCTATTCGGTCAACCAAAGTATACATTAACTGGTGGGGATAGCACAATTGGTTTAGTTAGGGAGGTTCTCTCTGATTTTGGTTGCATCTGATACAAGAATCGTGGTGGTTCCCGGCATATACTAAACTAACTTGAGTATGGTATAATAAAGACTCGAGCTTAGCCAAAGGGGGAGGGCATCTATGCCGTCAGGTCGTGAGACCATTGTCTGGTTTAGTGAGGTCACTAAAAAAGATGTATCCCTGGTTGGTGGTAAAGGGGCCAACCTAGGAGAAATGACCAATGCTCAGATACCCGTACCACCCGGCTTCATTGTCACCTCTCAAGCCTACTTCGACTTCCTCGAACAGACCAAGTTGATGGATAAAGTTCGTGGGTTATTCCGGTCGGTGGATCTTAACGATAGCAAGCAACTTCAAAAAATAGCTGCCCAGGCGAAACGGATTATCCAGGACGCGCCTATGCCGCCAGAAACAGCTAGGGAGATAAAAGAGGCCTATCGTAAATTGGGTAACGGCTTGGTAGCGGTGCGATCATCAGCGACGGCGGAGGACATGCCGGATGCTTCTTTCGCCGGTCAACAAAGTACTTTTCTTAATATCATAGGGGAAGAAGAGACGGTGGCGGCAGTTCAAGCTTGTTGGGCATCACTCTTTGAGGCACGCGCCATCTTTTATCGCACACAAAAGAATTATGACCATTTTAAGGTCGGTATTGCCGTACCAGTTCAGAAAATGGTTCAGTCCAGAGCTTCAGGAGTCATGTTCACCCTGGAGCCGGTAACCAACGATCGTAGTAAGATAATTATCGAGGCTATCTTCGGTCTCGGCGAAGCCATTGTCGGCGGGGAAATAACCCCCGACTTTTATATTGTCGACAAGGAAAAGCTAACTATCTACCCAAAAAAAATAAGCTGCCAAGAATGGCAGTTAGTCAAGAATACCAAAGACGGTAACGATGAAATCAACATCAAGATACCTCTCCAACCTTCTCAGCGAAATCAGCAGAAGATAACCGATGATGACATCCTCCACTTAGCCAAACTGGGCAGGCAAATCGAAGACCACTACCAATTCCCGCAAGATATCGAATGGGCTAAAGAGAATGGTAATCTCTTCGTTCTCCAAGCTCGGCCGGTAACTACGATTAAGGAAACCGCTAACGACAGCGCAGAAATCCAGGCTCCAGTACTCTTCAGCGGCGCCTCAGCTAGCCCTGGTATCGCTTCAGGACCAGTCTGTATAATAGCTGACGCTTCGGAAATTGATAAAATTAAAGACGGCGAAATCTTGGTGACGTCCATGACTACCCCCGATTTTGTACCGGCGATGAAAAGAGCCGCAGCCATTGTCACTAACCGAGGCGGGAGAACCGCCCATGCCGCTATTGTCAGTCGAGAGCTCGGTACCCCCTGTATTGTTGGGGCTGAACGAGCCACCAGTCTTCTTAATGATGGGCAGGTGATTACGGTCGACGGCACAAACGGTAAAATCTATGACGGTAAGGTAACCAGAAGAATTGCCACTACGACAGTAAGTAGTATTATTCAGGAAACAATTAGAACCAAAACCAAAGTTTATGTAAACCTGGCACAGCCAGAACTAGCGGAAAAAGTGGCGGCACGCAATGTTGATGGCGTTGGCCTACTGCGAGCTGAATTCACGGTAGCTCAGATTGGTGAGCATCCTAGATACATGATGGAGCAAAACCGGGGCGACGAATTCGTCAGTAAACTGGCTGACGGTATCAGTATCTTTACTCGAGTCTTCAACCCCCGTCCGGTAGTCTACCGGACCACAGACTTCAAGACAAATGAGTACCGAAAGCTCCGTGGAGGCGAAAAATACGAAGGAGACGAAGAAAACCCAATGCTAGGCTATCGCGGAGCCTCTCGCTACATTGCCGACCTCGATATCTTTAAGCTTGAGTTAGAAATGATCAAGAAGGTACGACAAAACTACAAAAATCTGTGGGTAATGATTCCCTTCGTTAGAACGGTTAATGAACTGCGCCGTACCAAAGAAATTCTCGAAGCGGAGGGATTAAAACGCTCTAGTGATTTCAAATTATGGATGATGGTTGAAGTACCCTCTAACATCTTGCTTATGGAGGAATTCCTCGATGTTGGTATCGATGGTATCTCAATTGGTTCCAACGACCTCACCCAACTGATCCTAGGTGTTGACCGGGATAACGAAAGCCTACGGGAAGTATTCGATGAACGGGACGCTGCTGTCATGATGGCTCTAGAAAAGGCGATTAAAACTGCTCGTAGCATGGGTGTAACCTCATCCATTTGCGGGCAAGCGCCATCAGTTTTCCCGGAACTAACCGAGAAGCTCGTCGAACTGGGCATAACCTCCGTTTCTATCAGCCCAGATATGATTGGGGCAACCCGGGAGATGGTGGCTAAGGCCGAACAGAGGCTGGGAATCAAGACTTAATGATCGGTCGGCTGAATATCCGACAGGAAAGTGAGAAAAGAGAAGAGCTGCTTTCTCAGTATGCGGTGAAAAGCCGGTTATCGCGAGAACGGGTGATAACTGAAGAGCCCTGTCCCATTCGTACCATCTTTCAGCGTGACCGTGACCGTATTATTCACGCTAAGGCTTTCCGTCGTCTCAAGCACAAGACCCAAGTTTTCATCGCTCCACTCGGTGACCACTATGTCACCCGTCTCACTCACACTCTGGAAGTCTCTCAAATCGCTCGCACTATTGCTCGGGCGCTGAACTTGAATGAGGATTTAGCTGAAGCCATTACTCTCGGTCATGACCTCGGCCACACCCCTTTTGGCCATGTGGGTGAAGAAGTGCTTAATGAGCTTTACCATCTAGGATTCCGACATAGCGAGCAAAGCCAACGCGTGGTTGACCTTCTGGAGAACGATGGCCAGGGGCTCAACCTCACCTGGGAAGTGAGAGATGGCATCGTTAATCACTCTAAATCGAGGCTAAATAGCTTACAACAAAGTTGGGGTAAGGTGGGGACCCTTGAGGGTGAAGTGTGTCGAGTAGCGGATATCGTGGCTTACGTCAACCATGATATTGATGATGCTATAAGGGCGAATATCATCAATGAATGTGACCTGCCCCCCTCAACGATTATAGTATTAGGTAACTCCTATTCGCAGCGTATTAATACCATGGTCAGCGACATTATCGAGCAATCATGGGAACGCCCGGCAGTCATAATGAGCCCTCGAATTCTTGTAGCGACAGACACTTTACGTCAGTTCCTTTTTCAGAGAGTATACAACTGGCACTCGGCACAGAAGGAATCAGACAAGGCAAGAGAGGTAGTACGGCGGTTATATGATTACTTCAAGAAAAACCAAGACAAACTGCTACCGGAATATCTTCTTCATGCTGATGAAGTGGAACAAGGCGTAGTCGACTATATCGCCGGTATGACCGATCAGTTTGCTCTAAGATCGGCGGAAAAGCTGTCACTAATGCCATGAAAAGGGAGATAGTAAGCACCAGTTACCCATGAAAAAATACCCTAAATTTTGATAAAATTTTCTGTTCGCTCGGCAAAAATAGCAGCCGGAGTGGTATAATAGATAATACATGAGTGTTATTGACGAGGTAAAGCAGGGCACCGACATCGTGGCCGTTATCGCTCAGTACACCACTTTAAGTAAAGCAGGACGGGCTCTTCGCGCTCTATGTCCTTTTCACAGTGAAAAGCACCCTTCCTTCTTCGTCTACCCCGAACAGCAGAGCTGGCACTGCTTTGGCGCCTGTAGTACCGGCGGCGACGTCTTTTCCTTTCTCATGAAGAAGGAAAACATAGATTTCGGTGAGACGTTGCGGCTTTTGGCACAAAGAGCCGGTGTGACTATCCCATCAAAATTAGGAAAAGACCCCGAAAAGGGTAAAAAGGAAAGACTCTACCGAGTTAATGAAGCTGCCACTCGATATTTCCACAGTCAACTTCTCAGCTCGCCGTTAGCAGAAAAAGCAAGGCAGTATTTGACCAACCGTACTGTCCTGGACAAAGCCATTACTGATTTCCAACTTGGCTTCAGCCCGAATAGCTGGGAGGCACTGAAACGACATCTTTCGAAGATGGGTTACACTGATGATGAGCTCCTTGACGCTGGTCTAATCATCGCCTCGGCAGATGGAAAGGCACATGACCGTTTTCGTGGCCGACTGATGTTTCCCATTCGAGATGACCGCGGACATACTACTGGTTTTGGGACGAGAGTTTTGGATGATTCGTCGCCGAAGTATATTAACTCTCCCCAAACGCCTATCTTTGACAAGAGCGGTAGTCTTTACGGTATCAATCTGGCGGCATCGGCCATCAGGCAACTAAATCAAGCAGTAATTGTTGAGGGTTACTTCGATGTCGTCATCGCTCATCAGTACGGCTTTACCAATGTTGTCGCCTCGATGGGAACGGCTATCACCGACAAGCAGGTAAATATCTTAAAAAGACTAACCGGGAACCTAGTCTTAGCCCTAGATGCAGATTCTGCTGGGGAAGAGGCTATGCTCCGTTGTGTTAGCTACGAAAATACCCTGGACTCCGAACTGAAAGTTATCCTTCTTCCCGAAGGAAAGGACCCAGACGATGTCATCAAAGAAAATACCAGCACATGGCAGGAACTGGCCGGTAGGGCTACCCCGGTAGTTGATTATACTTTCGACATAAATGCCGCCAAGCTTGACTTGACCACAGCTAGCGACAAATCTTTAGCTGCTCGTCGTCTGCTACCCATCATTGCTGAGATAAAAGATATGGTGCGACAGAGTCATTATCTACAGAAACTAGCTAGCCTGATCAATGTTAGCGGGCGTAACCTCGAAGCGGAGCTAAGAAAAATAAATGGCGCTCAGGAAAAACGTTTGTCGAAACGGGAAATACTAACACCTCGGCCTATATCAGGGTCGCTGCTCTCAAATCCTCTAGAGGAATACTGCCTTACCTTACTACTCCGCTGTCCTGAGCTTAAGGAGCAGAGTGAGAGCCTTTTGCCTGAGTATTTTGATAATAGCGAAAATAGGGAGATTTTTCTTGCATGGCAGCAGGTTAATCCCGATATATCGCAATTAAGAGATAAGCTCGATGCCAGCATCCGGGAACATCTTGAGGTCATAGCCAATAAGGACATACCTGCTGGCCAAATCAAGCAGAAATATATTGGCTGTATTCTTAATCTACGGAAAAGATTTCTCCAAAATATGGAGATAAAAAGAGCCGAGGTGCTACTCTCTGAAAGAGAGCTTGGAGGTACTGCTGCTGAATTGGCAAAGCAAGAAGAACAAGGTATAGAAGTTAAAACTAGACTACTAGAAATTTTTATTCAGAAAACTAACAAAGGTTAGGCGTAAAGAGAGGCAAAATAATGGTATTGGAAAATTACGAACGCTCAGGGCAATTCCTGCCGAGTGTGGGGAACGACGAAGGGCTACCAACAAATGAAGACCTAGAGAGTCAACTAAAATCGATAGAAGCGCAAGAACCAGAGGAACAGGAAGTTGCCGATGACCCCGTCCGTCTTTATCTCCACGAAATCGGCAAGCGACAATTACTCACTGCCAAAGATGAAAGAATTTTAGCTAGAAGGATTGAGGCCTCTATCCACATCAAAGGGATTGAACAAAAATACCAACTACTATACGACAAACCGCCGACGGGCGCAGAAATCATGTTGGCGATGCTTAAGGAAATTGGGCAAGCCACACCGCTCATTAAGCTTTTACAGGAACAGCTTGGGTTGGTACCGACCGATAACTTTAAAGAGAGCATCTGTAACCGCGAACTACGGACAAGCATCCAAGGTGTCAGTGACCAGCAACTACTTCAAAACATAGCCGGTAAATTTGAGAAGCCTATATTCGAAACGGCGCCACTATTAATTAACCTATCACTGAACTGTGATCTATTACCTCGGGAAGTCTTCGAAGTCATCGATGACTTCGTGACACTTCCCGATATCGACGATTTGGTGACAAAGGACACCTTTGTCCAGTCCGTTCAAGAGCACGAGCAACAAATCAGAGTCTTCCTGGCTAGCATTCAACGCGAGGCAAACAAAGCTGCAAGGAATCTTATCGAAGCCAACCTGCGCCTGGTTGTTAGTATTGCCAAGAAACATGCGGGGCGCGGTATGTCGCTCCTTGACTTGATTCAAGAGGGGAATATCGGCTTAATCCGAGCCGTTGAGAAATTTGATCATCATCGAGGCTATAAATTTAGCACCTATGCTACTTGGTGGATTCGGCAGGCAATTACTCGAGCCATCGCCGATCAAGCCCGGACGATCCGCGTCCCCGTCCATATGATTGAGAGTATCAATAAGCTACTGAGAGTCAGCCGTCGTTTGGCGCAAGAGTACGGGCACGAGCCGAGTTCAAAAGAAATTGGGCAAAGTATGGAACTACCACCACAAAAAGTACGGGAAATTGTCAAGGTCGCCCAGTTACCAGTATCATTAGAGGCTCCTATCGGCGAGGACGAGGATAGTCACCTTGGCGATTTCATCGAGGATCGTAACGCGTTGCCTCCGGTTGACGCCGCTTCAAAACAGTTGCTCAAGGAGCAAATCGATGATGTCTTGTCCCATCTCTCCCCCCGTGAGCGCCGTGTCATTCAACTACGATTTGGGCTTGAAGACGGGCGCAGTCGTACTCTTGAAGAGGTAGGACAGGAATTTAATGTTACCCGGGAGCGAATCCGTCAGATTGAAGCTAAGGCTCTACGTAAGCTCCGTCACCCCAGCCGCAGCCGCAAGCTAAAGGATTATCTAGAGTAAGGTAACGATACTGCCCACCATTCTCAGTCCTCCAATAATGGTCCGCAGTAGTGTATAATCAAACAAGAACAAGAAGGTAGGGACCGACTATAAAAACTAACATCGCTCTGATTGGCTTTATGGGCACGGGTAAGAGTTCCGTCGGGCGAGTCTTGGCGAAAAAATTAAAGCGAAGGTTCATTGATCTGGATGCAGTGATTGAACAGAAGACAAATAAAACAATCCTCGAGATTTTCCAGTGTGAGGGTGAAAGCGGCTTTCGTGATCTTGAAATTCAAGCAACCAGAGAGATTACCTTGCAAAAGCGTACGGTCATTGCCTGCGGCGGTGGGGTTATCCTAAACAAAATAAACATTGACCGTCTCAAGGCAAACGCCCTGATAGTTTACCTTGCGGCGTCCCCAAGCGTCATCCTAAAACGGACATCCCGTGGCCAAGGTAGACGGCCTCTCCTTAAAGTGGCTGACCAGGTTTCACGCATTGAGGAACTACTTAACTTTAGGAGATCATTCTATGAGTACGCCGCCGATATTGAAATAAATACTTCGAAACTAGACATTAATGCCGTAGTTGAGCAAATAATGGGCAGGCTGCAAAAAAATGAGGGCTTCGATTTCTAGAAGTGGGATAAGCGGACGGGTAATTGCTCCCTCCTCAAAAAGTTACACCATTCGGGGGCTGCTCTGTGCCGCCTTGGCCACTGGTGAGAGCGAAATAATCCATCCCTTAGGCTCTGATGACACCGAGGCTTCTCTCGATGTCTTGAGTAAGATTGGCGTGAGCGTCTACCAGCAAAAGGACTCTTGGCAGATTAATGGTGGTAATCTCCATAAACCTGAGGAGGACTTGTTCTGTCGTAACTCTGCTCTAACTCTTAGGTTCATGACCGCCATCACTTCGATTATCCCAGGCCAATGTCGCTTGACGGCTGGCCCCTCCCTCATGCGGAGACCGATTGAACCACTAATTCAAGCACTACAACAACTTGGGGTTGATTGTCATTATCAGGTAAGTCCAGCCGGTGTCATTGTCAACGGCAATAAACTTAGCGGTGGGGTGACTAGTCTTTCCGGTAGTATTAGTTCTCAATTTATCTCTGCCTTACTCCTTATCTCACCTTTTACCGATGAGGGTATGACCATCAGGATAGCTACTCCCCTTGAGTCACAATCCTTCGTCTTAATGACTTTAGAATGCCTCAAGCTATTTGGTATTAAAGTTAAAGCCTCGGTAGACTTGAGGGAATTTGAGATCTGTAGGCAAACCTATCAGCCAACCAAATATACGGTGGAAAGCGATTGGTCTTCAGCCTCATACCTCCTTGCCCTGGGTGCGCTCGTTGATGAGGTTGTCGTCGAAAACCTTAATCTGGAAAGCCTACAGGGGGATAAAACTATAATTGATCATTTGAGAGATATGGGGGCTTCAGTCACCGTTGACCAAACTTCGATCCGAGTGAGAAAGTCAAGATTAAAAGCAATTAAAACTAATCTCACTGACTGCATCGACCTGCTACCCACTCTGTCCGTTCTCGCCTCTATAGCCGAAGGAGAGAGCCAGTTTACCGGTATTGCTCGAGCTCGACTCAAAGAATCGAATCGAATAGTCGCTATTAGGGAAGGGTTGGAAAGAATGGGCATCGAAGTTGTTGAAGAAGAAGATAAGTTAAGTATCACCGGTGCCTCTCCCAAAGGTGCCACTATCGACCCTAAAAATGACCATCGTATTGCTATGGCATTCGGTTTACTTGGTTCACTGGTAGGCGGAACGATTATCGAACAGGCGGAATGCGTCGACAAGACGTATCCAGAGTTCTGGACAACACTAAAAAGCATCGGGGGGAGGGTAAAGCTAGATGAACAATAGTTTTGGTCAGATGTTTAGTATCACTAGCTTTGGCGAGAGTCATGGCCGATGTGTCGGCGTCACTATCGACGGTTGCCCAGCCGGTCTGTCTCTCGCGGAGACGGATGTTCAGAAAGAGGTGGACCGGAGACGACCAGGGCAAAGTCCCGGGGCTACGCAGCGAACCGACGAGGAAGATAAGGTCGAAATTATTTCTGGTATCTTCAACGGACGGACTACTGGCGCCCCTATCTGCCTACTGGTATGGAATCAAGACGTCGATTCCACTCAGTACGAAGAAACAAGGATGACGCCACGGCCGGGACATGCCGATTACACCGCTTTTGTCAAGTATGGCGGCTTCAATGATTTTCGTGGCGGAGGCAGATTTTCAGGGAGAATTACCGTTAGCCATGTTATGGCCGGTGCCGTCGCCAGGAAACTACTCGGCTGCTTTGGTATTGAAATTCTGGCACATACCGTTGAAATCGGCGGTATCAAAGCTGAAACTAAGGGGCTTGATGATATCAAGCGAAATCTCGAAACTAACTCACTAAAATGTGCCGACTCGGTGGCTACCATGAAAATGATTCGAGCTATTGAGACCGCCCAAGCCGAAGGCGATAGCGTTGGTGGTATTGTCGAAGGGCAGGCACTCAATGTACCCGCCGGTCTGGGAGAACCGATATTTGATACCATAGAGGGCGAATTAGCCAAGGCTATTTTCTCCATTCCGGCGGTAAAGGGTATCGAATTCGGTTCAGGTTTCGCCGCGGCAAGAAAAAAAGGTTCGGAGAATAACGACCCATTCGTCGTCGAAAACGAAAAAATAGTCACTTCGACCAATAACGCCGGCGGCGTAATCGGTGGTATCAGCAACGGAATGGCAATCACCTTACGTGTAGTTTTCAAGCCAACACCTTCCATAAGCCTGAAGCAAACAACGATAAATCTGAAAAACCAGAAAGCCGACAGTGTGTCTATTCGAGGGCGGCATGACACCTGTGTTGTACCTCGAGCTGTGCCGGTAGTCGAATCGATGATGGCCATTACCCTCTGCGATTTTGCCCTGAGGGCGGGGATTATCCCGGAGGTTTTAGAATGAATCTGGAAGACTTAAGAAAAAAAATAGATAAAGCTGACGCCCGAATCGTCCAACTTATTGCGGAAAGGATTAAGATTGCCGAGCAAATCGGCGGGGAGAAAAGGAGAGAGGGTAAACAGATTAGCGATAATGAGAGAGAACTTCTAGTTCTAGAGAATGTCCGGAACATTGCTCAACAAGAAAAGATCAATCCAGACGATATCGAAAGCGTTTACCGGCAGATAGTGACCCTATCCCGAAGTGTTCAGGGCGTAACCGTAGCTTTCCAGGGCGAACCTGGAGCCTATAGCGAAAGGGTCGCCTTCCACCTTTTCGGACATTCTATCAACGTCAAACCCTGCGAAAATTTGGATATTGTCTTCAAGAGTGTGGAATTAGGTGAGGCACAATATAGTATCGTTCCCATCGAGAATTCCCTGGAGGGTAGTATTAGCCGGGTTTATGATTTACTCCTCGATTCAAGTCTTCGGGTCTGTGGGGAAACCGAGTTTCGCGTCAGTCATTGCCTGATTGCCAACCCGGGAACAAAGCTGGAGTCAATCAAAAGGGTCTACTCCCACTTCCAGGCCCTAGGACAATGCCAAGCTTACCTCCGCCACCTAAAATTTGAAATAATTCCTACCTATGATACGGCGGGTAGCGTCAAAATGATTAAAGAAAAGTGCATCGCTGATGGCGCCGCCGTTGCCAGCGCTCACGCCGCGGGAATTTATGGAATGGATATTCTGGCGCGCGAAATTGAGGACAACCCGAATAATTTCACCCGGTTTTTCGTTCTCGCCCAACAGGATTCACCACCATCAGGTAACGATAAGACCTCTATCGTCTTTTCGGTCAAACATCGGCCGGGGGCTCTCTTCGAGTTTCTAAAAGAACTTGCTAACCTTAAGCTCAATATGACCAAGATTGAGTCGAGGCCAACGCGACAAAAACCCTGGGAATATAACTTTTACCTCGACTTCGAAGGCCACCGTGAAGATAAGGTACCTCGCGAGGCTTTGGCTTATCTGAGAGACTTTGCCATCTTCCTTAAAGTCTTAGGTTCCTATCCCAAAGCGAGGTAAAATTCCACCGGGCATATATACTCAACACGGATCCTCATGGAGGCGTACAACCTATTGACTTCTTATTCAGCTTAGGATATATTATGCCGATAAACGGTAGATACAGATAATATAATGAAATGGGGCTGAGCGCCTTTTCGAGAAAGTCTCAGCTTTCATTATATCTGGTGGGTTTGATATTTATGAAGATTGCTATCAGCGGTAAGGGCGGTGTCGGTAAAACCCTATTGGCGGCTCTGCTTGCCAGAGTCTTTGCTGATTATGGTTATTCCGTGTTGGCGATTGATGCCGACCCCTGTCCTAGCCTAGCGGCTACCCTTGGTTTTCCTCAAGCTGAGAGCATAACCCCTATTGCTGAGATGACGGATCTGGTTGCAGAAAGAACCGGCGCCCGGCCAGGCGAAACAGTAACCTATTTCCGTTTAAATCCCCGGGTACACGACATCCCGGAAAAGTATTGGTGTGAACACAACGATGTTAAGCTCATGGTTATGGGCCAGCTCAAACGAGGCGGTAGCGGCTGTTATTGTGCCGAGAATGTTTTGTTACAAGCCCTAGCCAACCATCTGCTTTTAACTCGAAATGAGCTAGTGATTCTGGATATGGAGGCGGGGATAGAGCACTTGACACGGGCTACGGCTAAAGCCGTCGATAGGCTGATTATCGTCGTCGAACCCGGACGACGTAGTGTGGAAACCGCCTTCAGAATTAGACAACTTGCTCGGGACATTAGTGTATCCAATATCGTCGTCGTCGGTAACAAGATTAAAAGTCAACCGGAAAAGGAGTTCCTACTTTCCAATTTATCTGACTTTAAATTTCTCGGTTTCATCCCCTATGATCAGGCGGTGGTGGATGCCGACCTGGCTAATCTTCCTGTTCTCGACTCAAGCCAGCCAATTGTTTCGGCGGCAAAAACTCTCTACCAATCATTACTATCTACCGCTGAGACGGTTAGCACCACAAATAAGAAATAAGGAAATAAGACAGAATAAGGAGACGGTTTTATGCCTTACGATGTGTCAAAAATGGCGGACTGGCAAATTGCCGAAGCTGCGGAAGAGAAAATGCCGACTCCCGAAGAGTGGCGAGTTAAGCTGGGTCTAAAGACAGATGAAATACTAGCTTACGGGAAAGCGGGAAAGCTCGATTTCTTAAAGATAATCGAGCGTCTAAAAGATCGTCCTGATGGTAAGTATATCGAGGTGACTGCGGTTACTCCCACGCCATTGGGTGAAGGGAAGACAACGACCACTATGGGTCTCATTGAGGGTTTGGGTAAACAGGGGGCGAATGTTGGTGGTTGTATTCGACAGCCTTCAGGCGGTCCGACAATGAATGTTAAGGGTACCGCGGCCGGTGGTGGTAACGCGTTACTTATTCCCCACACTGAGTTTTCTATGGGTCTTACCGGCGATATCAATGACATCATGAACGCCCATAACCTGGCAATGGTGGCACTGACGGCAAGAATGCAACACGAGCGTAATTATGATGATGCTAAATTAGCTAAGCTTAGCCGTATGCGCCGCCTGGATATCGACCCCACCCGCGTAGAGATGGGCTGGGTTTTGGACTACTGCGCCCAGAGTTTACGTAATATCGTTATCGGCATCGGGGGAAAGAAGGATGGCTTCCTGATGCAATCTAAATTCGCTATCGCGGTCAGCTCTGAGCTGATGGCTATATTATCTATTATCAGGGACCTGACTGACTTGCGCGAAAGAATGCAGAATATTACCCTTGCTTACGATAAACAAGGTAATCCCGTTACTACGGGCGACCTGGAAGTAGCCGGAGCGATGACCGCCTGGATGCGTAACACCATTAACCCCACTTTGTGCTGCACCGCCGAATACCAGCCGGTGATGGTGCATGCAGGCCCATTCGCTAACATCGCTGTTGGGCAATCCTCAATAATTGGTGACCGTCTCGGGCTGAAGATGTTTGACTATCATGTTACTGAGAGTGGCTTCGCGGCTGATATTGGCTTTGAGAAATTCTGGAATGTAAAGTGCCGCTATAGCGGCCTCAAACCGAATGTATCGGTACTTGTCGCTACTGTCCGTTCCCTAAAAATGCACGGTGGTGGTCCCAAAGTGACGCCCGGCGTGGCTCTACCTGAAGCATACAGCAAGACGGCCCCACATTTAGTCGAACAGGGTTGCGCCAACCTGTTACACCACATCAATACCATTAGAGCCGCTGGCATCAACCCAGTCGTGGCTATCAACCGGTTCCCTACCGATACCGAAGAAGAAATTAACATCGTTCGGAGAAGCGCTGAGTCGGCCGGAGCCCGCTGTGCCGTCTCGTCTCATTACGCCAACGGCGGTATCGGGGCTGGGGAACTAGCCAATGCCGTTAAAGATGCCTGTGAAGAGAAGAACAACTTTAAATTCCTCTATCCTAACGAGATGAAGTTGAGACAGCGCGTTGAGGAGATTGCTCGAGTGGTCTACGGGGCAGACGGTGTATCCTGGAGTACGGAAGCCGAAACGAAAGCAAAAGATTTTGAGGCTGATCCAAAATATGATGAGTATGCCACTATGATGGTGAAGACACATCTTTCGCTATCTCACGACCCGACCAAAAAAGGTGTTCCCAAAGGGTGGACGTTACCTATTCGAGATATATTAAATTATTCCGGAGCAAAATTCCTCTGTCCGATGGCCGGCGCCATCAGCCTGATGCCGGGCACCGGTTCTGATCCAGCCTTCAAGAAGGTCGATATCGACGTCAACACTGGTAGGGTCACGGGGCTTCATGAGGTAGATTAGTAATAAGATGGTGCTTAGTAGAATAGAGGATGAAAATCTTTAGTAACTAACGGGATAGATAAATTTGACAGATAAAAATTTTTATTTTATAATTCTTATTAAGAATGATTACTGTTTAACGGAGGATAATATTTGACTTTCTCGGTAGCTGTCGCGGGAAAAGGTGGTAGCGGCAAGACTTCGCTGACGAGCGTGATAATACGCTACTTAAAAAATAGAAAGCTGGGGCCGATCTTGGCGGTAGATGCTGATGCTAATGCTAACCTAGGAGATAGCCTTGGTCTAGCCGTTAAGCAAACCATCGGCACCACAATTGCTTCGTTTAAAGAGGAACAAATCAATATTCCGCCGGGAATGACTAAAGAAGCTTATCTCGACTATCGACTCAATGAGGGTATCGTCGAAAGCCCGGGAGTCGACCTGCTCACCATGGGCCGGGGGGAAGGACCGGCGTGCTACTGCTACCCCAATGCTGTCCTAAGAAAGGTGGCTGACTCACTGGCAACTAATTATACTTATGTGGTTATGGATAACGAAGCCGGCCTAGAGCACCTAAGTCGGCGTACGACGCAAAATATCGATGCTCTGTTGTTAGTTGCCAACCATTCGGTCAAGGGCGTCCGCACTCTAGCCCGAATCAGGGGGTTAGTTTCGGAACTTAAGTTGGTCGTGAGAAAACAATTCGTCATCATAAATATGGTCCCCGGCGGAATAGACCCCGCCCTTACTGAAGAGCTGACTAGGTTAAAATTAATACCGGCAGCCTTGATTCCCGAGGATAAGCTGATAGACGAATATGACCTCGAACTTAAGTCATTACTCGACTTACCGGATAACTCTCTGGCGGTGACGGCAGTTGATAAGCTAATGACTGAAATCCTTGGTCCGAATTAAATTCAGTGAAGGGAGGTGGGGAACATGACGGCTCAGATTATCAGTGGTACCGAAATTGCAAAGCAAATTCGAGAAGAGCTGAGACAAGAAATCATACAGCTTAGGACAAAGCATAATCTGGTACCAGGACTGGCTACGATTGTGGTGGGCGGAGACCCGGCTTCTCTGGTGTATGTCGGGCTAAAAGAACGAGCAGCCAAAGATCTAGAGATTTATTCGCAAAGACATGACCTACCCGTGAGTATTACGAAGAAGGACTTACTAAGTTTAATCGACCAACTAAATAAGAACCCTCGGATTAACGGAATTCTGGTTCAACTTCCCTTACCCCAGCATATTAACGAGACCGATATTGTTTGTGCCATCGACCCTAGAAAAGATGTTGATGGCTGCCACCCGGCCAATGTCGGTAAGTTAATGATTGGCGAACCAGACTTTCTGCCATGTACACCTCATGGGATTCAAGAACTTTTAGTACGGTCGGGTATTGAGACCGAAGGGATGGAAATCGTGGTGGTGGGGAGAAGTAATATTGTCGGTAAACCTATCGCCAGTATCCTTCTCCAAAAGCAGGTGGGGGCTAATGCAACAGTCACCGTATGTCATTCTCAGACTCGCGATCTCGCTTCACATACAAAACGGGCAGATATACTTATCATAGCTGCCGGTCGACCCAAAGTAATCACCGCAGATATGGTTAAAGAGGGGGTTGTGGTGATCGATGTCGGTGTTAACCGAATTGGGGAAAGCGCATCGGGCAAGGGTATTCTGGTGGGGGATGTCAACTTTGATACCGTAAAAGAAAAGGCGAAAGCGATTACTCCGGTACCGGGTGGAGTGGGTCCGATGACCATCGCCATGCTCATGATGAATACTGTCAGAGCGGCCAAAATGACGATTGGAATAGCTTAAAAAAGGAGGAAAGCCATGACGGATACGATTGAGAAGAAAAGCGCACCAAACAGGGAAACAGTCGAGGTACTGGGGGCGACCTTTGAAGAAGGTAGACCTAAGGACGTAGTGCTGGGACAATGGCGACAGAAACTAGGAAGTCGAGCGGAGAAGCTTAAATATCTCGAAACTGCTGAGCGTTATTGGTTTGGGAAAGAATGGTACGGCAGTGAAAAGAGGAAAAATCCGGCCTAAAATTTAAAACTCGAAATACGGATACCAAAGCGCGAAGGAATTTGAATTATCAAATTATAAATATTTCAAATATTTTGGATTTTGCGTTTCGGATTTAGTAAATAGGGGGTAAAATTGGCGATTGAAATTCCCAGGACACTTTACAGTGGAAAAATTAAAACGCTGGCACTGGGGAAAGAGGGTAAGTCAGTAAGTGTTGGAGGCGAGACCTCCTATCCCTTTTATCTTTTCGAAGGTGAGATGCCAAACCCGCCTAAAATAGCTATGGAAGTCTGGGACTGCCCACCAGAAGACTGGCCAGAGGCGGCTCTCGAGCCCTTCGCTGATGTGAGTAATGACCCGGTGGCCTGGGCTAAAAAATGTGTTAACGAATATGCAGCCGAGATGCTCTGTCTACAACTAATGAGCACCGACCCTAATGGGCTGGACCGAAGTCCGGAAGAAGCGGCTCAAGTAGCCAGGAAAGTAGCCGACGCTACTGATGTCCCCTTAATTGTCTGGGGGATGCCTAACCAGAGCAAAACTGAGGAGGTGCTGAAAGCTGTGGCCGAGGTTTGCCAAGGAAAGCAAATCACTATTGGACCCGTTGAAACGGACTGGCACAAACGCGTTGGCGCGGCTGCTATCGGTTATCAACACACGGTAATAGCCTCAAGCCCGATAGACATTAACCTAGGTAAGCAACTGAATATTCTACTCGGTAATCTTGGTATTTCTGACCAACAAATAATGATAGACCCTACAGTCAGCGGTATCGGTTATGGTATCGAGTATGCTTATTCGGTCATGGAACGAATGAGGATGGCGGCCTTAACCCAACAGGATGAAAAATTACAATTCCCCATCGTTTGTAATATCTCTAAGGAAACTTGGAAGGCTAAAGAAGCCAAAATAACCGTAGAGGAAGACCCTAAACTCGGTGATACTAAGAAGAGAGGCATCCTACTGGAAGCCATATCCGCCATGTGTTTGTTGCTTGCCGGCGGTGATATCTTAGTCATGAGACATCCAGAAGCGATAAGACTGGTAAGTCGGATGATTACAGAGTTAACCAAGACGGAATAGATAAATTTGACAGATAAAAATTTTTATTTTATAATTCTTATTAAGAATGATTACTGTTTAAAGGAAGAAATTTATTTTACAAAGACAGTCAAAGCAGAAACAAACTATCTTAAGAGTGCTGAGGAAGACGAAGTCTCATCCGGGTGCTAGGTGGATTTACGAGCAGGTACGACAGGAAATACCGCACATTAGTCTAGGGACGGTGTATCGTAATCTTAAACTACTGCAGATGGATGGGAAAATTCTTCGT
>DCWM01000033.1:0-38363 GCA_002335405.1 Dehalococcoidia bacterium UBA2162
TTGCGTTGATTTGTATAAAGAAAACTTTAACCCGGTTTATGCAGGCGAAGATCCAACTTCCGAGGTATTAAATCACAGAGAAAGAATTGAAAAAAGCGACGTAATAGCTTTAATTGCTCCTATATGGA
This sequence comes from Dehalococcoidia bacterium UBA2162, assembly GCA_002335405.1. GTDB lineage: Bacteria > Chloroflexota > Dehalococcoidia > Dehalococcoidales > UBA2162 > UBA2162. The sequence goes on from DCWM01000033.1 coordinate 129, forward strand.
ATTTTAGGATGCCAGCTATTGTTGAAGGCTGGATAGATAAAGTATTAGCTCCGCCTTGGGCATTTACGTTTAAACGCCTTATCGGCAACTATGGTTATCCATTGGGGAATTTAAAAGATAAAAAAGCTATTATTTTTTGTACCTACGGTTCACCGAGACTAGCAATAACAACATTTTTTCTTAATTTACCCATAAGAAGATTAAAGAGGGGTGTTTTTCATATTTGCGGAATAAAAAAAATAAGTTATCGAAGATACTTTGCAGTACCTTTTGTTTCAGAAAAGAAAAGAAGATCTTTTTTGGAAGATGTCAAGAAAACAGCAAGGAATATCGGTTAAAATATTTGAGTACCACTTAGGCACCGCAGACTTAATTTTTCTCAACAGAATCACGACCAGGATTTAAGTAGGGTACTTGACACCTGGTTGTTTTTTTGTTATAGTTATTGCAAGTAGTTCGCATTTGCAATAACTATAAAGTAGGGTGATTGGTGCCCGCTTATTTTTTTGTCATAGTCTTCGCAAATGCGAGACATTAGTAATGACTATGAGGGATGAGAGCAGCCTAAGCCGGGTGAGTTAGATCTAACTCTCAAAAGGTAGTCGGTTAATGGAAATATGGAGGTAGTCGTTAGTGAAGATACGGCAAAGAATACTTAGCGTTTTAGGACTGAGCCATATTCATCATCACGGACATGGAACGCATATTGAGGGTGGCGGTTTCAGAAAGATAGGTATTGTCGGTAACCCAAACGTAGGTAAAAGTATGGTATTCAACAGGCTTACCGGTCTCTATGCCACTGTTTCTAATTATCCAGGTACAACTGTAGATGTGCCGCGAGGGAAAACAGTCATTGATGGTGAGGAATTCGAGGTGGTAGATACTCCGGGAATGTATTCTCTGCTGCCAATTACCGAGGAGGAACGGGTGGCAAAATCAATAATATTAGATGAGAAACCCCATATTATTCTACATGTGGTAGATGCTAAGAATTTGGAAAGAATGTTACCCCTCACTCTCCAGTTTATTGAAGCTAGATTTCCTACTATCCTGGAACTCAATATGATGGATGAGGCTGAAGCTGCCGGCATTGAAATTAATGTTAACAAGCTTGAAAAGGAATTAGGTATCCCCGTAGTTGCCACAACCGCCACTACTGGCTGCGGAATGGATGCATTACGGAGGGTGTTAGCAGAATATGTTACCCACTAATACTAGACAGCTAGAGTATGACGAGTCACTGGAGTCAGCCCTAGCCAGGATTGATAACTTGCTTAGAGGTAATTACGGTATCTCTAAAAGAACCGTCGGGCTGTTGCTTCTCCAGGGAGACGCTCAGATGGAGAAACAGCTCAGAGCGCAAGAAGTTTCAGGCTATGAGTTAATCCAGGAAATCGTATCTCAAACCAGGTCCAGCTATAGTCAACCCATAAGTTACATTATTGCCTTGAGGCAGCAGCAAGAAGTAAAACGTATTCTGGAGACAGTGGTAAGTTCAAAAGAGAAGTCGGCCGGAGTATTTGCCGAACGGTTAAGCCGTGTCATGATGAATCCTCTAAGTGGTATCCCTATTCTCTTCATTGTTCTTTACTTCGGTCTCTACCAATTTGTTGGGGTTTTCGGAGCCGGCACGATGGTTGACTTGATTGAAAGTACCGTTTTCGGAGAGTGGATTAACCCTTGGGTCACCAATCTGCTTACCACCATTATTCCATGGAAGGTTCTTCAGGATTTATTTGTTGGTGAATACGGTGTAATTACTCTGGGTCTTAGTTATGCCTTTGCCATAATTCTGCCTATCGTGACCACCTTCTTCATTGTCTTCTCCATCATTGAAGATAGTGGTTACTTACCTAGATTGGCGATGCTTATTGACCGGGTCTTTAAGGGAATCGGACTTAACGGTCGGGCGGTGATACCAATGGTACTGGGGTTCGGTTGTGACACTATGGCCACCATTGTTACCAGGACTCAGGAGACAAGGCGGGAAAGGGTTATCACCACCCTTCTCCTGGCTTTAGTTATTCCCTGTTCAGCGCAATTGGGCGTTATTTTTGCCATTCTATCAGGTAGTGCCCTATCTTTACTTATCTGGGGCGGGGTATTAGTCCTAGTACTATTACTCGTTGGTTACCTGGCAGCTCAGGTCATTCCTGGCAGGAGAGCCAGCTTTTACATGGAAGTACCACCGCTTAGATTACCGAAAATATCTAATGTGTTGACAAAAACTTATACCCGGTTGCAATGGTACTTTACCGAGGTTCTGCCTTTCTTTATCCTGGCGAGCGTCTTACTCTGGTTGGGAGAGCTAACCGGGGTTTTTGCTCTTGTCATAAATGTGCTTGAGCCCTTGGTTAGATTCATGGGGCTTCCTGAGGAGACCTCTATTGCCTTTCTTTATGGCTTCTTCAGGCGGGATTTTGGAGCCGCCGGGTTGTACGACCTGCACAGCGCAGGAATACTATCAGGGATTCCGCTGGTGGTGTCGGCAGTTACTCTTACTCTCTTCATCCCCTGTGTGGCACAGATCATGGTGATGCTTAAAGAAAGAGGATTAAGAACAGCACTAGCCATCTCTCTCTTTATCCTCCCGTTTGCTTTCTTCGTTGGCTACATTCTTAACCTGATACTCACCACCTTGGGGGTGGTACTATGAAATGTTCCCTTTGTAGTTATGAATTTCAGGAGACAGAAGCAGAAATTGCCTGCCAGGGTTGCCCCTTGGCTAAGGATTGTCACTTGATAAAGTGTCCTAATTGTAACTATGAGATGCCTAAGGAACCAAAACTCATAAAAGTCTTGAGAACTTGGAGGAGACGAAATAATGGAACTTGAAGAAAAAGCTGAAGAAATACTGGAGACACTCTGGATACGTACCGAGGAGAAAGAAGAAGGGGCCGTTGCTCTAGATGATTTAGGCATCAAGGGAAAGAGGCCAATAGACCAATTACTTAAGGGTGACTACATATCTATTTCAGGTAACTGGGTAAGGCTGACTGAGACCGGGCGGCCTGAGGCAAAGAATGTGGTCAGAAGACATCGTCTGGCCGAACGGCTATTGGCTGATGTCCTAGGGACACGGGATATGCTGATACACGAGAAAGCCTGTAAGTTTGAGCATCTGCTTGACCGGGGGCTGGATGAGAATATCTGTGTTTTACTGGGGCATCCTAAGGTCTGTCCCCATGGTAGATCAATACCGTCCGGGAGATGCTGCCAACGAGAGCAGACGCAGACGTCAAAGGTGGTGGCTCCCCTTTCGCAGCTAACTCGAGGGCAAAAAGGTAGAGTAGCCTACATCTACACGCCGGAATCAGACAAGCTCCAGACGCTACTGTCAATGGGTATTCTTCCCGGAACACCGGTTAGTCTTGTCCAGAGCTTCCCATCTTTTGTTCTTCAAACCCACCAAACACAGTTTGCTGTAGACAAAGGGATAGCCGAGGCTATCTACGTTCGTTTGGTGGCGGCTGAGACTAATAATTAGGGAAGATCACAGATAAACATCGGGACTGATGTTCCGTTTCGTCAGATCAGCGAACTTATAAGATGTATTTATTACGACCGAATATAAAATGGTTGCGCCTGTTTGATAGTATGGGATAAACTAGATGGGTAGTAAACCAAATTCGCTGATTGGGCGAGAAATGGATTGGGAACATGGCTGAGGTTCATCCCTTTCGGGGCTTGCATTATAATCAGGCACTTCTTAACCACTGGGCAGATGATGGTTGTCCAGTCTATGACATTATCAGCCCACAGCAACAGGAAGAACTCTATTTACGAAGTGAGTATAATTTTGTCCGTCTCGAATACGGCCGGGAATTACCTCAGGATACTACCACTGACAACAGATATACCCGGGCCAGGACCACTCTGGAGCGATGGCTGGAGAAAAGTGTGCTAGTGGCTGATAAAACGCCAGCCATCTACCTCTATGACCAGTATTTCACCCACCGTGGAAGAGAATACAAGCGGCGCGGTCTGATTGCTCGTGTTCGATTGGAAGAATGGGACAAGATGGTCATCCGTCCACACGAAGGGACGATGGCTGAACCTAGGGCCGACCGCTTAAATTTACTGCGGGCGCTCCAGGCTAATACCAGCTCAATTCTGGCTTTGTTTGAAGACCGTGGCAGACACATTGCTTCGTTATTGGCGGCTCAGGAGCAAGGTGAACCTCTTCTTAATTTAAGAAAAATCGATGGAGAAGGCCATCGGGTTTGGGCGATCACTGACCCCGAGGTGATCGGGCAAATCCAGAGCTATCTGGCCGAAGAATCGCTTTATGTTGCTGACGGGCATCATCGTTATGAGAGCGCTCTGGCTTATCAGCGCCAGCAGGTGGTCTCTTCGTCCTCAAGCTTGGGAGAGGCGGGTTTTAATTTTGTCATGATGACATTGGTTGATTTTACTGACCCTGGGTTGTTGGTTCTGCCGCCTCATCGACTGGTTCGTGGTATTGCTAAACCGGCTCTGCGTGAATTGATGCCTAATCTCAAGATTTTCTTCGATATAGAAGAGTTACCGCTAAATGTTTCTGCTGTCTGGGAGCAGGTCGATAGTCGTTTTAACGAGGCGAATGGAGTTAGATTAATCGTCGGTGGGTTGGGGGTGGGGCGGCTGTTTCTCTTGAGTCTGCGCGACCCGGCCGCCATTAGTCCGATGGTGCCCTATTTCCACTCTGATCTATACAAAAATCTGGATGTTAGCGTACTTGACCATGTCATTCTGGAAAAATTCCTTGGGCTTAGTGGTGACGCGCAGAGTCAACTGCTCGGGTATAGTTATGATAGGGAGGACGCGATGAATCGGGTCCTAGCTCAGGAATACCAACTCGCTTTTCTCCTTAAGCCGATTAAAATTGAGACGATCAAGGCAATTGCCGATATCCGTGAGCGTATGCCCAGGAAGTCAACGCATTTTTATCCTAAGCTTCCCGCCGGGCTGGTCATCAATCGGCTGATATAGTTGAGATTGTCTCGCGCCACATGGCCGGTAGTTCAAAAATCTTACAAGAGCTCTCTGTTGTTCTGTTTTACTAGTTTAGGTTACTGCTTTCTTACTAATTCAATCTCGAATAACTGGGGCCATAACTTCCCGGTTACAAATAGACGGTTGTTTTTAGTGTCATACGCGATGCCATTGAGGGCATCTGCTGGCATACCACTGATTTGCGGTGGTAAAATTCCAGATAAATCTATCCATCCAGTCACACGGCCGCTATAGGGGTCAATAATGGCTATAGAGTCTGTGAGCCACACATTTGCGTATATTTGGCCGTCTATATATTCCAGTTCGTTCAGATTGCCTACTGGCTTGTCATTGTCATTAACTTGGATATGACCAATAGTTCTGAAGGTATTGGGGTCCAGAAAATATAGGGTTGAAGTACCGTCGCTCATGATCAAGCATGTGCCGTTGTGTGTAATACCCCACCCTTCCGTCTCATAGGTGAAATCATGCAATAACTCAAAACTATTCTTGTCATAAACGAAACCTTTATTGGATTGCCAGGTTAGCTGGATGATAGTGTCTCTGAAAATAGTAATGCCTTCACCAAAATACTCTGAGGGAAGTAGATGAGCCTGTAACACATCGCCAGTTCCTAGGTTTACTCTTCGTAAAGATGACTTGCCGTGTAACCCGGTCCCCTCATATAGGGTACCATTTTCGAAAGCTAATCCCTGTGTAAAAGCATTTCTGTCATGGGTGTAGAAGTTGAGTATCGTAAATGTATAGATTGGGACTGATTGCGGTTTTATTTTGTGCTTGTCGTCCTCGGTTGTAGGGTGGGTGGCGCAGGAGACAGTAGTAACCACTATCGTCAGTAAAAGGTATCCGAGGGCAAATTTGCTAAATAGTCTACCTGTAATCACCGGTGCGTAACCCCGTAGTTTCCCGTCGACCACACATAATATCAGATTTACCACGTTAAGCAAATCTAAGTGGTAGGTTCTCTTTTTCTTATGAAACTGATTTCACTATATTTTGTTCCCATATTGCAAATCCTATACACTTGCAAAGAAATGCTGCGTTAATCAAATGTAAATAGCACTAAAATTATTTATTGTCTCTGGTGGATAGGATTACCTAGATGGAGCGGGTGATGGGATTCGAACCCACGGCTCCTTGCTTGGGAAGCAAGCACTCTACCGCTGAGTTACACCCGCTTATGGGTTCATTGTAGGTTATTTGAATGATTTTTTCTAGTAAGTTCGGATTATCGAATTTATTTCCCCTCGTTTAAGCGGTAAGTTAATATTCCTTGAGTTAAAACCGGACGAGTGGCGTAGACGGGTAATGAATGATAGAATATTTGACGGACAACCGTTGTAGCTGGAATAAGAGAGAATGGTGTAACGATGGATATTGCCGACATACACAAGAACTCCAAACTCCTTCTCGACGGCGTCCCTTACAATGTGGTCGAGGCCGATTTTATGAAGCCGGGAAAAGGTCGCGCCATCTATCGGCTGAGACTGAAGAATCTGTTTGATGGCAGTGCTCTTGACCGTACCTTCCATTCCGGAGAGAAGGTTGACGAAGCCAATATTAGAGCCGAGGAGAAGCAATACCTCTATAAGGACGGCGATTACTATATCTTTATGAGTACCGATACTTTCGAGCAATCCTTCATCGCCGAAGAACAACTTGGTGACAAGAAATCTTTCCTTAAGGATGGTGACGTCGTGAACGTGCTGATGTTAGATGATAGAGCCATCGATGTTACGATAAATACCTTCGTTGAACTTAAAGTGGTGAAAACCGAGGTAAGTAGTCGGAGTGATACCATTACTGCCCAAAACAAGCAGGCCGTATTGGAAACCGGTTATATTATCAATGTCCCCCCGTTTATTAAAGAAGACGATATCCTTAAGGTTGATACCCGTACCGGAACCTACGTGGAACGAGTCACTACGAAGAAGTGAAGTATGGCGGACGCGGAATACCGGCGACTGGCTCATCTGAAGCCTAATCTGGAACGACGGGCATTAATTTACCAGTTCACCCGTGCCTTCTTTCGGGGACGGGGGTTCCTTGAGGTAGAGACGCCGGTTCGTATGCCTGAGGTCGCTCCGGAGCAGCATATAACTCCCCTCGCAAGTGAAGATTGGTTTCTCTCAACCTCTCCAGAACTTCATATGAAGCGGGTGCTTGCCGCTGGATATGACAAAATATTTCAGTTTAGCCACTGTTTCCGTAAAGGTGAGCAGGGCCGCGGGCATAATCCGGAGTTTACTATGCTGGAGTGGTATCGCAGTCGAGCTAATTACCAACAGATGATTCATGATACGGAACAGTTAATCGTGACGCTGGCTAATGAACTCCAGTTCGGTCATCATATTCAATATCAAAATCAGGATGTTGACCTGACCTTACCTTGGCCAAGGGTTACGGTACGCAATGCTTTCCGCTACGCCGCCGGCTGGGATCCGCTCGCTGAGCCTGATCCCGAGCGGTTCGATATTGACTTGGTGACTAAAGTTATACCTAGCTTCCCGCCCTGCCGGCCGATTGTTCTCCTTGATTATCCGGCGGTACTGGCTTCACTGGCTTGTCTTAAACCTAGTGAGCCGGTAGTAGCCGAGCGGGCGGAAGTTTTTATTGGTGGGCTGGAGTTGGCCAATGCTTACAGTGAGTTGAGAGATCAGAGGGAACAGGTAAGACGCTTTCGAGAGGAGATACGGCAAATCCAGCGTGAGACGGGACGTGCGATGGTCATCCCGCGAAAGTTTCTCAAGGCGCTGGTTCGTCTTCCTGAATGCGGCGGTATTGCCTTGGGTATTGATCGGTTAGTAATGCTTTTCTGTGATGCTGGTTCAATTGATGAAGTTATGCTGTTTACGGTGGATAGGATATAAGGGTATGCGTTTGCCTAAGAATATGTGTCATTTTTTTGATAACGTATTCTTTCCCGCTCCTGAGCCATCGAATCGGCGTATTGTCTTTCTCTCACTCCGTAAAGTATAATTGTCAAAAAGAGGAAGATATGAAGGTTATCTTTTTGCAGGATGTGTCTCGTGTTGCTAGGGTGGGTGAGGTTAAGGAGGTGGCTGATGGCTATGGCCGGAATTTTCTCCTTCCACAAAAGTTGGCTGTGCTTGCCAGTTCCGGGGCCATAAAGGATATGGGAGTAATAATAAGGCGGGAAGCTAGCCATCGGGCAAAAACGGAAGCCGAGTTAGCTGCATTAGCCAATCAATTGGACGGCAAAGAGATCGTTTTGAAAGCTAAAGTTGGGGAGAAGGACAAGCTCTATGGCTCGATAACACTGGCGGATATTGCCGTCGAGCTGGAGCGTGCTACCGGTTTAGTCGTGGACAAACGGAAGATTGAGTTAGCGGAACCAATCCGGCAGGTGGGTAACTACGAGGTAGCCATCAAATTGGGTAAGGATCTGGTCTCTCAGGTAAAGGTGACGGTAGCGGAAGAAGCAGCCTAGATTGAAGGCTTTTGGAGCTGGCGAAGGAGGTGGGTGAGGGTGACAGACATAAAATTACCCCCTCATGATATTGATGCTGAAGAAGCGGTCATTGGTTCTCTGTTAATCGATGGTACGGCTATCTATAAGATTACCACTTTTCTGCAATCGCCAGATTTTTACCAGGAACAAAACCAGTGGCTGTATGTCGCCTGTCTGGAACTTTATCAACGTAACGAGGCCATTAACCAAATCACGGTGGCTCAGGAGCTTAATCGGCAGAGTAAGCTGACGACGTGCGGGGGTGCGGCCTATCTCAGTCAGTTAATCGCTAATTGCCCTACGCCGCTGGATATCGAACATTATGCGCGTATTGTCTACCGTCTGGCCGTTAGCCGTCGTTTGGTTGAGGCGGCGCGACGAATTGAAACTATTGGCTATGAAGCTAACCCTGATGCCGATGATAGTCTGAACAGGGCGGAAGATGTTCTCTTTAGATTGCGTCATGGACAAAGCCTTCGAGACTTTACCCATATTCGTCAGGTATTAGATAAATATTTCGACCCGACTCCCCCTGATGGTGAAGATGGCCAGGCTGAGCTAATCACACAGGTACTTTCTAGTTATACCGGACTGGATGAGTTTCTCGGCGGTTTCCAGCGCTCCGACCTTATCATCGTGGCTGGTCGGCCGAGCATGGGTAAAACTAGCTTTGCTCTTAGTCTTGCCGCTAATGCCGCCATGAAGCAGGCGGCTTGTGTGGCGCTATTCAGTCTGGAGATGGCTCGTGAGCCGTTGGTCTTGCGTATACTCGCTAGTGAAGCCGATGTCGATTCTCGGAGGGTTCAACTCGGTCGGCACACTACCGAGGATGAGGAAAAAAGAATTATGAATGCCATCGGTGTTCTGTCGGAGGCTCCGATTTACATTGACGATTCGCCGCAACTCCGTGTTGTTGAGATGCGGAGTAAGGCTCGTCGCCTTTATTTTGAGCATGGTATTGATCTTATTATCGTTGACTATTTGCAATTGGTGCAGGGGGAGGGACGGGGCGAAAACAGGGTTCAGGAAATTGGTTATATCTCTCGTTCCCTCAAAGCATTGGCGCGCGAACTTAACGTACCGGTGGTAGCGGTATCACAACTCAGTCGGGCGGTGGAGTGGCGTGCATCACATAGACCGCAACTGTCTGACCTGCGGGAAAGCGGTAGCATCGAGCAGGATGCTGATATTGTTATGTTTATCTATCGGGATGATTACTACTATACGGAAAAAGAGTGGCAAACCCAGCACTCGGATGAAGAGTACCCGGCCGGCGTTGCCGATATTATTATTGCTAAGCATCGTAATGGTCCGACGGGTGAAATTAAGCTCCATTTTATTTCTCGGTCGGCTAAATTTAGGGATATTGCTAGTCAGGAGCCATCTCTGTTATGAAGACCTTCGACCGTGTTCAGGACAAGCCGTTCAGCGGTTTTCCTGAGATGCAGTTTACACCGGTGCCGGATCTTTTTTTTAGTCGTTTACTGGCGGAAATCAGTGATATGGCCGAGCTAAAGATACTTCTCCACATCTTTTGGGTAATCTACGGTAAACGGGGGTATCCTTGTTTTGCTACTTACCATGATCTAGTTGATAACGCTTGCCTGGTAAATAGTCTGGGTGGCGGCGAAAAATCGCCTGAAGTGTTACGTGGGGCATTAGCGATGGCGGAGAAACGGGGAACAATCCTCCATCTAGTCCTTGACCGGGAGGGGGCCCCAGAAGATGTTTATTTCCTCAATACTCAATCAGAGCGGCAGATTGTAGCCAAAATAAAGAATGGTGAGCTAAATCTGCCTGGATTGATGTCTAAGGGGCAGACTTGCCCTGAGACGGCGACGGAGCCACCGGATATTTTCACCCTTTATGAAGAGAATATTGGACTGTTAACGCCTATGATTGCTGATGAGCTGCGCGCGGCCGAGAAACTTTATCCTACAGTTTGGCTCAGAGATGCTATCAAAAGGGCGGCGGAGGAAAACAAACATAAGTGGAGCTACATTCAGGCTATTCTGGAACGTTGGGTAGCAGAAGGTAAGGGTGATGGAACATATAAGGGAGATTCTAGAGCAGGCCCGGCTAAATACTTTAAGCAAAGATACGACCACATGGTCAAGCGGTGACCCTACCGAGGTCGTACCAGAGGGGCCTGTCCTGAGCGAATCGAAGGAAACTTGTCCTGTTTGCCATGGGGTAAAGTTCGTTTATCCGCTTCTGTCTTCGGGGAAACCGGATTATAGCCGTGTGGTCACCTGCCGGTGTGTTCAGATAGCCTTAAGCGAGGAACATCGTTCTCGTTTGCGGAATTATAGTAACTTGGGTTCGATGACTCGCTTGACCTTTGTTAATTTGGATCCTCAAGGTCGAAGCGAAGAGCCGAATAGACAGGAGAGATTCAATCGGGCTTATCGGGCAGCTCGAGCTTTTGCCGCCGAGCCTAAAGGCTGGCTCGTCTTGGTTGGCCCGAGCGGTTGTGGCAAGACCCATTTAGCCGCGGCCACCGCTAACTATTGTCTCGAAAAAGATTACCCGGTGTTCTACGTTACCGCCCCCGATCTGCTTGACCATTTGCGCTCAACTTTCAGTCCCAGCGGTGCGATGCCATACGACGAGTTTTTTGAGCAGGTCCGTAATGCTCCTTTGCTTACCCTAGACGATTTAGGTGTTCAATCCAGTACCCCATGGGCCAAGGAAAAACTGGACCAATTACTCAATCATCGTTTCAATAATCAGTTGCCGACGGTGATTGTTTCCATCGTTCCTATTACCGAGTTAGAGGAAAGAATACGTACCCGTCTTCTCGTCTCCAATTTTTGTCAGGTATACGAACTTGGTGAAGAAATTCAGACTTTATTTACCTACAGTTGGGGGTCTGAGTTTGAACTACAGAAGAAAATGACCTTTGACAGCTTTGATTCGGAGCGGGTTAATTTGCCGTCGGAGCAGCGTGAAAATCTGACCGAAGCCTACCGTTTAGCCCTTGACTTTGCCAAGTCGCCCGATGGTTGGCGGGTGTTTCAGGGCGTTAATGGTTGTGGTAAGACTCATTTGGCGTCGGCTATTGTCAACTATCGTTATCAGACTAACCAACCAGCCTTGTTCGTTGTCGTTCCTGATTTCCTCGACCATCTGCGCTCAACCTTTAGTCCGGAGAGTAAGACATCCTATGATCAGCTCTTTGAAAGTGTTAAGAGCGCGCCACTATTGGTTCTGGATGACTTCGGTCAGCAATCGACTACACCCTGGGCTCAGGAAAAGCTCTATCAGGTGATTAACCACCGTTATAATTCTCGGTTGCCGACCGTCATTACTACCACCTGTTCCACAGAAGAGCTAGATAGACCGATAAGTTCTCGGTTTGTCGACCCTAAGCTTAGCCTGATATTCCATATTATGGCGCCGGATTACCGGGGGGATGCGACTAGTCAGAAGAGACAGCCTCATAGTGGTCAAAGGGGCCGACGGGGCTAGGTCACCAAGCGTAAAGTTTGTGTCCCATGACGTTTTTTCAGTAAAATGGGGAAACTTTAATGATTATCAACCTGCCTGTCCTGGTGTTAAACCAAAGTTATGAGCCACTGAACATCTGTCGGGTCCGGCGAGCGGTTGTGTTGATCTATGAGGATAAGGCGGAGATGCTGGAAAATGGCTCGGGCTTTATTCATTCTGCTAACTTTGACTTCCCGGTACCTTCAGTAATTCGCCTGGCGGTGATGATTAGGCGTCCGCCTCAGTCAGAAAAAAACCTGACCCGGTTTGAGATTTTTAAACGTGACCGTTACACCTGCCAGTATTGTGGTAGGGAAATCCAACAGCTTACCCTTGATCATGTCATTCCGCGTTACCGTGGTGGGCAACATAGCTGGGAAAATGTGGTTAGCGCCTGTATGCCGTGTAATCGTCATAAGGCCGGCAGAACCCCACGGGAGGCGAGGATGAAATTAGTTCGCCTACCGGCACGTCCACGGTATAATGGTCTTTTTTATCTTCCCGCTCACTATCAGCACATTCGGCATGAGTGGCAAAAGTATCTGCTTCAGTGAGGCTACTCTGGAACTTTACCGGATACCGGACGGGGAAGCAGACCAGCCTTACTGACAATATCGGGAATAATCTCTTCCCAACCGACGGCCATGATATGAATGCCATGAACTCCGGGGAGTGTTCTTATGTGCTCGATAATTTCGAGGGTTATCTTTAATCCTTCTTCTTTGGCATTCTTGGCATCTTCAAGCCGGCTTGTAATGGACTGTGGGACATTTATACCTGGGACCGAGTCTCTCATATAGCGAGCCATGCCGGCAGCTTTGATAGGGAGCACGCCTGCTAGGATGTGTACTTGCTTATCTAGTCCGCGGTCCGTGACCATTTCCATCCACTTGGTAAACCGGACTAAGTCATAGACTGCCTGAGTTTGAATAAAATCGGCTCCGGCCTTAATTTTTTTAGCCAGACGGTTTACCCGGAATTCAAAAGGGTCGGCAAAAGGATTCTCTACTGCACCGATAAAGAGCGGTACCTCTCCAGAGATATCTTCCCCACAGATGAATTTCTTTTCGTCACGCATATTCTTCAGCACGCGGATTAGTTGAATTGAGTCCATATCAAAGACACCCTTGGCGGCAGGGTGATTACCAAATCCCTGATGGTCGCCGGTGAGGCAGAGGATGTTGTTAATGCCCAAGGCGATGGCTCCTAACACATCACTCTGGAGGGCGATTCTATTCCGGTCTCGGGTGACCATTTGCATCACGGGTTCGACATCCTGTTGCTTCAGCAGCACGCAACCTGCCAGGCTTGACATACGTACGACTGCGGTCTGATTATCGGTGATGTTAACGGCATCACAGTAAGGACGCAGGATCTCCGCTTTCTGCTGAACTACCCGGGCGCTGGTGCCTTTGGGTGGGCCGGCTTCAGCGGTAACGGCAAACTGGCCACTGGTCAGGACTTTCTCAAGATTTGTGCCTGCTTTCATTTTTGCTCTTAGGATTCGAGAATAATCTGTCGTGGTCCCCCCGAGAGACTGGTGCTCCAGTCTTTGAGTGGCTCAATTTCGTCTAACTGGTCTAGCCGACCTTGGGCGGTAAGGCGGTCGATAATCTGTTGCCAGCCACAGGGAGTATTGGGGTTAACTTCACACTTGCCATTGATTGACCCACCACAAGGACCATTGAATAAGCTTTTGGCGCATCTGGTGATGGGGCAAATGGTGGCGGTTTTGCCCAGAACACAACCGCCGCATTGTATACAGGCTTCGGTAAAATTTCCTGGGCTCTGCTCCTTACCTATAAATATGGTGTCCAGAGCGGGATAGACCGGTTTGCTGGTATAAAGAGCGATTGTTAAGATGCCGAAGGAACAGGGCATCGCTAGTATACTGTCGGCTGCCTCGATCTCCCGGGTATTTACCGCTAAGGCCTGCTGAGTTAGCGGGTCGCAGGCTGTCGGAATAACCATCCAGCCGGTGACTTTCTTTCCCGCCGTCTCCAGCTTCTCTTTCATGGCTAGAACTTCGGCTTTACCACCAGTATGCTGAGTGGTGGTGCAGGTGCCGCATCCGACCAGATAGATTTTCTGGTCCTGGCTAATAGATTCCAGTACTTCTTCGAACGGTTTTGGTTGTGTAATCGATATCATATCACTACCTCACCTTATGTTTATTTGATGCGGCTTTCATAATCATGCCGAAAATACTGCAGACTGTCTATTACCGGGAAAGGCGCTGCCTGGCCTAAGCCACATAAAGAGGCAAGCATCATTGTGCTCGAGAGCTCTTCCAATAATCCTGTATCCTTCGGCGTGCCTCGGCCACCGGCAAATTTCTGTAAAATCTTAACCATGGCTTCGGTGCCTTCCCGGCAGGGAGAGCATTTGCCACAGGACTCTTTATTGAGGAACTCCATGGTTCTCAAGACGATATCGATGGTATCCCGGCTCTCATTATAGACGATAACCCCGCCTGCTCCGAGAATAGTTTCGAAAGACAGGGAGGTATCGAGCATAGTAGAGGATACGATTCGCCCCATGGCGCCACCGATTTGCACCATCTTCACTGTCTCCGCCCCGGCTAAGTCGATAACCAGTTCCCTGAGTTTACTGCCTAAAACTAGTTCGTAGACGCCGGGTTTCGCCACATCGCCGCTGACTGAGAAGACCTTAGTACCTTTGCTCCGCTCGGTACCTATCTGCCTGAACTGTTGAGCTCCGTTCAAAATGATGTTGGGGATATTCATCAGAGTTTCGACATTATTGATTACGGTCGGGTTTCCCCACAGTCCTTTTGTCGTTGGAAAGGGAGGTCGGTAGCGAGGTTCACCGCGCTTACCTTCAATAGAATCCATCAATGCTGTTTCCTCACCACAAATATAAGCGCCGGCCCCCTCTCTTATGTCAATCTTAACATGTTTCAGGAAGCCTTTGTCTTTAGCTTGGCTGATGGCATTCTCAAGTAAATTCCGTAGGCGGTGATATTCCGATCGTAGGTAGATATAACTCTGCTTTGCGCCGATAGCATAGGCGGCAATAGTGATGCCCTCGATAAAGGTGAATGGGTCATTTTCAATTATGTATCTGTCCTTAAAAGTGCCGACCTCGCCTTCGTCGGCATTACCGACAAGATACTTCTCATCCCCCGGCGTGTTCCGTGCCGCTTCCCATTTTGAGCCACAGGGGAAGCCCGCCCCGCCTCGCCCTCGTAGCCCGGAGGCTTTAACCTCATTGATAATTTCGTCCGGCTCCATTACCTGAGCTTTGGCTAATGCCTTGAAGTCATGCCTTGCCAAGTAGGTGTTTATATCTCTGGGGTTAATCATTTGGCAGTTTTTCAGTACAATCTGTTTCTCTGGCATGAATTATCCACCCAGACTTTACTTATATAATTTCAGAATCTGTGATATTTTATTCGGGGTTAAATTACCATGAAGGTCGCGGTTAATCAACATGGCTGGGGCATAATCACAGGCGCCGATACAGTTGGTTAATTCTAAGGAAAATTTGTTATCGCTAGTAGTCTCGCCGGGTTTGATTCCAAGAGTTCTTTCTAAGTTGTCGATGGTTATCTCGGCGTGTTTGAGATGGCAGGGTAGATTCTGACAAACCCAGATGACATTTCGGCCTAAAGGCTTGGTAGCGAGGAAAGAATAGAAGGTAGCTACCCCATAGATCTCGCTTACCGGTAAATCTAAGGATTGAGCGACCTCGGTAATGGACTCCTCCGGTATGTAGCCGAATTGGCTCTCTACCCTCTTCAGCCGGATAAGTATATTTTCGTTCTGTGGTGAGATGGTTTGAGTTTTAATTTTAGTCACCTTTGTTCACGGTTAGTACTAGCTAACAGATGATCAGTGGCTTACCTGTTTTCGCCGCGGATAATTTTTTTGGTTTGCTCAAACATCCGGTGGGACAAACAGAGATGCAAATATCGCAGTCCCGGCAGGTATCCTGAGCGAGTGGCTGGTCATTATCAATCACAATCTTGGTATCAAAGCTACGATAGGCGATACCTAGGATGCCATTCTCGGCGATTTCACGGCAAGCTCGGACGCACTTACGGCAGAGAATACATTGGGTGCGATCTATCTGGATATAGGGATTGTCTTCGATGGGATAAAAGCGTTTCCGCGTCTGAAACGGAGAAAGTCCGACATCGAGGTCAGCCGCTAGTTCGCGTAAGTTGCAGACATTAGCCTTATTACAGAGCATACAGAAACCGCAGTGGCTGGCGAACAGAAGTTCTATGATAACCTTACGTGTTGCCAAAACCTTTGGTGAATGGGTCTGGATGATCATTCCCGGTGTGATGGGAGTATGACAGGAACCAACCAGCGTTCGCGAGCCTTCTACTTCAACGATGCAAATGCGACAGGCGCCGGTAGGCGATAGTTCAGTCAGATAACATAGGGTAGGGATTTTAATACCGTTTTCTTGAGCGAGTTCAAGGATAGTTACACCTTCACGACCGCTTGTCTGAGCTCCATTTATGGTTACCTTAACTTCGGCCATCTCTATGGCTAATCCTACAATTTATCTAGTTTGGCGTCAAGTGTCCTTCGGTAATTATTAAATTGGATGTAATGAGGAGGCGGTAACACCCGCTTGTCAACAGCGATTTCTTCAGGTATACTGGATAAAATTTATTTTGGTTGGGAGGTGGGACCTCGTGGAACAAGTAAGTTTTCCAAAATGCCAAAAATGTAAGGTAGGAGAGTTGGTACCTCTATCTGATTTTGGCAGCCAAGGAGCCAGTATTCATTATAAGGCTTGGGTTTGCAACAATCCTGAGTGCGGCTTCAATTTGAAGATCAGGAATGGTGATGTCTATGTTGATGAACCTATTATGAGCGGGGTGTTGCATAGTAGTAACCGCTCTCGCTGAAGGTTCTGCTTTAACGGAGTCATGTGCCAGGCTATTTAAGAACTGAAGTACCATAACATCTGCGCTTTTGCTGCGTCTTTAGCTTGGCTAGTTAACGACTATCAGATGGCCAACTGCTTACTTGGGGGATATTGGTGCTAGTGTCTCTGCGTTGGAAATGGCTGTGGGAGCTGGGCCATAATCAGTCCGGCTTATTGACTAGGGAATTGGGCGGACTGACCAATTTGCCGGTGGTTGATGGTTACCTGGTCAGATAAAGCTAAACTGTTCTTCAGGTCAAAACTGTGATTGTCGCCGAAAGGTAGAATAATGCCGTCGAGGTTTCTGTCTACTCTGCCTTGATGGGGTGTGGTAAACCGGTGCTGTTGGGTGATGGTATTATTAGTTCCTGAACGACTCTTGATGCCGGAGTCGTAGTCATGATATCTGTTGGTGTTTCGTCAGTATGGAGTTTGGTGCGGGCGAGAGGGATTTGAGTAGTTTCACTAGCTATTTGTGTCCTGAGATGATGGAGGTTGATGGTGAAGGTAATTGGTTTGACTGGTGGTATCGGTAGTGGTAAGAGTACGGTTGCCCAACTTCTGGTAGAACTGGGTGCAGTTGTTATTGATGCCGATGAACTCGGACATGAAGTCTTTCCGCGGGGTACGGAAACTTGGCGTGAAGTACTGGCTACTTTCGGTCGACAGATTCTCGCCCCCAGTGGTGAGATTGACCGGACTAAATTGGGGGGAATCGTCTTTGACAATCCTAGCGCCTTATTCAAGTTGAATCGGATTATGCACCCGCGGATGTACGAAATGGCTAAGGCTAGGATTGATGAATACCGGCGGCGAAGGGTAGCCGTACTGGTTCTGGAAGCTACTCTCCTTATTGAAGCAAAATGGACGTCTCTTGTCGATGAAGTCTGGGTAATCATCACCCCCGAACCTAAAGTCTTTGAGCGTCTCCAGAAACAACGCGGACTGGTTCGTAAAGAAATCTTAGCTCGCCTTCGTTCTCAGCTACCTATCGAAGAGCGTCTCAAACATGCTAATGTCGTCATCGATAATGAGGATGGGTTCGATGAGCTAAAAGCCAGGGTCACCGAATCGTGGACAAGTCTTGCCTCAAGCATTAAGTGATGGTAGGTATTTTATCCTCTTTTCACCCATAGTCCGTAAAGGGTGACTGACACAGAATCCACGGATTACGGTAACAAAGTGATCTGTCCTTACAAGGGATACTACTTCTTGAGTTAGTGTTATCGGTGGTATGATTGTCTCAAGAGCAGGTGATCAGTAACCTAGAGAGCTATGATGGCGTACCTGATTGTGATCCTTCCGTCACCGCGTCACGAATTGCCTGCAGATTGGCTTCGGGAGTTTCTGGTGGGAAGGTGCAACCGGGACCTAACATCCATCCCTTGTCCCCCATAGCCACCCTCATACCCTCTATTCCTGTGGCTAGCTGTATCGGGGTCGCCTCAACAAGGCTTTTGTCTTGGGTAATACCACCAATTACGGTTCGCCCCCCCACCATCGCTTTTCCCTCGGCTAAAGAAGGATTTCCTTTACCTTGCGGGTTCCAACTGAAGGCATGGACCGGATAGTCTTTCACAGCGCGCAGTAAATTTTGTTCCCGACAGACATGCAGCACATGAAATTCGGCTGTCGGTAACGTATTAAGTAATCGTAGGTCGTAGGGTCGCGCGAAAGTTAAGTATTCTTTTTCAGTCAGGCGGTTAGTAGTTGCCCAGGCAGTGGTTGCGTAGAACAGTCCGCTGACACCGCGTTCCAGGCAGGCTTTTGCGAAGTTACTAAAGGTCTCCGTGATAACTTCTAGAGCATGGTTTACTTCGGCCGTATGCTCACGAAGATGTTGTAAGAAGAGTTCTTCCGAGCCAGTTAGCCAACCGGCAATCGAAAGTGGGGTAAACATCGTCATAATAAATGGTAGTTCTCCTTTTAGTCCGTGAGCAATCAGTTCTAGGCTGGTCAGATGTTCTTTTAGCACACCTTGGTTAACATCCAATACTTTAAGTCTTAGCCAGTCATCGGGGGTTTTAACCGGTGTTTCAGCCACTCTAGGTGAAATGTCGCCATCGTATGCCGTCTTCACTCCCCAGTCCTCGACATGATAAGAGGCACGGGGGTTAACCTTCATAAAGTCCCAGTCGAACCGGTTTTGAAAACCGAGCATTGCTTCCGCCAATAAATCCGCAGAAGTCTCTCTTGTGAAGAAGTGCCGCCACATACTTATGGGTAAACGGTCGATACATTCTCCTTTAAGTGCGGCCCGGACACGTTCCCAGTGGGTCATTTCTGTTACCATATATTATGGTCCTTTCTTATCGGTATAGAAGCTCGTCCGAATTTATCTTTAGTTTATTCTATCTGGGTAATGTTTTCAACTTGTGTTTGGTTCGAGGATGAGATAAATTACTTTAGTAATCGATGGCGGTGGAGTAAAGTATGGGTAAACAGAGGACTTTGGTTTTCTTCGGGGCCCACCCGGACGACGAAGCATTTGGTGTTGGTGGTACTCTAGCACAGTACGCCGCTGCTGGCGTCAAAGTCTACTATGCCTGTGCTACGCGTGGGGAAGCGGGTGATGTGGCCCCTGAACATATTAAAGGATACGACACCATTGGTGACATGCGCTGGGCCGAGCTGAAGTGTTCGGCCCAGGTTCTCGGTCTAGCCGGTATTATCCACCTTGGCTACCGGGATTCTGGTATGCCTAATTCGAGGGCCAACAAGCATCCGGAAGCTCTGGTTGCCGCCTTGCCTGAGCAGGTGGTTGGTTGTGTGGTCCAAGTCATCCGTGAGTTTAAGCCAGAGGTGGTCATCACCTTCGACCCTATCGGCGGGTACCGGCACCCCGATCACATTGCTATTAATAATGCCACGGTTAAGGCATTCTGTGTAGCCGGCGACCCAAAGCAATATCCCGAAGCCGGCCCAGCGTTCCAACCTCAAAAACTCTACTTCTCCGTTTTTTCACGTAGATTTTTGAAGGTTGCGGTAAAATTATTGCCGCTCTTCGGGCAAGATCCCCATCGCTTAGGGAGTAACAAAGACATCGACGTCACGAGTTTGGCCGAAATAGAATTTCCAATACATGCCACAATACGCCTCACGAAACAAGCTATCGAGACTAGGAGTAGGGCCGCGATCTGCTATGTGAGTCAGCGACCGCGGCGTGCAGCTCTGTTCAGAATTATTGAGAAGTTCCCTGGACAGCGCGATTTATATATGCGAGCTCATCCACCTCCTGATACTCGGCGACGCGAGAGCGATTTGTTTGAAGGGGTGCAGTGATAAGTAGGGCCTGAGTTGGAGTAGATGTCTTTACCACCGTCGTTACTGTAGATTTGGTACGCTTTAGTTTCTTCTTTATCTTTGTTAGGTAGTCTGTTGGTAAAACCAAAAGAACTAATTGTGTAGTATAATATAAGCGCGTGTTCGCTTGCATCTCTCGGTAGATATTTTCAGAAGATGATGAAGGCGGAAGACAAGGATGGTTGAGCGGTTGTTTGGAGAATTGACTTTAGGAGAGATCTTAGTCCCAGTATTGGTCTTCGGAGCTTCTATTGGTCTTGCCTGGTTTTCCCAAGTTTTCTTAGTGAGAGCCGTTAGTAAACTCACACAAAAGACCAATATGAAGTTGGATGACGCGATACTATCGGTACTTAAAAAACCGATAGCGGGTGTTATTGTCTTGGGTGGGCTATACATTACGAGCCTATTAATTCCTCTGGAAGCTGTGGTGCGTTCTTACCTATCCAAAGGATTCAACATACTGTTCAGCTTGTTAGGTATTTACGTTGTCGCGGCCCTGATACACGCTCTAACAAGGTGGATCGAAAGAGAGCTTATCGCCCAAAAAGGCACCCGAAGTCGTCTCGAAGACATTTTTGCTGATGGCCCAATTCTCCACGTGTTCCAGGTAGCTACGGTTCTCGTTGCAGTATCTCTCAGTATTATCGTCGTACTGGCTAACCTGGGAATTGATATGTCACTGTTAACCGGCTGGCTGGGAGAGCAGGGTTGGCGTATTGGTCTTATAGTTCTTCTTTCTGGGATAGGTATTGTTACGGTGGGTGAGTTTGTTCCCAGGTTGGTAGTCGGGGCGCTGGCTCGCCGTGTTGACGAACCTAAAGCAGAGATCACTAAGAGGGGCAATACTTTATCAAGAGTGCTTGTCGGTGTGGGAAAGGTGACCGTACTTTTTGTCGGAGCCTTTATGGTTCTCTCCGAATTGGAAATAAACATCACCCCTATCCTGGCTGGTGCTGGCATACTTGGTATTGCTATCGGCTTCGGTGCTCAGAGTTTGGTAAGGGATGTGGTTACCGGGTTGTTCATAATTCTGGAGAATCAGTACCGGGTGGGTGATTGGGTAAGAATCGCTGATATTGCTGGACTGGTCGAAGACATAAATTTGAAGAGGACAGTCCTCCGGGATTTTGATGGTACTGTCCATAGTGTGCCAAACGGCGAGGTTCGAGTGTCCAGTAATTTTACTAAGGAATGGTCAAGAATCAACATGAGTGTGAGTGTTGCTTATGGGGAAGACCTTGACCGTGTTATCTCGGTGATAAATAGAGTCGGTAAGGAGTTGGCTGAGGACCCGCAGTGGGTGGCGGGAATTCTCGCACCGCCACAAGCTTTAGGGGTAGATAAGCTGGGCGACTCAGGTATTGAGATTAGGATATTAGGGGAGGCCAAAGCTATGCGCCCGTGGGCTATCATGAGAGAGCTTCGCCTGAGGTTGAAGAAAGCCTTTGATAAAGACGGTATAGAGATTCCTTGGCCCCATACGAAGGTATATTTTGGTAATTCACCACCTTCTGGCTGAGGAGGTTGGGGCCAAGGGCAATGCTAGGTATGGCTGCGGACTGGATTGGCAGGAACTAACACTGTACTGACTAGTGGCTAGGTAAGTAGTAAACCAGCGAATGCTAGTGCCCCGAGTGTGATAGGGTTCCTGTCAAAAAATCAGCATGGCGTCACCGAAGCTGTAGAAGCGATACTGTTGGGTGATGGCTTCTTGGTAGGCTTGATGAATTAAGTCTCTACCGGCAAAGGCGGTAGCCAGCATCAATGTTGTTGACCGGGGCAGATGAAAATTAGTAATCATGGCATCGATTATGCGGAACTGGTGCCCTGGAACAATAAGCAGGCTGACCCAGCCGGCAAAGGGTGCCACTCGAGCTGGGCTACTGGCTTGAGCTGCCGCTTCGACTAATCTGACGGTCGTTGTGCCAACACAGATAATCCTTCGGCCCTCGGTTTTGGCTTGGGCTAGTTCCTCGGCTACTTCTTGACTGATTATGCCATATTCTTGGTGTATGGGGTGTTCTTTTGGATTCTCAACCCGTACCGGTCGAAAGGTATCCAGTCCGATGTGTAGTGTCACCGATAGACAGCGCACCCTCTTCTTTTCTATTTTAGTCATAAGTTCGGGGGTAAAGTGTAGTCCGGCCGTCGGTGCGGCGATACTGCCCGCTACCTGGGCATAGACTGTCTGGTAGCGCTCCGGATTTAGTAATGGTATATGGATGTAGGGCGGCAGCGGAATCTGTCCCAACTCGAGGAGACGGGTTTCGTCGGAGAAGCTAAGTACTTGTTCCCCACCTTCATTTGACCCAATGGCTTTAGCCGTTATCGGGAGCCCTGGTTTATCGTCTGTCACCGAATCATTAGCTATCTCTATTTTGGTGCCAATACTGACGCGATTAGCCGGTCTGACTAAAGTTTCCCAGATGTTCGGACAGAGCCGGCGGAGCAGTAAGACTTCGAGTCGACTTCCGCCATCAACTTTTCGGGCGCTGAGCCGGGCGGGAATAACCCGGCTGTTATTTAATATCAGAACATCTCCCGCCCGAAGGTAATCAATAATTTCAAAGAACCGGTGATGTTTCAGGGAACCATTGTTTCGGTCGAGAATCATCAGACGGGAGTGGTCTCTCGGCTCTATAGGGGTTTGGGCAATAAATTCTGGAGGTAAGGCATAATCAAAATCGCTAGTTTTCATAATGTTGTCCGACTCTTCTATTGGCCTACCTATCTATCGTACCTTCGAGACTATGACAGGCGGGTTGATGGTATCTGTGTTATCCGCGTTATTGTAACTCTTGGCGGCGGATTCGGGCAATACGTATGCTCGATTTGGTAAAATACCTACTTTTGGGTTAGAATAGTAATAACATATTGGGCAAGCTGGGGTAAAATGAAGAAACAAATCGCGACTTTGATCTCTAATATTTTGAATCCTTTCTTGGTTGGTTTAGCGGTAATTCTGCTACTTTCCTTCACCTCAGCCGCCAATCCAATTGATGCCCTGAAGTGGGCTTTGGTAGCTAGCGCCCTGAGTATTCTGCCGATTTTTGTAGTTGTTGTTTACCTGCTTAAGACCAGGCGCCTCGATACTTTCTTTGCCAACGTTCGTGAGCAAAGAACTAAGATTTATCTGATAACTAGTCTTTGCACTATCGTCGGTTGTATCCTCCTCGCTTATCTCGGTGCGCCAATAACATTGGTTGCGACGTTTGCTGTTGCTGTATCTCTAACTCTCATCTTTATGTGCATTAATTTCTGGTGGAAGATAAGTTTGCATACGGCCTTTATTGCCGGTTCAGCAATGGTACTGGTTATACTTTATGGCTGGGGTGGTATGGTAACAATGACGTTGGTTCCCCTAACGGCTTGGGCTAGAATCGAATTAGAGTCCCATTCCCTCGCTCAGGCTGCTACTGGAGCTTTGCTTGCCGCCGTAGTCGTTGTCGCCGTATTTTATCCGCTGGTTGTGGCTTGAAGAGCGAAGGATGAAAGCCGTTATCTTGGTGGGTGGTAAAGCAACCAGATTGTTGCCGCTGACCAGTAAGCTCCCTAAAGCCTTGGTGCCGGTATTGAATACACCGTTTTTGGAGTATGTTATCTGTCATCTCCGTCGGCACCGGATAACGGAAATAATTCTGGCTCTTGGTAATCTAGCCGAGCCAATCGAGAGCTACTTTGGTGACGGTAGCCGGTTTGGTGTTAAGCTTAGCTATACCGTTGAAAAGACTCCTTATGGTACAGCTGGTGGGATAAAGAATGCGGAGAAATTTTTAGACGAATCCTTTATCGTGCTGAACGGTGACGTTTTCACCGACCTTGATATTACTGCCATGATGACTTTCCACTACCGGAAGAAAGCCTTGGTTACTATTGCCCTGACTTGTGTGGATGATCCTACTAGCTATGGCGTTATCACAACTGATGTCGAGGGGAGAGTTTCGCTTTTCCGTGAGAAACCTAGATCGGGTGAGGTAACCAGTAATGTGATTAATGCCGGTACTTATATTCTGGAGCCGAGTGTTCTGGCTCAAATCTCTCCCGGAACTGAAGTCAGTATTGAGCGTGAGGTATTCCCTAGCCTCTTGGCTCAAGGAGCACCGATCTATGCTTATACCTCTTCAGCTTACTGGCTAGATATCGGTACTCATGGGAAATATCTCCAGCTGCATCGGGATCTGCTGAATGGTAAGTGCCATCAGCACGTGCTCGACCTGCGTCATGATGTGTTGATTGGGGCTGAGAGTAATCTCCATCCTTCCGCCCAGATAATGGGGCCGGTAGTCATCGGAGCTAGCTGCTTTATTGGGCGTGAAGTGAAGCTGATTGGGCCTTCGGTTATCGGCGCTGGGGGTAATATAATGGAGAATAGTGTGGTCGATGGGTCTATCATCTGGCCGAATACCTGGATAGGGCCTGGGGTTAACGTGAAAAACTCGATTCTGGCTAATCGTTGCTTCCTTCATGCTAATAGTGTTGTCGAAGAGTCTGTTCTCGGTGATAATGTCATCGTTTGTGATAGCTGTCGCTTAAAGTCGGGCAGCCGAATTTTTCCCGGGACAATCGTGGGAGCTGAAACGTAGGAGTTTTCTAGCTCTTATCGCTGGTTAGTTTTTCTCTTTTTGGGGTCTGTCTGCGCCCGTGCTATAATTTTTTAGGGATGAATTGGTATGTGGGATAAATTGGAACAGATAGATAAGCATTATCAAGAGCTGGAAGAGCAGATCGCTACTCCTGAGATAGCGGTCGTCCCGAAGCAGGTTGAGAAATTAGCTCGGGAGAGGGCATCTATAGAAGTGGTGGTAACGAAGTATCGGCGGTACAAGACGTCGGTTAAGTCGCTTGAGGAAACTAGAGCCATGCTAAGCGAGGGTCTGGATGAGGAAATGAAAACTCTTGTCAAGCAGGAGATAGATGGTCTTGAGGCACAACTGTCTCGGCTTCAGGAAGAACTTAAGATTGCCCTGTTGCCTAGGGATGAGAATGATAAGCGGGACATCATTATGGAGGTTCGAGGGGGAACTGGTGGTGAAGAAGCGGCTCTATTTGCCGCCGATCTCTTTCGTATGTATAGCCGCTATGCTCAAGTTAAAGGTTGGGCGGTGGATATTATGAGTATGAGCGAGGCGACCGGTGGCGGCTTTAAGGAAATCATCTTCGAGGTAAGAGGTAGGGGGGCTTTCAGCCGGTTCAAGTACGAGAGTGGTGTGCATCGGGTGCAGAGAGTACCGCTTACCGAGGCTTCCGGTCGAATTCATACTTCCACGGCGACGGTGGCAGTGCTCCCCGAGGCAGATGAGGTAGAGGTGGATATTGATCCGGACAATCTCAGAATTGATATTTTTCACAGTGGTGGTGCCGGTGGCCAGAATGTTAACAAGGTTGCTACTGCTGTGCGCATCACCCATTTGTCAAGTGGTATGGTTGTTATTTGCCAGGATGAGCGCTCTCAATTAAAAAATAAGATAAAAGCGATGGCCGTACTCCGTGCCCGGCTTCGGGACATGGAGATGCGGAAACAAGAAGAGGCGATAGGTAAAGAGCGTCAGTCTCAGGTTGGTACCGGTGAGCGCTCGGAAAAGATACGAACCTATAATTTCCCGCAAGACCGCCTTACCGATCATCGTATTGGTCTCACTCTGCATAATCTGCCGCGGATCTTGGCCGGGGATCTTGACCTGCTGGTTGATGCTCTGGCTACCAGTGAACAGGTGAAACAACTTCAAGGGCAACTAGCGTGAAGGTCAGGGAGGTATTAAGTCAGGGTAGAGGAGCTCTGATCACCGCCAAGATTGATGATGCTAGTCTAGAAGCCGAAGTATTATTGAGATATGCCTTGGGTCTCAAGCGTGTTCAGCTCTATCTGCAGCTCGACCGCGAACTTAGCTTTAAAGAAAGCGAAAATTTCTGGCAGTTGATTCGGCTCCGTCTCAATAATGAACCAACGGCTTATATCACCGGGCATCGTGAGTTTTACGGGTTGGATTTTGATGTTGATGGTAATGTCCTTATCCCCCGACCGGAAAGTGAGCTTTTGGTCGAAACCGCGCTGGGATTAGCGCTGGAGTATCCGATGCATACTATTGCCGATGTCGGTACGGGTAGTGGTGCCCTAGCCATCAGTCTGGCGGTAACTTTGCCTCGGGTAAAAATCTATGCCACCGATATTTCATCTTCGGCGCTCGGGGTCGCTCAGTCAAATTGCCAGAAACATGGTGTCTTGAATCGGATTCGGCTGCTTCAAGGAGATTTGCTTGAACCATTACCAGAGCCGGTTAATCTGATTGTGGCTAATCTGCCCTATGTTCGGGAAGAAGCATTGTCTCAGGTAAATACACGGTATTTTGAACCTCATCTGGCGCTAGATGGCGGCCCTGATGGCCTGGAGGCGATACGTCGGCTTGGTACTCAAGTGGGTGCTAAGCTTCGGTTGGGAGGGGGCTTACTTTTGGAGATTGGATTAGACCAAGGCGAAGCCGTGATGGTTTTCTTTCGTCACCTCTTCCCTTCGGCCGAGATTAAACTTATCCCTGACGGGTGTGGTATTGACCGGGTTATGAGTTTACTCCTGCCTCCGGCCATCTTACTTACCGAATCGGGTGTTAGTAACGCGGTAATGCTTAGCTAATTTTCCCTAAGGCTCAGCGGGCCGACTGTCCTTTGGCCTAAGTCTTCTCGGCTTGTCTTTCCGCTACGATTTTCTGGATCACATTTGGCGGCGTTTCTTGATAATGGCTAAATTCTACAGTGAAGCGGCCGCGCCCTTGGGTTATTGACTTCAGGTCAATGGCGTAACGCTGAATCTCAGCCAGAGGTATCTGGGCTTGAATCATATTAGCGTCATCTTCAGGATTCATTCCCTGTAACTGAGCTCGTTTGGTGTTGAGGTCACCGATAATTTCGCCGGTGTATTCCTCGGGGACTCTCACTGTAAGATTTACTATCGGTTCGAGAATAGTTGGCTGTCCCTGAGAGAGCCCCTTCTTTATGGCGCCGGCGCTGGCGATCTTGAAGCAGATTTCGGAGGAATCAACCGGGTGATAGCTGCCGTCAACAACGATAACCCTGATATCAGTTACCGGGTAGTGTGCAAGTACTCCCTCTAGCACAGCCTCATGGAATCCTTTCTCTACTGCCGGGATATAATTAGTGGGGATTCTGCCGCCGACTACCTTGTTGACAAATTCAATACCGCTGCTACGGGGTAAGGGTTTTATTTCCAGAATAACATGCCCATATTGACCATGCCCACCGGTCTGCTTCTTATGTTTATATTCGGCCGTAGTACCAGTTTTGATTGTCTCTCTGTAGGGAACCTTTGGAGTCTTCAGGTTAATGCCGACGCTGAATTTGCGTAACATTTTCTCTGCAGCTACATTGAGTTGAGTCTCGCCTAGTCCGGAGAGAATCGTTTCACCGGTATCGCTGTCGCGGCGCATATGTAGCGTAGGGTCTTCCTCAACAAGCCGTGTTAGGGCAGAGCTCAGCTTATCTAGGTCTAACTTGGTCTTGGGAGAAATGGCTTCACTGAAAGACGGTTTGGGGAAGATAATCGGGGCTAGTTTTACTGGTTTATCGTGTGTGCACAGAGTATCGCCACTATTGGTCAGGCTTAATTTGGCTACAGCCCCGATGTCACCAGCTCTGACCTGTGGTATAGGCTCTTGAGTTTTACCACGAATGAGATATAATTGACCGATGCGCTCCGGCTCGCCCCGTGTCGAATTCCACACTGACGAGTTGCTCTCGATGATTCCGTGGTAAATACGAAAGTAGGTTAGCTTGCCTACGTAAGGGTCGGCGGTGGTCTTAAATACTAGGGCGGCCAGTGGCGCATCCTGGACAGGTTCAGCCGTCTCCAGTTTGCCTGCTTCGCCAACTATGGCTACGTCACGTTCCTTAGGCGAGGGTAAATAACGGACTATGGTATCCAGCAGCAAGCCTACTCCGGTGCTTTGCAGGGCGGAGCCAACAAGGATGGGCACAATTTTGCCCGTTATTACCGCCTGTCGTAAACCTTTATTGAGTTCCTCTAGGCTGAGTTCCTCGCCGCCCAGATACCTCTCTAATAGTGTGTCATCAACCTCGGCCACGGCTTCTACTAGATTTTCGCGGAGAGAATTGACTTCGTTTTGTAGTGCTGCCGGGACTTTATCCTCCTTAGCGGCAGTACCGGTGTAGCTTTTCTGGGGCAGCAGGTCGATAATACCTTGAAAGGTAGTGTGGGTACCGATGGGTAGTTGTATCGGTAGACATTTTGCCCCAAAATTAGCCTGAAGTTCTTTAACCGTACGGTTGAAGTCGGCATTCTCGCGGTCCATCTTATTGACCAGTATCAAACGTGGCAGATTGGCCTCTTTGCTGTAGGCCCAAACCTGTTCAGTCCCGACTTCAACGCCGGAAGCGGCACAGACGGTAATCAAAGCTCCGTCGCTCACCCTTATAGCCGCCTTAACCTCAGCGGCAAAGTCCGAATAACCAGGGGTGTCCAGTAAATTAATCTTGGTTTTCTGCCATTGACAAGGGAGCACCGAAAGGTTAATGCTAATCCGTCTTTTTACTTCAATCGGGTCATAGTCTGATGTCGTTGTTCCTTCATCTACTTTACCCAGCCGGTTGACTGTTCCAGTAGTAAGCAGGATGGCTTCGGCCAAAGACGTTTTGCCGGCGCCGGCGTGAGAGAGTAAAGCTATGTTGCGAATATTCTCTAACCCGTATTGCTCCATCTCATTACTACTCCCCCAATCTTATTTTACCCTATTATAATCGATGGGAATGGATACGGCAAACGAATAATTCTAACTTGTCGGTGCCGCAGGCGGTATGTTACTATTCTTCCCGACCGACAACCTCACGTAAAAGGAGCCAGCATGAAAGAACGGACTGACTGTATTTTTTGCCGAATTGCCGCCGGTGAAATAGGGTCTGATTTACTTTATCAAGACAACGGGATAATTGCCTTCCGCGATATTAATCCGCTTGCCCCAACGCACATACTCATTGTTCCTCGGAAACACATTTCGTCTCTAGCCGAGTTATCCGAAGATGAGGCCACCCTGACAGGAACTATGGTCAATGTCGCCAACTGCCTGGCGAGAAGTGAAGGTATTGTCGAAAGGGGATATCGCTTGGTGATAAATTGTGGTCGGGAAGGTGGTCAGGGAGTAGCCCATCTCCACATGCATTTTTTGGGGGGGCGTCAGCTCGGTAATCAGCTGGGCTAACTTTTCCTATACTTCAGGAAGGTAAGCAGTCCGGCAACACTTTTGGCATCGCAAATAGTACCTGAGTCAATCAGCTCAGTAATCTTGCCAACCGGCACACGGACCGGTTTGATGCTCTCTGTATCCTCGGCATAGAGTGGGCTGGGAGTAAGGTCAGTCGCCATGTAGAGATGAAGATATTCGGTGCAGTAGCCTGGCGCCGAGTAAAACCCGCCTAGCCGGGTCACTTTTCTCGGTAGATAACCAATCTCTTCACGTAATTCACGACGTACCGTCGTCTCGGCGTCCTCTCCCGGTTCAATGCCACCAGCTGGTATCTCCAGCAGTTCCTTACCGGTAGGGAGACGAAATTGCTCCACCAGCAGTATATTATCCTCGACATCAACGGGGATAACTGCCACACACTCGCTGTGTTCGATGATCTCCCTAGTGGTTTCGTGGCCATTGTGCAGGAGCACGACGTCGACCCGTAATCTGACGATCCGTCCGTCATAGATTAGTTGACTCGAGAGCACCTTTTCTTCAGCCAAGCTGAGCCTCTGTCTCTATGTGGTAGACTAGAGCCACCTCGTCGCAATTAGGAAATTTGGGACAACGGTAACACTCGCTCCAGACCTTATGGGATAGGGTCATTTTATCTACCTGGGAAAAGCCAAGGGTGGTAAAAAAATCTGGTTTGTATGTCAGGCAAAAAATCGTGGAGATACCTAGCTCCTTGGCTTCTTTTAGACAGGCCTTGATGAGTTGGTTACCAACCCCCTGTCGCTGGTGATCTTCAGCGACGACGACCGCCTTTATTTCTCCTAGGTTAGACCAGTTAATATGGAGGGCGGCGCAGGCAGTCACCCGCTCTTCTTCATGAACTACGAAGAAATCGCGGACGTTCTCATATAGCTCGCTTAGCGGACGAGCTAGCATGTCTCCCTTCTCGGCAAAAGAGTTTATTAGTTGGTGCATTTGGGGAACATCGCTAATCCTAGCTTTTTCGATTTGAGCCAATTTATCGTTCTGCCTTTAGTCTTTGTTCCAGGGAACCGTAAAACGAAGTTTCCGGATGAATTCGGAGAAATCGGACCGTTTTCGAGCTGTGTTTAACCGTGACTGTAGCCCCGGTAGATAAAGTTAGGTTAATGTGACCATCGATGCTTAGTACGGCCGGTATGGTGCTGGTCAGATGCAGGTGTGCAGTATCATCGGGGGATAAGACTATCGGGTAAGTCGAACCAAGGTGAGGTGATATCGGCACGAGTAAGAATGCCCCAACACGCGGATGTAGAATAGGACCACCAGCGGCTAAAGCATAACCGGTACTCCCGGTAGCTGTGGACATAGCTACTCCGTCCGCTCGGTAGGTAGTTAATCGGGTACCATTAATACTTACCTCGACATGAATCAATCGTACAGCGGCTCCACGGGCGACCACGGCATCATTCAGCGCATAAAATCGGCGGGGCGACTCAGCTTCGACACTGACCGACGGAAGCTCGACTTCAAGCAAGCATCGCTCATCAAACCAGCCTTCTCCAGCTAGTAAAGCCGGTAATTTTCTTTTGACTTCATTAATAGTGAGTTCTGTCATAAAGCCGAATTTGCCCAAGTTTATTCCGGTAATCGGCGTAGCTGTCGGTACCGCTACCTGAGCCGCTCGTAAGATGGTACCATCCCCACCGATACTCAGAATTAAATCAGCACCATTAGCTTGAGTCTTGGCCTTTTCCCATTCCCAAGCCGAACACAGCCAAACGATAAGTCCCTTGGTACTTAAAAACGCTTCTAGATTTTTACTTAGAGTACGGGCAGCCTCTTTTAGCGGATGATAGAGGATACCGACTTCTTTCATAACCATGAACAAATATTATAGCTTCAATATTACCGATAGTAAAGTATTACCGATAGTAAAATATGGTGGGTCAGATGCAATCTAATTAGTCCGCGGTAGAGGCACACCCCTATTCCATGAGTTTGTACATGGTTTCGTAGGCTTTTCGAAAATCAGGGTCGCTCTCTTCAAATGCACTTTTTAAGGCATTCATTTTCTTGACGAACTCTGGCCGGTCTTTATTTTTGACGATATTGGCCCAAGTGGCTGAGTTTCTCCGGAATGCTTCCTCAATTTCCGCCACCATGGGTAGATTCATTTGTAGTGAGGCGTAAAATTCCGCGTCTTCGGAGACTACGCTTTCAGCTAGCGTGAGTAAAAGTTTGTAGGTACCGCCGCCGACATTCTTCGTCGGCTTTAGTCTGCCTAAGCTGAGTAGTGTCTCTGCCGAAACGATACCGATAAAGTGAGACAGCCCTAGAATCACCGCCATCATTTCATCATGTTCTTCGGGGGGCATCAGGGTAACCTTAGCGCCTCGTTTTTCTAAATATTGCTTAACTTTTTCTGCCAGCGTCGACTCTTTTTCATTGGTCGGTGTCAGGACAAAATTTTTATCGACCATGTCTCTGGCGCCAGGGCCAAATACCGGGTGTATGCCTAGGACTGAGGTTGATTTGAGATACCGATGCATGATGGCCACCGGTGATACCTTGATGGAAGTGATGTCCAGAATAATCTGCTTGGGGTGAGTGTGGGGCTGGAGTTTCTTGGCCACTGTTTCGAAGTTATCGATGGGTACGGAGATGAGCACCACGTCGGCACTTTTCACGGCTTTGATATTGGTCGAGGTTTCTACACGTAATTTTTCTTTGGCTTCAAGTAGCTTCTGTTCACTACGGCCGACGATGATGACCTCTTTACCTTCCTTTGCTAAGAAATTGGCAAACCACCGCCCCATTTTTCCCGAGCCGCCGATTATGGCTACTTTCATTCGTTTATCCCTGTAAGTTTGGGACTATTTTAACCTTATTCTCTAGTTTTTACTAGTAACCTCATCCCCTAATTCCTGGAGACTTTTTCTAGGAGAATATGATATGTCTTGGACACCACACAATATTATCTTGACAATAGCTCATGCTCATTGTTAGTATGATGGGGATTTTCCCAGTTCGGCAAGCAAGCCATGACGAGATTGTTGGATGGAATCGACAGCCCGGCTGATTTGTTGGCGTTAGCTCCGGAGGAGCTTAAGCAATTAGCTCTGGAGATAAGAGAGGAGCTAGTCACTGTTGTTTCCACTAACGGCGGACATCTCGCCTCTAATTTAGGTGTGGTTGAGGTTACTTTGGCTCTGCATCGGGTGTTTGCCAGTCCGCGGGATAAGATTATCTGGGATGTTGGGCATCAGGCCTATACTCATAAATTACTTACCGGCAGGAAGAGTTACTTTAGCTCCCTGCGTCAATATGGAGGATTATCCGGTTTTACCTCTCGCGAAGAGAGCGAGCATGACCCGTTTGGAGCCGGTCATGCCAGTACCTCGATTTCAGCGGCGTTGGGTATGGCGGTCGCCCGTGACCTATCAGGTGATGACTATCATGTGGTGGCGGTTATCGGTGATGGGGCAATAGCGGGTGGGATGGCTTTTGAGGCCTTGAATCAGGTTGGGCACCTCGGCGCTCGGCTCATTGTTGTCCTTAACGATAATGGTATGTCGATTGCGCCGACGGTCGGTGCTTTGGCCAAACTATTTGCTAAAGTACGGTTTGACCAGCGCTATGACTGGGCTAAGGAGCAAGGAAAGCGGTTGCTCAGTATTTTGCCCTTTGGTCGTCAGTTATGGCAGGTGGGTAAGCAGGTGGAGAGCGGTGTCAAAGGTTTAGTCATGGCGACTACTCTCTGGGAGGAACTGGGTTTTACCTATTTGGGGCCGGTTGATGGTCATAACCTTCGTGAACTTGAAGTGGCACTCACTCAGGTAAAGGATTATCGTTCAAAGCCGGTTCTGGTTCATGTGGTGACAACTAAGGGTAAGGGCTATCTTCCCGCCGAAGGGGACGCCGTATATTTTCACGGTATACCGGCGAAGAGTGCCGGTAGAAAAGCGGCTCCAAGCTACAGTGAGATTTTTGCTCAGACGGCGCTTCGTCTGCTTCGGGATGATCCTAGGGTGGTCGTAATTACACCGGCGATGCCGGAAGGTAATTGCTTGAGTATTGTCCAGGCTGAGTTTCCCCAGCGCGTTTTTGATGTTGGTATCTGTGAACAGCACGCTGTTACCTTCGCCGCTGGTCTGGCGGCTCAGGGCTATCGGCCGATTGTCGCTATCTACTCGACTTTTCTACAGCGGGCTTTTGACCAAATCATCCACGATGTTTGTCTTCAGGATTTACCAGTTACTTTCGCTATTGACCGGAGTGGTATCGTTGGTGATGATGGCAAAACTCATCAAGGTACCTTTGACTTCTCTTACCTTAGTTTGGTGCCAAACCTTGTTGTCTCCGCTCCTAAAGATGAGAATGAGCTGCAACATTTGTTCTTTACGGCAGTAAACCTTACCCATCCTATGGCGATACGTTATCCTCGTGGTACCGGCTTGGGTGTGAGATTAGATGCCAAGCCACATTCGATGGATATTGGTCAGGGGGAGGTGTTAAGGAATGGGGAGGATGTTGTCATTCTTGCTATCGGGACGACCGTGACTCCGGCGCTTGGTGCCGCGCAGATATTGGCTTCAAATGGGATTGAGGCGACCGTAGTCAATAGCCGTTTTGCTAAGCCACTGGACGTAAAGTTGATAACGGGACTGGCTCGTCATATCAAGTATGTTGTTACCGTTGAGGAAAACACGCTTTGTGGTGGCTTTGGTAGTAATGTGACGGCTCTCCTGTCCCGACTAAAGTCGAAGTCGGGTGTTGAGAACCAGATCAAGAATCTAGGGCTACCCGATGAGTTTATTGGGCAGGGTGAACAAGCAATTCTCCATGCCAAATATGCTCTCGATGCACAAGGAATTGCTCGTGAGGTCAGGAATTTATTTCCCCAACAAGCATTCCAATCTTTAGTGACGTTTGACCAAGCTGATTTGGTAGACTGAGTATATTTTGGTTCACAATTAAGTGTGGGTCCGCTCCAGTAGGGTAACCAAGGGAGGTGGTGGGGGGATTTGAGTAGCTGAAGGAGACCGATGAAGAAATTAACGGTAAGGGATGTTGATGTCGCCGGGAAAAAGGTTTTCGTCCGAGTGGATTTTAATGTTCCTATTGATGAGAACACCAGAACAGTTACCGACGAGGGACGTATACGAGCGACTCTACCTACAATTCAATATCTACTTGACTGCCGAGCTAAGATTATTCTTTGTTCCCATCTAGGTCGACCTGCTGGTAAGGTAGTCGAGACGTTGAGAATGACGATAGTTGCTCAGAGACTATCGCAAATACTAGGGCAAGCAGTGAGCATGGCTAAGGATTGTATTGGTACGGGAGTGGAGGAGTCGGTGGCAAATTTGGAAGAGGGGCAGGTCTTACTGCTGGAAAATGTTCGGTTTCACCCGGAAGAAGAGGTTGGGGCCTCGTCTTTTGCTCAAGCCTTGGCTAAGCTGGCTGATATCTATGTGAATGATGCTTTTGGAGCCTCTCATCGCCGCCATGCCTCTATCGTCGGCATTACGGAATATTTACCTTCGGTGGCGGGATTGTTGCTCGAGAAAGAGATTGATACCTTGAACTATATCCTGGAGAATCCGGCTCACCCTTTTGCCGCATTGGTTGGGGGTGCTAATAGCGGTGATAAGATGGGTGCGCTGGGAAATATTATGAATAAAGTGGATTTTCTGCTCGTTGGTGGTGGTATGGCGGCACCCTTTCTGAAGGCCGAATCCTATGAGACGGGACAATCAATAGTGGAGACCGGCCGGTTGGATACTGCCGCTGGGTTAATTGATAAGGCGAGGAGAAATGGGGTTCGTTTATTGTTCCCTATTGATGTCGTGGTGGCTGATGAAATGGGTGCCAGGGCTACAGGGGCAGTCGTGCCGGTAGGTAAGATTTTACCCCGGCACCGGATTGTGGATATCGGTTATAGGACAATCCAGAGCTTTAAAGAGGCGTTGTGTCGGTGCCAAACCGTTTTCTGGAATGGACCGGTGGGTATCTTCGAGTTGCCTCAATTCGCTGAAGGTACTAAAGCTATGGCGAATGAGTTAGCTTGCCTTAAGGCGACGACGGTTATCGGGGGTGGCTCGACCGCTGAGATTGTTGCTAGTTTGGGATTAACTGGTAAGATGACCTTTGTTTCTACCGGGGGCGGTGCTTCAATGCAATATTTAGGTAGTCAGAAGTTATCTGGAGTCGAAGTGCTGCTGGATAAAAACTCACCAGTAGCCGCTAAATTGAGAGGCTAGTCGCTAGTAAACATGGTTAGTTTAGATTTACTGCAGTCGCTTTCGCTTGTCTCACCAACTAAGATTATCTTGCTGGTTATTGATGGTCTGGGAGGATTACCTCGGCCAGAGACCGGTAAAACAGAGTTGGAGACGGCTAAGACGCCTAACCTGGATAGATTGGCTGCCAGCGGTGTCTGCGGTCTCAGCGACCCGGTGGGTCCGGGCATAACCCCCGGTAGCTCGCCTGCCCACATGGCTTTGTTTGGTTATGACCCGGTTATTTCTAATATTGGTCGGGGTGTTTTGGAGATTGTCGGTATTGATTTTGATCTGCAGCCGGGTGATGTCGTGGCTCGGGGTAACTTCTGTGCTGTGGATAAAGCAGGCTTAGTTAACGACCGGCGGGCAGGGCGTATCCCTAGCGAGAAATGTGTTGAGCTTTGCCGGTTACTCGATGGGTTGGTCATCGAGAACGTGGAAATTCTGGTGCGCCCGGTGAGGGAACATCGCTTTGCCGTCGTATTTCGAGGTGAAGGGTTGAGCTCTGAGGTTAGCGACTCTGACCCACAGCAGATTGGAGCCCCACCTAAGATAGTTAGTGCCCTGGCTATTAAAGCCGCGAGAACCGCTCGTATTGCTAACCAATTTGTGGCGCAGGCGGAGGTAATTCTGGTCGGGCACTTCCCGGTAAATATGATTCTTCTGCGTGGTTTCTCCCAGCGACCCGTCTGGCCAACGATGGGCGAGATTTATAAACTCACGCCGGCCGCTGTTGTTAGCTATCCGATGTATCGCGGGTTAGCCCGGCTGGTGGGTATGGATGTCTTGTCTACAGGTAATGGTATTGAGGAGGAATTTCGGACGTTAATCCAGAACTATAAAAAATATGACTTTTTCTTCCTGCATATTAAAGGGGCGGACGCCGCTGGTGAAGACGGCGACTTTGACCGAAAAGTGGCAGTGATCGAGCAGGTTGACCAGGCTGTAACCGGATTAATCCGGTTACAGCCTGACGTTATTGTCGTTACCGGTGATCACTCGACACCAGCCTTGCTCCATGCCCACAGCTGGCATCCGGTACCAGTGCTCTTATCCTCCCATTGGTGTCGTCCGGACGGGGTAAAAGAATTTTCCGAACTAGCCTGTATTGACGGTGGGCTGGGGCGGCTTCCGGCAACCAATATTATGTCCCTGGTGATGGCCCATGCCTTGAAGCTAAAAAAATTTGGAGCTTAGGAAGACTAATAAGAGAAATTAATGCGTGTACCTCTGATTGTCGGTAACTGGAAGATGCATACCACCATAGGTGAAGCGAGACAGTTGGTCAATGAAATGCGTCTCGGCCTGGACAAGATCGAAGGTGTCGAGAAAGTGATTTGCCCGCCCTTTGTTTCCTTGGCGGTAGTAAAGGAGCTGATTAAGGGGAGTTCTATAAAGCTTGGGGCACAGAATCTCTATTTTGCGGAGAAAGGGGCTTATACTGGGGAGGTTTCACCCTTAATGCTGGCGGATCT
The DNA here is from genome assembly GCA_002335405.1 of Dehalococcoidia bacterium UBA2162. Lineage (GTDB taxonomy): Bacteria > Chloroflexota > Dehalococcoidia > Dehalococcoidales > UBA2162 > UBA2162. Next base: position 37,243 of record DCWM01000033.1, read on the forward strand.
GTGCGAGTTTGTTATCATCGGACACTCGGAGCGGCGGCAATATTTCGGTGAGACTGATAGCATAGTAAATAACAAACTGCGTGCTGCCTTTAAGGTTGGTCTCAAGACGATTTTATGTGTCGGGGAAAGGTTGGAAGAGAATGAGGCTGGAAAAACGAAGGAGGTGGTCACCGGTCAGCTAAAGTCATCTTTAGCCGGGCTAGACTATCCTCAGGATTTGGTGCTCGCCTACGAGCCGATTTGGGCTATTGGTACCGGCCGAGCTGCCACCGGTAGCAAAGCGAATGAGACGGTTAGTCTGATCCGTCAGCAGTTTGCTGAGTCGTACGGTAAAGAGAATGCCCGGGAGGTGCGGATTCTCTATGGCGGTAGTGTCACGACGGATAATATCGTCGAGTTTGTTGAACAAAGTGAGATTGACGGCGCCCTAGTCGGCGGTGCCAGTTTGAGGACCGACCAATTTGTGGGTATTGTTAAGCAGACATCAGAAATCAAGTGAATCGTCTAGTCGCTATCGTCGGCCCTACCGCCATTGGTAAAAGTCGACTGGCCCTCCGGTTGGCTCAAGACTTTAACGGCGAAATCGTCAATGCTGACAGTCGTCAGGTGTACCGCCGTATGGATATCGGTACGGCAAAGCCGAGTCAGTCAGAACAGACTCTTATTTCCCATCATCTCCTTGATGTTGTTAACCCGGATGAAAATTATAGCCTAGCTCAATATCAGGGGTTGGCCTACCGAGTAATTAATGACATTCAGCAACGCGGTAAATTGGCTCTATTGGTCGGTGGTAGTGGGCTGTATGTCTGGGCAATGTTGGAAGGCTGGGTTATACCGCCAGTAGCCCCGGACTCGGAATTCAGGAATAGTCTATTAGCCAGAGTAACTCTCGGTGAGGCGGGTTCGCTTTACCAAGAACTAGCGCAGATTGACCCGATAGCGGCGCAAAGAATTGACCCGCGTAATGTGCGGCGGGTGATTCGGGCTCTTGAGGTGTCGCGGCGCGCCGACATACCTTTTTCCGAGCTGCAACGGAAGAAGTCCCCACCCTTTAGCAGTCTTATCATCGGCCTTACCGCCGAACGGACTGAACTCTATCGTAGAATCGATGTCCGGATAGA
>DCWM01000033.1:38762-45895 GCA_002335405.1 Dehalococcoidia bacterium UBA2162
TTGCCATCGATGTCCAGTATCGGTTACAAACAAGTCGGCCAATATCTCATGGGGGAGATAACATTGGAAGCGGCAGTCGAGCAGATTAAGTTTGATAGCCACCGGTTGGTCAGGCACCAGTATAATTGGTTTCGACTGAGCGATAAAAGAATACGGTGGTTCGATGTACAGGAAGAGATAGAGTCGGAGATTAGAGAGCTTGTGGCGAGATTTGCTAACAAGTAGTTATTCTAAGATGATATTGTCAATTAATCTCGGTCGGCCGATCTTTACTGCTAGCGAGACTAGCGCCGGCGGTTCGATTTTGTGTAATTCTTCTAGTGTCTTAGCATCGGCGATGCTGATATAAGTAATCTCTTCGGCCAGTGGCTCTTGCTTAATCATCTCAGTCATGGCTTGGCGTATGCGGTGGACGTCTTGTTCGCCCTGTGACCATAGTTTTTGTGCTAGTTTAAGTGCCCGATAGAGAACTACGGCCGTCTGGCGCTCGTCCGGTTTGAGGTAGGTATTACGGCTACTCATGGCTAGGCCGTCAGGCTCGCGTACCGTAGGGGCAACTATTATTTCTAGGTTCATATTCAGGTCAGTGACCATCCTTTTGATGACGATTACCTGCTGGGCATCCTTTTGGCCGAAATAGGCTTTAGTTGGCTGGACGATATTGAACAGTTTGGTACAGACCGTGGCTACGCCGCGGAAGTGGCCCGGACGAATTGAGCCCTCCAGCCGTTCCGTAACCTTTTCTATATCAACCCAGGTATTGTACCGTGGGGGATACATCTCGGCCGTAGGGGGGATGAAGACAATATCGGTTTTCACCGTCTCCAGCATTGCCAAATCGCGGGGAATATTACGGGGATAAGAGGTATAATCTTCCTGCGGGCCAAATTGTCTGGGATTAACAAAAATACTGGCGACTGTCCATGGGTTCTCCGCTTTGGCACGACGGATTAATTCGAGGTGTCCCTCATGGAGGTAGCCCATCGTTGGCACAAAACCTACGAGCTTGGGGAGCTTAAGCCTGGTGCGTTTCATAGCAGCTATTGTTTTAATGACTTTCAATTTCTATTCTCATTGTGTCTACTGGCATTCTGGCGGGGGCCTATTTTTTTAATTTTGCTAAGATATCTTCGTCCATAGTGGAGCTTTGCTTTTCTGTGGGGAAGGCGCCGTTTTTAACTTCATTAAAGTAATCGATAACTGCCTTACGGATTATATCGGTTAACTTGACGTACTGTTTGGTATGCTTAGGAATAAAGTCAGCGAAAGAGCCGAGGATGTCGTTGATTACCTGTACCTGGCCATCGCAGCCGATGCCAGCGCCGATGCCGATGGTCGGAATACTGAGCTTATGCGTAATTAGGGCGGCTAGCGGTGCCGGAACAGTCTCAAGGACGACAGCGAAAGCGCCGGCATCCTCCAGGGCTTGAGCGTCCCGTAGTAGCTTTGCGGCGGCATCCGGGCTTCTTCCCTGCACTCTGTAGCCACTAAGCTGGTGGACCGATTGCGGGGTAAGTCCGATATGCCCCATAACAGGTATACCGCATTGTACGATTCGTCTCACCTTTTCGGCGATGGTGATGCCGCCCTCCAGCTTGATTGCCTGGGCTCCCGCTTCTTGAATAAAACGACTCGTATTACGTAGGGTCTCCTCAACGCTGATATGGTAGGTCATAAAGGGCATATCGCCAATCACCAGCGCATTTTTCGTCCCGCGTACTACAGCCTTGGTGTGATGGAGCATCTCTTCTATGGTTACCGGTATGGTTGATTCATAGCCAAGCACAACCATGCCTAGGCTGTCGCCAACCAGAATCAGTGGTATGCCAACCCCATCGATGATCTTGGCTGTGGCATAGTCATAACTGGTGAGCATAGTGATTTTTTCGCCCTTGTGCTTCATTTCTCTGATTTGTCTTATTGTGATACGCATTATTTCACCTCTAAATACCAGTATTGCCATTCCTACGTAACGGGTAAACCCCTACTTCCATAGGGGTAATGGCATTGCCTGGTATTGGTTAGTTTGATTGTGTCTCTATCTAATCGAGCCACCAACGCTAGCTAACGGTCGCCTCAATTCCAGGTGTCACCGCTATCATCGAGCCCAATGACCCCACCACAAATCGGGGGGGGAACATCGCGTTTGCTCTTGGCGGCGGTATTCTTGGTATCGAGATAGACTAATTTTGGAGTAAAGCTATGAGCTTTCTCGTCTTCAACTGAGGAGTAGGTGAGGATAATGACGATATCGTCCTTGGCGGCTAAGCGCGCCGCTGCTCCGTTGATACAGATTTCATCTTTCTTCCCTTCGATAGCATAGGTGGTGAAGCGGTCCCCGTTGGTAATATTGAGCACATGCACTTGCTCGTAGAGCAAGATGTCCGCTTTTTTCATCAGCTTTTTATCAATGGTTATACTACCTTCATAGTCGATATTGGCATCGGTAACACGAGCGCGATGGATTTTACTCTTGAGCATTATGCGCATTAGACTCATCCTTCTCCTTTACTGCCGACTAGACTTGGTTTATCTAAGAGAGACCTTAACTTTTCGGCTTGCTGCTGATTGATTCTGCCCTTATCCAGAGCTATCGGGATGGTTTGGCGTCCAAGTTCCCTGTAAGTGGAGAGTAGTTCTTGATCGATTTTCTCTAGGGTATCGAGATGTTTCTTGATGGTGCCGGTATCACCACGGGCGATCGGTCCGGTCAGACATCGCGGGATGCCGATAGTTTCAATGTTACGAATTGTTCCACGTAGAAGTGGTAATAAGGCACGTGTTGCCTCTTGCGGTGGGACACCGAAGGTTTGCCACAGATCGGTGGACAGTTTGACGAGAGTTACCAGATAGTTACAGGTAATGACGGCGGCGGCGTGGTAAATTACCTTGTCACTAGCTTTCAGCGTGATCCAGTGGCCGTCGAGGGTGATGGCCATATCTTTGAGGGTGGTGAGTAGCGGTTCTTCCGCTTCGACACTGAAAGTTGAGGTTGGTAGATTTTCAAGCGCTTGCTGGGCGCTGGCAAAGGTCTGCAGGGGGTGAAAAGCGCCAACTCGAGCGCCTAGTTTTCGGGCTGGCTCTAGAATCGCCGTAGAATCGGCGCCGCTACAGTGAACGATACTCTGTCCGGGGCGCCACTTCACTTCGGCGACGACACGAGTAATGATATCATCCGGAGTAGTGACGAAAATAAGCTCGGCGTTATCAGCGACGGTTTGGTTATTGTTGACGGCACGGCATTTGTGGATAGTCTGAGCTAGTTTCTCGGCTGAAGTATGAGTCAAGCTGGATACCGCCATGATGGGATAACCTCGCTCGTACAGTCGGAGAGCTAGGGCTGTACCCGTTATACCCGTTCCTATAAAGCCTAATTTTAGTATTCTCATTTCTCTCTGAACCAGACTAAAACAAAGAGCCTTCTCTGTTACAACCAGAGAAGGCGTACTTAACTATCCTTATCTCTTGCCGTCTCGGTCGAGTCCGATCCAAGCGACTAAACCTTTTAATGTTCGTTACCTGCGAGAGTTACCGTTGCTAGTCAAAGGTATCTCGGCATTACTCCTAAAGGACTATCCCTTAGTCCTCAGGCGCGGCGTCAACTGCCGGCTTTGCGGCTACTTTCTCCTTGTCTTCGGACTCTTCTTTCTCTGCGTCAGGATTTTTTGACGCTTTACGGAACTCTTGTATTGTCTTACCAAAAGCACTGCCAATTTGTGGCAGTTTACCTACTCCAAAAACGATGAGGATGATTATCAAGATGAGCCCAATCTCCCACGGCCCCAATCTAAATGGCATATTCCCCTCCTCTGTTATAAAAAATCAACACAAGCACCCTTGTAGTACCACTTGGAATATCCGCGTGGTCCTTCCAAGCTAATCTTGGCCTGTAGCATATCATATTACCCATTAAGTTGTCAAGTTTCCGTTTCGTTCCGAAAAGATAAAACTTACTTCGGCCCATAAAGCTCAACGAGTATCCGGTACCGATTAAAGTCTATTGTCCTATAGTATATCCGATTCTAGTAATGATGTAACCATGTCCATTACTAGAGAGAAGTAAATAAAAGGAGTGCTTAGAAGCAAGAAGATAGGGCTAGTAAAAATAATGTATTCAGAGTGGAAAAATTTGAGCGAGGGTTGGTTTACAAGGTAGCCTTCACTGCCCGCTCGATTCTATTTAGCCCTTCTTCTAATGTCGTCTGCGGGCAGGCAATATTCATTCGTTGAAACCCGGCGCCACTAGGGCCAAAGGTATCGCCATCCTCAAGTCCCACCCTGGCTTGTTCCCTCATAAAAGCTCTGAGACTCGTTGTATCCATACCTAATCCTCGACAGTCTAACCAGACCAGATATGTCCCTTCAGGCTTGATAACCTTAATGTCGGGAATTCTCTCTGCAAAATACCGCATCAGGAATTCCAGATTCCTCTGTAAATACTCCAAAAACTGTTCCAGCCATTCATCACCATAGCGATAGGCGGCTTCGAGGGCGACTAACCCAAATATGTTTGGGCTAGACATAATGCCCGTCCGGGCGGCATTGAATCTATCCCGTATCTTCTTGTTGGGGATTATGATGGAAGAGGTACTGAGTCCAGCGAGATTGAATGTCTTGCTGGGAGCCATACATACCAGGCAATTTTGCTCAAATTCTTCGGAGATTGCCGCAAACGGTATATGCTTAAAACCTCGGAAAAGTAACTCACCGTGTATCTCGTCAGAAACCATAATGGCATCATTCTTTATGATAATTTCCCCCACCCGACTCAGCTCTTCTTGAGTCCAAACCCGGCCTACCGGATTATGTGGGTGACATAAAAGCATTAGCTTTATTCGAGAAGACGGCAGCATTCCACCAGCTCCCGAACCGAATTTGCTCTCTAAATCCTTAAAATCGATCTCGTAATGTCTATTAATGAGCTTTAGCTGGTTGTTTGCGACAGAACAGCCATTAGCTGTAATCGCTGACCAAAACGGATGGTAAACTGGTCCCTGAATAATGACTTCATCGCCGGGATGGGTAAAAGCCCGAACTGCAGTGTGAAGTACCGGGACAACACCGGTGGTGAAAACTACCCATTCCGGTTTAATCCTCCAGTTGTACCTTCGCTTCATTCGGTTGACAACTGACTCAATCACCGACGGGGATGTCTGTGTGTAGCCATAAATCTCATGCTCCGTCCTTTTCCGTAGGGCCTCGGTGATTGGTTTAGCAATGGGAAAATCCATGTCTGCGACCCACATTGGAAGGATATCTTCACTGCCAAAAACAGCTTCAACATCGTCCCATTTGGCGCAACTGGTGTCGCGCCGGTCGATTAGTTGGTCAAAATCGTATTTCATCTGTCGTTACTCTATACCTGTCTATCACCAATCCCCTCTTTAATAAGAGGGCGAGGAAATCCGCTACAGGATGGGGAGATTAGCAAAAGGGGTGGCGGCTAGTCGATAAAGATAAGACACTTACGCCTGTCTCTTTGATCAGTTCGGAATACATTAAGGTAATCAGTTGAATCTCCAAATCTGTTTCGGAAAGGTTGGGGTTCTCCATCAATCCGGTGATACCCGGTTGGTCCATGGTGTTTTCGGACACTGGTATCGGCGTATGTTATCTAGGAGAGTCGCTCTCCTTGGGGGACGACAAACCAACGTCTAGCAGGCAAGTGTCACACATTATCTGGCCTTGGTAGGTAAAGCTGAGACCAAGATCCATGTCTTCAAAACTGACGGGCTGGCAACACCGAGTGCCTCCGGGTTGACGGAAATGTTTGTCCTCGGTTAGTTGGCGACCACACCGACTGCAATTCATCTATCCTGCCCCCTTTTACTGTTTTGTTGTTATTGAAGTATAGTCTTAAAGTAGAGTGATGAGCCGTGCAGGGCTCGAACCTGCGACCAACAGATTAAAAGTCTGATGCTCTACCAACTGAGCTAACGGCCCAGAATCATCTCTATTTTAGCTCGTCAAAGTATCTTTTGTAAATATACCATCTTTACAAAGCCGGCATTAATACTGTATTCTAGCCTTAAAAAAGAGGGGGCGGAAATCGGCTTGTATCAGGCACCTAGGGGAACCGTCGACGTCTTACCACAGGAACAATCTTATTGGCGCTATATTGAGGAAAAGGCGGCTCATATCTGCCAACTTTATGGCTACGAGCGTATCGACTTCCCGGCTTTCGAAGATGCCGGGCTGTTCCGTCGGAGTGTCGGCGAAGGTACGGATGTTGTTGAGAAAGAAATGTACACTTTCGATGACCGGGGAGGTAACCAGCTCGCCCTGATTCCAGAGGGGACTGCCTCGGTCTGCCGTTCCTACGTGGAACATGGTCTGCACAATCTACCGAAACCGGTTAAGCTCTATTATGTCACCTCCGTTTTCCGCTATGATAGACCTCAAGCGGGGCGTTACCGCCAACATCGCCAATTCGGCTGTGAGGCGATTGGCGATGGTGACCCGGCCCTTGACGCTGAAGTTATCGATATGGCCAGCCGGTTCTTCCAGGAGCAAGGCCTCACTTGCCTGTCCCTGCATCTAAACAGTATCGGTTGTAAAAATTGTCGTCCGGATTATCTCGCGGCTTTAAAGGACTACTACACTAGGAATGTTGGCCAGTTGTGTTCAGATTGTAAGGTTCGTCTCATCAGAAACCCTCTTCGTCTTCTTGACTGTAAGAAAGTGACTTGTCAGCAAGTCGCTGACGCCGCACCAAAGAGCATTGACTATCTCTGCTCGAATTGTGCCGAGCACTTTAGCCAGCTGCAGAGATATCTAGGCTTGCTCGGGCTTCCCTTTACCCTCAATCACCGTCTGGTGCGCGGTCTGGACTATTATACCCGTACCGTTTTTGAGTTTCAGCCTGAGACCGAAGGTGGCCAGAGTACTCTGGGCGGTGGGGGACGATATGACGATCTTATTGAAGGACTGGGCGGTAAATCAACTCCAGCTATTGGGCTGGCTGTGGGTATGGAGCGGATCATTATTAACCTGAAGAAACACAATGTCACTGTACCCTCATTACCTAGGCCCCGAGTCTTCCTCGCTCACCTCGGCGCTGAAGCTGGGGACGAAACGATGAAATTAACCTCAAGACTAAGGCAGTCGGGCGTTGAAGTTATTCAGACCCTTGG
>DCWM01000019.1 GCA_002335405.1 Dehalococcoidia bacterium UBA2162
GTAGGTCGAATGGTTTCATCTCTATCCCAACCGTTATCGTGTGGCCAGCGTCGATAAACTGACTCAAGGTGGGTAATTTTTGTGTCAGCGCCGGCGTCGATGAGATAATTAATGGCGGTGGTTCTTCGTCCCGATTAGTCGGGATGTTGGCCAAGGAGGCTAGTACTCGGAGTCTCTCGACTATCGTGGAATTACTTGAGACGATACGCTCATAAGGTAGAGCCTCCGGTTCGGGGAACAGTCTTACCACATTGGGGTTACACCAAGGTAAAATTTGTTCATAGAGCTTCTTGGCATTCTCCGGGTGCGCGGTAACCACGAGCATTGGCTGTCGTTGTCGATAGTAGAGCGACGCGGTGATGTAAGGCTTGGCGGCATTAAGTACAGTTACTCTGACGTCATCACTTTTCTTTTTCAGTTCGTCAATAAGCTGAGGGTAAGCCGGTATCTCTTCAACAAGAGTTAATAGTTGAGTCAGATTGAATGACATTTCTTCTCCAAATACCCTTGGGGCTAGTCGGATTCCGACTAGCCCTTACCAATATAATGTTAACACGGCGCTTGTTATAAGCTCAAATATTACGTTATTGTTGAAAATAGCCTAGCTTGCTATAATAAAATAACTTTAGTTGGATGATTAGATATGGACACAGTCAAAGCGAGAAAACCTAGTCGCGGATCACCATATCACCGTATTGTCGTTAAGCTTGGTACCAGCCTCTTGACTGGCGGTACCATCCATCTTGACGCGGCGGTCATGTCCAACCTTGTCGGCCAGGTGGCTCAGTTACATAAACAAAGTCAGGAAATATTTATCGTCTCTTCAGGAGCTATCGCCGCCGGTCGGTCGAAGCTGGGTTTAACCCGTGGGCGAGAGCGTAAACATCTTGGCATCCCTTTCAAACAGGTGCTGGCTTCGGTGGGACAGAGCCGGCTAATGAATGTCTATGAGCAGTTGTTTGCCAAGCACAGTATTACCGTGGCACAGGCATTATTGACTAGAGCCGACCTGACCGGTCGTGATGGTTATCTCAATGCCCGCGGTACCCTGCTGGCTTTACTCGAATTGAGGGTGCTCTGTATCGTCAATGAAAACGATGTCGTTGCCGTTGATGAGCTTCAGGACACTCGATTTGGTGACAATGATAATCTCTCGGCGATGGTGGCAAACTTAGTCGATGCTGATCTCTTGCTGATTCTTTCTGATATTGCCGGGTTGCATACCGCTGATCCCCACTACCACTCTAATGCCTGTCTTATTTCGCAGGTGGAGCGGATAACTCCGGAGATTGAAAGTCTGGTTACTGGTTCAGTCGGTAATCTGGGGACTGGCGGTATGGTGACTAAGCTCGAGGCGGCCAAGATGGCGACAGCGTCCGGGGTGTCCGTCGTTATCGCCGATGGTCGGGAGCCGGGAGTGATCCCACGTGTGGCCGCTGGGGAGCTCATCGGTACCTATTTCCCGACAGCTACCAGCAAGCTGGAGAGTCGTGAGCGCTGGTTGCTGAGTGGTCTTTCCACTAAAGGTAGGTTGGTGGTAGATTCGGGATGTGCCCGGGCTCTGAAAAGACAGAAGGGAAGTCTACTGGCGGTGGGCGTCGTTGGCGTCGAAGGTGAGTTCGAGCGTGGCGATGTCGTTGAGATTTTTGATGCTGGCGGCTCACAGTTAGGCTGTGGTCTGACGAATTATGGCTCGGCGGATATAGAGCGAATTAAAGGTGCTCAGTCCGGTAAGATTGTTACCGTGCTTGGTTACGATTATGGCGCCGAGGTTCTTCATAGGAACAATCTAGTGGTATTATAAATGCGGCTATATTTCGGCTTGCCTTGGAATGACAAAGATAATGAAAAAGGGAAGGGGATAAAGGTCTGTCCATCGCACAAGGCTTTGATAGGCAAGGGTTATGGTCTATAAGGATCTATTCTTGACTGTCTTCATCTCCGAGTTGTAGTATGAGGAGCATGACAGAGGTAAGCAATCAACCAACGGAATCAGCTATTGAGGAACTGAAGGTTAAGGGGAAGGCGGCCAAGGTAGCTTCTCGGCGCTTGGCTTATCTTTCTACCGATATTAAAAACCAGGCGCTAGCTAATATCGCTGATGATCTGTTGGCCAAAAAGGATAAGCTCCTGGCGGCCAACCAGATTGACTGTACTGAAGCTAAATCTTTAGGGATGAACGAGGCGATGCTCGATCGTTTACTGCTGAACACGAGCCGCCTCGAGGGGATGGCTCGCGATGCGCGGGCAGTGGCCGCCTTGTCTGATCCGGTTGGCGAAGTCTTTGATATGCGTACTTTGCCCAACGGCTTACTCATTGGCCGGAAGCGGGTGCCTCTGGGGGTAATCGGGGCTATTTATGAGAGCCGGCCCAATGTCACTGTGGATATCTCCGTGCTTTGTCTCAAGTCGGGTAATGCTGTTATTCTTCGTGGCGGTCGGGAGACAATCCACTCTAATCGTGCCTTAGCTACCGTCGTTCAAGAGGCGGCGAGTCGAGCTGGGGTGCCTCAGGGAACTGTGCAGTTAGTGGGAAATACGGAGCGGACTCTGGTAAATCATCTACTTAAGATGAATGATGTTATTGATCTGCTGATACCGCGTGGTGGGGTGGAACTGATTAGGTTTGTTGCCCAGAACGCCACCGTGCCGGTGGTTACCGGTGGTATCGGTGTGTGTCACACCTATGTCGATAAACAGGCTGATGTGACTAAGGCCGTGGATATCGTTTTTAACGCTAAGGTACAGCGCCCGATGGTGTGTAATGCCCTAGATACGGTACTGGTTCATGCTGATATCGCCCATGATTTTCTGCCGTTGATGGCAAAGGAACTGGCTAAGGACGGGGTCGAGATGCACTGCGATGAGAGGGCTTTGTCTATTCTAAAGCCACATTCGGGATTGAAGCTCTGTCCGGCAACTGATGCCGATTGGGGTAAGGAGTTTCTGGCGCTTATCGCTGCTGTCAAGGTAGTCGAATCTCTAGATGGGGCGCTGGCACATATTGAGAGCTATGGTTCGGGTCATTCGGAGGCGATTGTCACCGAGGATTACGCAACCGCCATGCACTTTCTTAATGAAGTCGATGCCGCCTGTGTCTATGCTAATGCCAGTACCCGCTTTACTGATGGTGGGCAATTTGGGCTTGGAGCGGAGGTTGGTATCAGTACCCAGAAGATGCACGCCCGTGGTCCGATGGGATTAAAGGAGCTTACCAGCTATAAGTGGATCATCTTTGGTAGTGGGCAGGTAAGACCTTAGGCGGCTACTTGTTTTTTATTACTTCTAGGGCGGATTGTTGGGCATGAAATAATTCCCCAATACCCTTCTCGGCTAAGGAGAGTAGTTGGTTTGTCGTTTCCCTATTGAAAGGCTTACCTTCCGCCGTGCCCTGAAACTCGATTAAACTACCTTTGCCGGTCATGACCACATTGAAGTCGACATCGGCGTTGAAGTCTTCGTCGTAACATAGGTCTAACAGCTGATCGTTGTGGACAACTCCGACGCTGGTGGCAGCGACGGTATCTTCCAGAGGTATGTCGGTAATGACGCCCATATTGGCCAGATTTTGTAGTGCTTGGTATAGGGCGACATAAGCGCCGGTGATGGCTGTCGTTCTGGTGCCGCCGTCAGCTTGGAGTACATCACAATCGACAGTGAGGGTTCTTTCGCCTAATGCCTCCATATTGATTGCCGCGCGCAGTGAGCGCCCGATGATACGCTGTATTTCTTGATTGCGACCGGAGACCCGACCATGGAAGGAATCGCGATGGGTACGGGTAGTTGTGGCTCGGGGTAGCATGGCGTATTCCGCTGTGACCCAACCCTTGCCTTGACCTTTAAGGAATAATGGGACTCGCTCTTCCACACTAACGGCGCAGAGCACTCGTGTCTTACCCACCTCGATTAGGGCTGAGCCTTCGGCGAACTGTTGGAAGCCTGTGGTTATTTTTACCGGGCGCAACTCATTCCAGGAGCGTCCATCGGCTCTTTTAACCAAGAGTATTCCCTCCTAATTCCTGAATATAGCCAGCATACCATTGATAGATAGTGATGGCAATGAGGTCTAGCTCTGATAGACTCTCGCCAGTGCCTCTTTGAGTCCGGGCACGATTTGGTAGGCATCTATCTCTTTCGGGTCGACCCAGCGAAATTCTTGATGCTCCCAATCAATGCTGATCTTGCCTCGCTCCTCGATATGAAAGAGATAAGGGTGAACTATCCATCTTACCCCAGCCGCCTCATCGTCAACAGCTAGGAATTTGCCTCTTTTTATGAATGTTACCTCTTTGCTGCTCAGTCCGGTCTCCTCTTCTATTTCGGTCAGGGCTTGCTCATCGGGCGACTTCTCTATGTAGCCGCTGACACCAGCCCATCTTCCCTGATAGCTACCCACCCGTTCACTGCGGCGTAATAATAATATTTTGCTATCGGATTCGAGGAAGCAGGTCACTACCGACCGATCAAGAAGACTAGCTATCTACCTCACCTCCCGGTGGTTAAAATTCTAAGCACTTTCCACTATTAAATACGGAACTAATCGTTATTGTTTAAGATTTAGTGCTTCAAAAGGTATTCTTTTAGCCAGTGGAGGGCGGCTTCTGCCGCCCTGCGTTTGTCTTGCTCTCGGTCACCGGTAAAGAAGTACTTTCGGCTGTACGTTCCTGCTAAGTGAGATAGTCCAATGTAAAATAGTCCGACCGGCTTTCCCGGCACTGCCCCACCTGGTCCGGCAATACCGGTATCGGCTAGGCAGATATTAACGTCTAGTGTTTTGCGGCCGCCACGAGCCATTTCCTTGACTACTTGGGCACTGACGGCGCCGTGTTTGATAATAGTTTCAGTCTTTACCCCGACTACCCTAATCTTAGTTTCATTACTGTAGGCGGTTATCGAGCCTTTATAGTACGTAGCACTACCCGGGACATTGGTGAGTAAGTGAGATATTAGACCGCCGGTGGCCGATTCGACCACACCTAGAGTCAGTCTTTTCTTGCGGAGTAGATTGCCGACCTCTTCTTCGATACTATTTATGGCTTTATATCTGACCATTTTTACGTTTGAGTCCTTCGTCGGCGACGTACATACCAGAAGATAACACCGAGTGTCGTTCCCCAAATGGGGAGAAAGAGTAAAATCCAGATGAGGATGGTCACCAGTCCCTGCCCGAAAGTGACCAGAGCGCGGATGGCTGATTTGAGAGCTTCCAGAATACTCCAGCCTGGCGTCACTAATCCTGAGCCCGTGCCCTGCGGCTTGAGTTGGATGCTTATTAGGCTCATAGATGAGGTTCGCTCTAGATATTGTATCTGCCCCTTGATTTGCTCTATTTCACGTCTGATGCGAGATAGAGCGTCATAGATCTTAAGCATATCCTCCGTATTCGTGGCTTTGTCCAAGAGAGCGAGGTATTGCTTCTCAGTTGCCTCGGCATTCTTCAGCCTGGCTCCCAGGTCTGTATATTCCTCGGTTACATCGCGGCTGTTGGTGCTTTCCGATTCCACTCTGATGGCAAGTTTTCTCAACTCGGATAGAGCTGACTGGAATTCTTCGTCTGGCACCCGTACAGTGATGTTGCTACGTATGTTCTGTCCTTCGCCATCGATAAAAGACGAAACGATAAAGCCGCCTAGTCCTTCCGCTAGGTGGATAATCTCATCTCGGGTGTCAACCACATTTTCGACCACGAGGGATATATCCCCGTTACGGACTATTATCCGCTCGTGAGATATTGCTAGTAAAGCTCCGTTTCCAATGGCAACTTCCCTGGAAATAGCGATGACACCTTCTGCACCGGCGAGAGACGCCGGTGCAGAAGGTGTCTTTATCTGGTCGACATCCGATTGCCATGGTGCTTGGCTACAAGCAGTAGGAATGAGTATGGTCACCAGGAGTAATAGTCCAACGATAATCATTAACCTTCTGTTCATCAGTTTCCTTGCTGTTGTGCTGTCTCACCATATACTATATTATTCTGAAGTCGACGCGTCAATGAAAGAAAATGGTTAGTCTGCAGTCAGTCCTAACGGGTAAAATGATGCCAGTAAGATTTCTGCTTGCATCTCAGATCATGAGTGCCTTATAATATCGCAAGGCGAGGCCAGCAAGAGATAATTTTACCTTTAATTTAAACCAAGCGAGTTTATCACGAGCCGGTTCTTTAGCTTTTTGAGAGGCGACGTAGCCAAGTGGTTAAGGCGGCGGTCTGCAAAACCGCTATTCACCGGTTCGAATCCGGTCGTCGCCTCCAGTT
>DCWM01000045.1:0-13721 GCA_002335405.1 Dehalococcoidia bacterium UBA2162
TTCGAAGAGTTCTTTCCACATCTCAGCTATCATTAAATTCGGTGCTGTTTTAATTTCTAGCCACATCGCTCCCTACCATTTCATCAAATCGATCTTGTCCGTCTCCGTCGTTTCCCGGCTGCGATAGATGTTCATGATGATGGCTAAACCAACCGCGACTTCCGCGGCCGCCACCACGATAATAAAAATGATAAAGACCTGTCCGGTGAGCAGTACCGGCACGCTGTAGCGCGAGAAAGCTGCCATGGCGATGTTCACCGCGTTGATCATAAGTTCAATGCACATTAGGATGATAATAGCGTTCTTTTTCGCCAGAGCTCCATAGAACCCAATCGAAAATAGCGCGGCGGATAGTATCAGATAATGTTCAAGGCCGACTGACATGGCTACTTCTCCCTCATCAAAGCAATCGCCCCAAGTAGTACCGCCAGTAATAGGGCTGCGGCAATTTCGACTGGCAAAATAAACCCACCTTTGCCCAGAAGCTTGTCTGCTAGGGCGGGAGTCGTTGGTATGGTAGGGGACAAAGTCGATATCTGCCACGGAGTATTTACCAAAGCAAAGGAAATTACGCCAAAGCACAGAATGGCCATAATGAAAGCTGGAATTCGTAACCGGTTAGCCGGGCTGCCCCGTTGGATGTCTCGGGTGAACATTATGGCAAGAACAATCAAGATGGCGATGCCACCAACATAAATCAGTACTTGTACCGCTGCCAGAAAGTCAGCACTGAGGGTAATATAGATTCCAGCTACGACCAGGAAACATAAAACTAGGGACAGTGCCGATCGAAAGACATCACGCAGCAAAACCACAGCCAGAGCTGCCCCCACGCTCACAGTAGCTAACAGCCAGAAAAGAATATCCAGTGCCATTACTCTTCTTCCTTCACCTTTTCTAGCAGTAATGTCTGCATGGGTAATCTAGTGGCTAACTCAGGGTAAAAGTAGCCGCTGATATGCTTCTCCGGCGTTGTCATCATCATCTCTTTAGTCTGTACCAGATCGCCCGACCGATACTTCGCTCTCTCATAATCGTAGCCCATATACAGTGCTTTAAAGGGACAGGCTTCGACGCATAGGCCGCACATAATACAGTAGCCAGTATCTACTTCATATTTCTCAACCGTGTATGTGTTGGTGGCCCGGCTCGGTGAGGTAACAATATTAATGGCACCGATATGACATACTTGGGCGCAAGTGGCACAGCCGGTACATTTCTCTTCGTTCCAGACGAGTTCATTACCGCGAATCCGGCGCGATGTGTGTAATCGTTGGTCTGGATATTGTACCGTGACGGGATGACGAAAGAGGTGGCGCAAGGTAACCGTCAAGCCTTTGGCGATACCAATACCATAATGTTCAAACTTCAATTCGGCCCCATCCTAGTGTAAACTTCTTCGATAAAAATAAGACTAATATCCCGGCGACCACGATGTTGACTGGTATCAGCCCCCACGGTAAAGCCTCCGGCCAGACAAGAACTTCGATAGCCGTGACCACAATATTCAACAAGGCTAAGGGAAAGAGAAATTTCCACGCCAGAGCCATTAGTTGGTCGATTCTAATCCTTGGTAATGTGGCACGCATCCATATGATGACGAAGAACATCGCCACAATCTTGAGCAAAAACCAGAGCCACGGTGGCAAGAACGGTCCGCGCCAGCCACTGAGAAAGAAGGTGGCAATCAGGGCGGACAAAGCCAGAGCCTCGGCATATTCTGCCAGGTAAAACAAGGCAAATTTCATGCCGGAATACTCCGTATGAAAGCCGGCGGTAAGCTCCGAATCAGCTTCCAGAAGGTCAAAGGGAGTGCGGTTAATCTCGGCCAAACCGCCGATAAAGAAGATGAGAAAACCTAGCGGTTGTAATAAGATAAGGGGAGTGTTTTGAGTCAGGACAATCTGATTCAATGACAGCGAGCCAGCAATGAGAACTACCCCTGCTAGAGATAAGACTACCGGAATCTCGTAGCTGATTACAGAGGCAACATCACGCATGGCCGCGATGAGGGTATATTTGTTGTTCGATGCCCAACCAGCCATGAATATTCCTAGTATGGGGACGGCACTAACGGCGACGACGTAAAGTAGACCGATATTTAGGTCAACCAGTAGTGCCCCGTCTTGGAAGGGTACCACGGCAAAAATCATCAGTACCGGCACTAAGGTTACCACTGGCGCTAGCCAGTGAACGATTTTGTCTGCTTGAGACGGTACGATGTCTTCTTTGATCAGTACCTTAAGAGCATCAGCTACTGGCTGAAGTAGGCCAAATGGACCGACTCGGTTGGGGCCAAGGCGCGCTTGCATTCGCCCGAGAGCCCGGCGCTCGAACCAGACGAAGCCGAGCAACACGGTCATGACAAAGGCTAGAATAATAACGGTAAATACTAGCCAGTGCCACCAGAACCCACCGGGCCAGTCCGGGGGTAAGGTGCGTCCATAACTCTCCAGGCCAAGACTGTAGTTAAATCCTATCAATTAGCGGTCTACCTCACCCATGCAAATATCAATACTGCCAAAGATGACAATGGCATCGGCAATCTTCCAGCCGACGACCATGTCACGTAACGCCGTCAAGTTAATTAGGCTCGGTCCACGAATGTGACAGCGGTAAGGAGCAATCGAATTATCGGAGACTAGGTAGAAACCAAGTTCGCCTTTAGGGGCCTCAACATGAGCATAAGCTTCGCCCACCGGCGGGTGAATTAGCCAAGGTACAGTACTGCGCACCGGTCCGGGTGGCAATTGTTTCATTGCCTGCTTGATAATACGTACACTTTGACGCATTTCCTGGATCCTTATCCAGTAACGGTCGTAACAATCCCCAACCATGCCGGTGGGAATCTTAAATTCAAAACGGGGATAGATTGAGTATGGGTCAGCATGACGTATGTCCCATTCAACGCCACTGGCGCGCAGTACCGGGCCGCTAGCCGAAGTATTGAGTGCCGTTTCCCGGGATAAAATCCCTATACCTTTAGTCCGAGCCAGCAATATCTCATTCTCGGCGAGCAGTTGGTCATATTCGTCAATGTAACTTGGCATCTGGTCGACGAATTTACGTAGTGCCGGCAGAAACTCATCCGGAATATCCTGACTCAAGCCACCAAAGCGCATATAGTTGTAGGTCAGCCGCTGGCCTGAGACCATCTCGAAGAGATCTAAAATTTTCTCTCTTTCGCGTATCATGTAGAGGAAAGGGGTCATAAAGGCACCACAATCCTGTAAAAAAGCGCCAACGGCAATGAGGTGGCTGGCAATACGCTGTAATTCGGCGATAATAACTCGTATGTATTCGGCTCGTTCAGGTACAGGAATACCGGCCAGCTTTTCCACCGTTAGGCAATAAGCTAGATTATTGCTCATTGCTGCCAGATAATCGAGTCGGTCAGTTAACGGGATAAATCCAGTATAGGTCCGCTCTTCCGCCAGCTTTTCAATACTGCGATGGAGGTAGCCGAAAATTGGCTCCATCTCGACGATGACTTCCCCGTCTAGAGTAGTGCGCATTCGAAACACCCCATGGGTGCTCGGATGGGCCGGACCAATATTCAAAATAATGGGTTCGGTCTTTATTACCATGATAAATAGTCTCGACGTAGTGGGTGCCCTTGGAATCCTTCCCAGAGAACGATGCGCTTCAAGTTGGGGTGACCCTCGAATTTAATCCCCATCAGATCGTATATTTCTCTCTCCTGGAAATCAGCGCCGCGCCACAGGCTGACCAGTGAGGGTAAAACAGGGTTATCCCGGCCGTAGCACTGTGCTTTCAACACCAGACTGTGATTATGTTTGGTGGAGGTTAGCTGATAGATCACCTCAAAGTAATCATAATAATCAACGGCGGTAATATTGCTGAGGAAATCAAACTCAAGCCCAGGTGCCGTCTTGAGAAAAGAGGCTAAATTAAAAAGAAACCCGCTATTAACGAGAAGGTTATCTTTATTTGATTTAATGATACTTCCGGGTAATTGTTGCTCCAGCTTGGTAGCTAATTTCTCCGTAGAAAGAACCAGTGTCATCTCCACCTACTTTTTAATGATTTCTGCTTTGGCAATTTTGTTTTGTAACATATTGATACCATAGAGTAAAGCTTCGGGACGAGGCGGGCATCCGGGCACATAGACATCAACTGGGATGATATGGTTGTAGCCTGGAGTGACGCCGTAAGACGCTTGGAAAATACCACCGCTAATGGCGCAGGCACCCATAGCGATGACCCACTTGGGTTCGGCCATCTGGTCATAAATCCGCTTAACACTAGGCGCCATTTTCCAAGTTAAAGTTCCCGCCGTAATCATCAGGTCAGCCTGACGTGGTGAGGCGCGAATGATTTCCATACCAAAACGAGAAATATCATGACGAGACGCCGCCGTGGCAATAAATTCAAAGGAGCAGCAAGCTGGGAAACAAACTACGGACCACAAGGAAGAGCGTCGTGCCCAATTAAGTATCGCCTCAACTGAAGTGAGCATAATACCCCGTTCAGGTTTTCCTTGTAACCAATGGTCTGGGTCCGGGAGTGGTTGTTGACTGTGAGCTTTCAGCTCTTCAATGATTTCACCTTCGTGTTGGTCTAGGTCGACATCAGAGTAGATATATCTTCCGGTTGGGCCTACTTCCATTCCAGAGCCCCCTTCTTCCAAGCATAAATATAGCCAACAGTGACGATGGTAAGGAGAATTAACATCTCAATAAGGCCGGTCAGACCGAGATGCCTGATATTGACCGCCCATGGGTAGAGAAAAACGACCAGCACATCGATAATCAGAAAGACTAGGGCATAAAGGTAGTAGCGTAAATTGAATTGAACCCAGGTTTTACCAATCGTCTCTACACCACATTCAAAAGGAGAACCTTTGACAGGGGTTGGATTGTGCGGGATGATTTTCAAAAATCTAAGGGTAACGGGGATGAGAAGAGTAGTAACGACGAAGAGGATAGCTGCTAGGAGGAATAGGGCGATGTAGATATAATCTGTTGCCATAGCGAAGTATATCACGCCTCATCTAGGGAAAACAATAGAGAATTTAACTGAGAAGATTGCTTTACCCGACCACTCTTGGTAAACTAGTCGATGAGAGCATGGTTCATTTTTGGTCAGTAAAAGAGGTGGACTGGCAGCTCCGGCGATAACGACTAAGGTTCCGGGAAGATTTCTTTGGTGGTAGATGCAGAAGTAGTGAATGTGAACTCGGCTCGAATCAGTCCGAAAGTATCCCTCGCTCAGCTGACGGAATATCAAGTCGGGGGAGTTCTAGCCAAGGTAAATGGGTTTCTTGTTGAGCAGGGCATTGAGGCATATCTCGTCGGTGGGCTGGTGCGTGATATGCTACTAGGGCGAGAGACCGCTGATATTGATCTGGCGGTGACTGCTGATGCCCTTGATGTTGCCGCGAAAGTCGCCGCCGCGCTGGGTGGTCGGTATGTCTTGTTGGACCAACAAAACCGCATCGGCCGAGTGGTTCTGGCTGATGAAAAAGCCCCTTTCACCCGAACACAATGGGAACTAGATTTCTCCACGTTTGAAGGTAGTATCGAGCAGGATCTCGGGCGACGCGATTTTACGAGTAATGCCATGGCGATTGACCTTAAGCAATTTTGTAAAGGGGGGTCTGACATTCAGCTTGTCGACCCCTTTAAAGGTTGGGATGACCTCCGTCAGGGTATTCTTCGGGTCGTGACGGAAAGTGCCTTTACTGTCGATGCTGCCCGTCTGCTTCGGGCAGTACGCTTGGCTGCCGAGGTTGGTTTGAGCATCGATAGACAGACAGAAACTCTGATTCAACGGGATGCTCATCTCATTACTAACGTCGCTGGCGAGCGGGTCAGAGAAGAGCTACTACGTCTCTTGGCGGTGCCCGATACCGAATCGTCTTTTACTTACCTCGATAAGTTGGGCCTGCTCACTATCATATTCCCTGAGTTAGCTGTGACTAAAGGGGTGGAACAGCCTAAGGAACACTTCTGGTATGTTTTTGAGCATTCGCTAAAGACGGTGGTGGCGATTGAGTTTCTGCTGCGGCGGGGAACGTGGGAATACGCCAGCGAGGCAGTTTTGGCTGCGGTGCCGTGGCCGGTAGACCTAGAGCAACATTTCGCCGAGGAGGTTAGTCACGGCAGTACCCGGAGGTCACTGCTCAAGCTGGCAGGACTTTTACACGATATCGCTAAACCCCAAACTAAAGCGACTGAGGCCAGTGGGCGGATACGTTTTCTGGGGCATGGACAGGTAGGTGCGGTCATCGCGACCAACGTACTGGAAAGATTAAGGTTCAGTACCAGAGAAATAAAGTTGGTGGAGACTGAAATCAAGCACCACCTGCGACCGGGACAGATGAGTCAACAGGGACTGCCCACCCGCCGCGCCATCTACCGTTATTTTCGTGATACCGAAGATGTGGGGATTGATATTCTTTTCTTGAGTTTGGCTGATCATCTGGCGACCCGCGGGCCACATCTTGACCTGGACCATTGGCGGGAGCACACCAGGATGGTGGAATATGTTATTAACCAGCGTTTTGAGCAAGAAAGTCTTGTTTTTCCACCGAAACTGGTTGACGGGCATGATTTAATCGATATTTTTGGGTTGAGTCCGGGGCTTAAGGTTGGCCAAATGCTGGAGGTAGTACGGGAAGCACAGGGAGCAGGGGAAATAGCGACGAGAGAAGAAGCTTTAGCTTTTATCAAGCGTCTGTTAAAATCTTCCTAAAATAAATTCAGAGAGGAATATGGAGAGAAGAAACGGTCTGGTTTTCCTGGTACTTTTATTGGTGTTCTTTCTGGCTCTGTCCGTAGTTTTTCCTATCGACAAAGGGGTACTGGGTCAAAGGGGTATGAGGTTGGGGTTAGATTTACAGGGTGGCATCCACGTTGTCTACCGAGCTGACTTATCCTCCGCTAAGCCGGGCACCGAAAATGAGATAATGGAGGGGGTGATCGCCGTTCTTAGTAATCGGGTTAACCCGCTGGGTGTTACTGAGCCGGTCATCTATCGGCAGGGCGATGACCGAATCGTAGTCGATCTGCCTGGCCTCACTATTACCGATAAAGAGAAGGATAGTCTTTCCCGAGTTGCCTTACTTGAGTTTGGTGAGCTGATTGCGGCTAACGAAACGGATAATGCGACGGTGAAATGGGAAAATGTCTTCGGAAAATGGAAATCCGCCACCGGCATCATTGATGGTGAAGAGCAAGAGCTTACCAGCCGCTATTTTAAGGAAAATACCTTCGTTGCCCGGGACCAGATGGGTGGCATACGGTTAGTTTTCGAATGGGATGGAGAGGGCAGCCAATTGTCGGAGCAAATCACTAGCCGTCTGATTGGTCAGCGGCTGGGTATTTTTGAGGGCGATACCACTTTGCTGGGAGACGATGGGCGCCCGATTGCTCCGACTGTGCAGGCGGTAATCGCCGAGAGGGGTGAAATTACCGGATTGAGTTTGCAAGCTGCTACGCAGTTAGCCCGGCAGCTAAATGCGGGACGCTTGCCCGTACCCTTGGAAATCATCCGCGACCAAACAGTTTCGCCGATATTAGGTTCTGATTTTGTTGGTAAAGGTGTTACGGCTGGGTTGATTGGCGTCGCCATCGTTATGCTATTCATGATGAGCTATTACCGTATCCCTGGAGTCTTAGCCAGCTTGGCGTTGATTTTTTATGCGGTACTAAACTTAGTCTTATTTAAGCTGGTACCGGTTACTCTGACTCTAGCAGGGTTGGCTGGCTTTATCGTATCTTTCGGCATAGCTGTAGATGCTAATGTGCTTATCTTCGAGCGGATGAAGGAGGAGCTTATCGTTGGACGGACACTAGGGGGCGCTATCGAGGCTGGCTTCCGTCGCGCCTGGTCGGCCATTTGGGTTAGTAATGTGACCACCTTTATTGTCTGTATCATTCTAGTCTGGTTAGGTAGTATCTTTAGTGCGGCAGTGCAGGGTTTTGGCGTGACTCTCTTTATCGGCGTGGCGGTAAGTATGTTTACCGCTGTTCTGGTGACGCGCACTTTACTGCGTCTCTTTGTTGGTACCGCCCTGGCTCGGCAACTTCGACTATTCAGCCCTCATCTGGGAGGGAAATAACGATGAATATTATTGGTAAAAGGCACTGGTTCTTTCTGGTTTCCGGTATTCTATTTTTGGTTGGTATTATTTCCTTGGCGGTCTTCGGTCTTGAACGAGGTATTGAGTTTAGTAGCGGCTCATTACTGACTGTTGGTTTCGAGCAGAAGGTAAACCAGGACGAACTGGATCAGAGTTTGGTCAGCCTCGGTTACGCTGATGCCCTGATTCAAACTACTGGGGAGGGCGATTTCCTAATCCGTCTACCCGAGTTGAACAATGAAGCCAAGAGTGAGCTCCAAGCAGGACTAATGACTTGGTTTGGCACAATGACGGTTGGTGAATTTGATACCGTCTCGCCTCTGGTCGCTGCTGAGACTACACGTAATGCTAGCATTGCTGTTGCCGTAGCGGCTGTGGGCATATTGCTCTATCTGACTTATGCTTTTCGGCGGATGCCAAATCCTTTCCGCTATGGCACGTGCGCCGTCATCGCTCTGCTCCATGATATCATGCTGGTGGTTGGTCTCTTCTCGGTTCTCGGGGCAGTCTTGGGTTGGCAGATCAATCTGATGTTCGTTACCGGTATCCTGGCTGTCCTGGGTTATAGTGTCAACAACATCGTTATTATTTTTGACAGGATACGCGAGAATTTACTCCATGGGAAAGAAACTGATTTTGAGACGGTGGTGAACAACGGCGTCGTGGAGACGCTGGGGCGTTCCCTGATTACTAATTTAACCATGCTCTTTCCTATTGTTGCCCTCCTGCTCATCGTTGGCGCCTCGATTCAAAACCTGCTGGTCGTTTTGCTGGCCGGTGTCATCATTGGCACCTATGACTCAATTTGTGTGGCGCCCGCTCTTCTCGTTGTCTGGCATAATCGGGAATGAGGCTGGTTCATCGGACGAACCCTTGGCTCAGAGAAAGCTCAACGAGGTGATGGGCAGTGTTTTCGACAAGAAGTGGCGCCGCTAAACTGGCTCTGGTCTGTGTTCTTGGTCTGGTGTTACTTAAGATCGTCGTTACCATCCTGACCGGGAGCATCAGTATTTTGGCTCAGGCGGTGGATAGCTTCCTCGATGTACTTGCCGTCGGTCTCACCCTTTTTGCTGTCGCGGTGGCGGTCAAGCCGGCTGACGAAGAGCACCCTTTTGGTCACGGTAAAATAGAAAATATTACCGCGGTCGTCCAGGCAGTCCTACTTTTTACCGCCGCCGGCTTAATAATCTACTCATCAATACGGCGCATAATATACCAAGAACAAATAGCGCTGACGGAAGCCGGGATTGGGGTCATGGCAGTTTCTATTGTAGTTAGCGTGTTGCTTTCACGTCACTTGCTTCGGGTGTCAAAAGTAACAGACTCCTTAGCCGTAGAGGCAGTCGCTCACAATATTGCGGCTGATGTCTACTCGGCCGTGGGGGTACTGGTCGGATTGGCGGTCATCCGTTTTACCGGGCTCATCGTTCTTGACCCCATCATTGCGCTGCCTATCGCCGCGCTTATCGTAAGGTTGGGTTATCGGGTGATGAGAAACTCTTTCGGAGCGCTAGTTGACGTCAAGTTACCCAAGGCAGAAGAGGAGATAATAGTCTCCGCTATTATGGAGCATACCGGCCAGTTGGCTGGGTTTCATGAAATGCGCACGCGTAAAGCGGGTAGTCAGCGCTTTATCGACCTTCATATTATGTTGCCTAAGAATATCAGCGTGGCAGAGGCTCACCGCATGTGTGACCACTTAGAAGAGGATATCAAGAAGAGGTTAGCTAATAGTAGTGTCACCATCCATGTTGAACCCTGTGATGCTACAGAGTGCGCGCAGTGCTTAGTCTCTGGCTGTAGTGTCCGAGTAAATGTTAGCCGTTCGGCTTAAGACTGACAAAAGACAAAGCTAACGGTTATCCGGACACCCGATATTAAGAACCACACTTAAAGATCACTTTATTGATATCGGCTACGGTAGCCGCTACTTTCAGTTCTATTTCCTTCTCTGCTCCTCCATCAGCTTTTCGCCGTATTCCAAGAGACGACTGGCGTGGGTAGGAGATATCTTCTTGCTTTCTAGGTAGAATTTCAGGGCTTCTAGTGGTGTGATTTCCTCGGCCGTTAATTTCCCTAGCCTGAGGCGGGTTTCCTGTTTGCTCTCTTTGGCGATCGTCAGGTATTGAGCTTCCTTTAGGGCGTTTCTAATGTCATTATCCCTGAGCTGGCCCTCAAGTTCAGCGGGCAGAGTAATCTGGAGTCGGATGATAGCGCCCTTGACCTTATCCCCTTGCTCATTAATAACCCTGAGTGCTGTGGCTGTGGGGTTGGTATCTCCGGGTTCGATGTTGATGTTGATGGTGAGGAAAGGGCGCCCCACTATGGGGTGAAAGTCAAAGGAGACCCGTCTCTTGTCCGATTGTCCATCAGGCTCAATCTCGATCAGGTAGAATCCCTTATCATCGTGCTCCTCGCTAAAGTCCACCCGCTCCAGACTACCGGCGTAAACTACTGGTGGTTGGGAGGAGGATAGAATCTGGTGCTTGTGGAGGTGCCCCAGGGCGACGTAATCGAAAACGGGGTTTTCTACATTACTGGGGAAAAGGACAGGATCCTGGCCGATAGTCATCATCTTTTCTGAACCAATTTGAGCTCCGGAGACCCAAGTATGAGCTGCCAGTATCGCTGGTAGTTTTGGGTCGAGTTTCTTGGTATGCTCGGCGATTTTATCGATCAATATCTGCTGAACTTCTTGGTTAATCTGTTCGAAGTTGAGGTTCTTGCGTTCCTCGTTGCCTAGTAAGGCGCCACGACTTACCCAAGGTAGTGAGGCGATTTGAATGGTGCCGTTTCTGGTTTCGATAGGGTAAATATCGGGTTTAGTGGAAATATGTACATTGGGGATGGCTAGGGTATCGAAGATGTCGATCGCTGTCGCTCGGTGAGATGCGTTGTGCCGATCATGGTTGCCAGCGAGGAGGAATACGGGAATGGGAATTTTCTGGGTCGTAAGGCGGTTAATTCGTTTGGCAAACTCCCGCTGCTGGGTCTGGTTCGGCTCCCGGCTCTTGTAAGCATCACCACAGAAGAGGACGAGGTCTACTTGGTTGTTCAGAGCGAATTCGACCAACTCGTCAAGCGCTTTTAGGAAATCAAGAAGGCGTGATGGCAGACCGCTACTGGGGTCTATCCGGCCATAAGCCTCAACGCCGAGGTGGAGATCGGCAAAATGGATAATTTTCAACCCTAGTCCCTTTATATTCGGTAGAATTTTATCTTTTGTTTTCTAATCCTTTCAACACTTTGCCCCCAAGCGGTAAGACTAGGAATGGTTCGCCAGCCAGTTTTGTCTCTAGCGTGCTCTTTAGTTCGGCAATGGGTACTCGTATCTGGTTCATACTATCACGGTCTCGGATAGTTACCTGCTTATCCTCTAGCGACTGAAAATCAATCGTGACGCAGAGGGGAGTACCGATTTCGTCCTGACGCCGGTAGCGGCGCCCGATGCTCTGGGCATCATCATACTGTACCATCCATGACTGGCGCAGGTCGGTGTGTATCTCCTTAGCCATCTTTACCAGTGGCTCGCGCCGACTTAGCGGTAAGACAGCAGCCTTAATCGGAGCTAGGCTGGGGTGGAGACGAAGTAATACTCTTGTTTCCTCTCTATCCGATTCTTCGGTATGGGCATCACAGAGGAAAGCCAAGACGGAGCGGTCGACTCCAGCCGATGGTTCAATGACATAGGGAATAATATGTTCTTTAGTCTCTTCATCAAAGTAGCTGAGGTCCTTACCACTGGAGCTGGCATGTTGCGTCAGGTCGAAATTACCCCGATTGGCGATACCCTCTAGTTCCGCCCAGCCCATCGGGAAGGAGAACTCCACATCAGAGCAGGCACGTGCATAGTGGGCTAGTTCTTTGTTGGTATGCTGGCGTAGACGGAGATTCTCCTTTTTAATGCCTAGTCTGATGTACCAGTTCAGCCGTTCCTCAAGCCAGTATTTGAACCACTCTTCATCGGTACCTGGCTTCACGAAGAATTCGATTTCCATCTGTTCAAACTCTCGACTGCGGAAGATAAAATTACCTGTGGTAATTTCGTTACGGAAAGCTTTACCAGTCTGGGCGATACCAAAGGGGAGTCTTTTCCTCGTGGTATTAAGTACATTCTGGAAATTAACGAAAATACCCTGGGCGGTCTCCGGGCGCAGGTGGACGGTATTAGCCTCTTCTTCAATTGGTCCCATGAAAGTCTTGAACATGAGGTTGAACAGGCGTGGCTCAGTGAACTCACCACCGCAGGACGGACATTGTACCTCTTTCACTTCATCAGAGCGATATCTGAGGTGGCAGTTCTTGCACTCTATCAGGGGGTCGGAAAACCCCTCGAGGTGTCCGCTGGCTTTCCAGATCGTGGGGTGCATTAGGATACTGGTATCCAGGCCGACTATATCATCACGCTGGTGGACAACGGCACGCCACCAGGCCTCTTTGATATTTTGCTTTAACTCCACCCCCAGTGGTCCGTAATCCCAGCAACTGGAGAGACCACCATAGATTTCGCTGCTCTGAAAGATGAAACCACGCCGTTGGCAGAGAGAGACGATCTTTCCCATATCAACCGGGGTTGGTGCCTTATTAGTCACCCTAATTGCTCCTTAAAGTTCCCTTAATAAATTGAATTTAGGAATCTGGCATAGTGTAGCACAGAGGTCGGCTATTGGGTAGTTTGCCAGGCCTCCCTGGCTGCTCGGAGAAAGAAGATAGCAAGAACGATACCACCGGCTCCCATGGTAATCAAGGCGAATATCCAGAGTGGCATAATATGTATTTGGTATGAATTGTAGCTGAAAATATCGAGCATGGCAAAGCTGAGAATGATTTGGGGTAGCGCCATCATGTTGCCCATGACTCGGATGATGTTTTTCGGATTACTACCGAGGCTCTCGGGTGACTGGAGCAGGCGGCTTAGTTTAGTTACTCCCCAGGTGATGGCTGCCGCTAGCAGAGTAAGGATAAATTGAGGTAGGAGTGTGATCAGGAGAAACTGGCTCCGGTTGAGCCAGCGATCCGGTGAACCGTCACCATTAAAGCGATAGGCGAGTTCAGTTGGGAGTTTGGGGGAAAATATGGCTACCAGAATTATTGAGAAGAGAAGAACGGCTACCGGGAGCGCAACATAACTCCAGCGAAAGATTGATGTGGGTTCTCTTGAGGCTGGTTTGGCTGGTTCCCTAGATTTAGTCACCAGTCTCTGTCTGGAGACGAACCAGATGAATAAGCCGCTGCCCAGAATAATTAAGCCTACGAGAAGGGCAATAAGAACTGCGATAATCATTGGCTTAGTAAGTATTATAGCAGAAGTCACTGGCTTTGGCTGAAAGTATTTGTGCACTTTATTGGCATAATATATTATGGGTATAGATATCATGCTAGGGAAAGAGAAGATAAACAGGAAAGACCGTAAGGTTAAGGCGAAGAGACACGTCGTCTTTTACGTTGCGCTACTGGCATTACTGCCTGCCTGGATCTCTGGTTGTGTTCCACCCCGTGGTTTTGATGTTCACCTTAAATCGATAGTAAAGGCACATCAGTTCAGTGTGGTGGGATGGGAGGTAAAGGCCATCCCGTACGAAATGAAGCAGTCTATTTTCTTTGGTTGGGGGGG
>DCWM01000045.1:14120-45865 GCA_002335405.1 Dehalococcoidia bacterium UBA2162
TAAGTACTTTAAGATCAAAGCTAACATACGATGCTCAGGCTGATGGTAAACTTAACTCAGATGTGCTGGAGGCCGAGTTGAACCGGCTGCAGAACCAAAAAAGGACTCTAACTGGTACAGTGGAGAGAATCCTCGAGAAACAAATTAGAGAAACTCTGACCGAACTTGGTATCTTCAATCCGATAGTCGGGTTACGGGTCAGTTCCCCTCCGGTGAACCTTAAGTTGGAAAAACCGCCTAATTTACTGGTAATTTCGTCTAGAGATAGGGTAGAGACCGTGAGGAAAATTATCCTGAAACCGGACCTTACCCGCGAGGGTATCGATTATATTGAATCTCGGGTTGATAGGTTAGGGGTTTCCTCGCTGGTGGTGGGGTTGGGTGGGCTGGGGGCGACCTACCCTACTCTTGTCGCTGATGAGGCCAATCTGCAATCGGTCATAGAAACAGGAGTCCACGAGTGGCTGCATCAATATCTTGCCTTTAAGCCTCTGGGCTTCTTTTATCTACTCGACTTAACTGGCCTGCGTCGGAACTACGATGTTGCTGTAATGAATGAAACTCTAGTCAGTATGCTCGGTAAAGAAATCGGCGATATGGTGTATGATAAATACTATGCGTCTCTCGCAGCTGGTGCCAGCCAGAATCCGGTCGCGGCGACAGAATTCGATGTTGATCGTGAGATCAGGGAAATAAGGCGAACGGTAGACAGTTACCTCGCCCGCGGAGAAATCGATCTAGCTGAAGCGTTCATGGAGAAGAAATGTCGGTTCTTGGCTACCATGGGCCATGATATTAGAAAACTTAACCAAGCCTATCTTGCCTTTTATGACACTTACGCCGATAGTCCAACCTCTATAAATCCCATCGGCGCAGAATTAAAGAAGTTAAGGGCGCAGAGTGGCTCTATTAAGAATTTCCTTGATACCGCAGCGGTTGTGACTAGTCGGCAGCAGCTAAGGGATAGTATCGAGTAAATACTTCTAAATAGACGGACAGACTAAATTTATGATACTCTAACTGCGCTATGGCGACTCCTTCCCAGGTATTGCACAGCGCCGATCTGTCCCTACCTTTGTTCATTCGTGGGAAGGTGCGGGATACTTATAAACTGGATAGTCGTCTGCTCATTATCGCTACTGACCGAATCTCCGCTTTTGATGTCATCCTGCCCTGCGGTATCTCGGACAAGGGACTGGTACTAAACCAACTTTCCGCTTTCTGGTTCGAGAAGACAACTAATTTGATGGCTAATCATCTAGTAGAAACGGTTGATGATAGGAGAGCTCTCGATCGTTACCTTTCACCGTCAGATCGTTTCTTCTACCCAGCTTACCTTGTGGGGCGTTCGATGGTTGTGAAGAAGGTCGAGCGGGTCCCTATCGAGTGTGTGGTACGTGGGTATCTATCCGGCTCTGCTTGGGAGGAATACCGTCAATCTGCTACCGTCTCCGGTATCCCTTTGCCTAAAGGCTTACTGGAGAGTCAGGAGTTACCCCAGCCATTTTTCACTCCAACAACGAAAGCGGAAATTGGTCACGATCAACCGCTAACTATGGACGGAGTGAAGAATTTGGTTGGGGAGAATCTGGCGGAAGAATTGAAGGAGAAAAGCTTGGCGATTTATGCTTATGCCCGGGAATATGCTCGGGAGCGGGGTATTATTATTGCCGATACTAAGATGGAGTTTGGTCTGGATAATGGTCAGCTTATCCTGATTGATGAATTGCTGACCCCGGACTCATCTCGTTTTTGGGATGCCAAGCAATATGAGGTTGGACAATCTCAGCCGAGTTATGATAAACAGCCTGTCCGTGATTGGCTTGCCCAGTCCGGCTGGAATCAACAACCCCCAGCTCCGATGCTTCCCCTTGAAGTTATCGAAGCTACCGCCAGGCGATACCGTGAGGCTTACGAAAGACTAACGGAGCGAAAGCTAAAGTAGATCTTTAGTGCTGGGGAGTTCGCCTTTAGTCCGTTTATCGATTCTGGTTGCTGTATCCAGGGTTCGTCCTAGAGCCTTGAATAGCGCCTCGGCCTTGTGGTGGTCGTTCTCGCCGTAAAGAACATGGGCGTGGAGATTGAGCTTAGCTTCAGCGGCGAAGGACTCAAAAAAGTGGCGAATGAGGTCGGGGGGAAACCCGAGTAATTCCCACTTCTTGCTACTGCGACTGAAGGACAGGTCTAAGACGGTGTACCCGCGTCCTCCTATGTCTACCGCCACCATCGCGAGGGTATCATCCATCGGTACCGAGGTATTAGCCATGCGGACAATATCCCTTTTGTCTCCGAGCGCCTGAGTCAGAGCCTTGCCGAAACAAATAGCCACATCTTCAATCAGATGATGCTGGTTGTCCCCTTTGGCAGAGAGCTTCAGGTCGAACCGACCATGTTGCGTGACCTGGGCTAGAAGATGGTCGAGCATCTTAATCCCGGTGTCTATCTCCCATTGGCCACCGCCATCTAGGTTAAGCCCAAGACTAATATTGGTCTCTTTAGTCTTTCTTTTGATCGTCGCCGTTCTTTGCCCCATTAACGTTTCTCTTTACCCTGATTATTAAGTTATTGATAATGGTTATTATATCATGAATTTTTGTTTGAGGGTATGGTTTCGGCTAGATACGATTTTATTTTCTGCTCTTTTAGGTGTCGGGATAGTTCTTCAGCTTGGGTTCTATCCTTGAATAGAGTAAATAAGATTGGTCCCGAACCCGCCTGGTGAATATGAGGTGCGCCGGCTCTTATCATACGCTCTCGATAAACGTTTAGCTTTGGGAAGCGGGTAAAGGTAACGTTCTCAAAGGCATTAAACAAAAGGCTCATGGATAACTCTCCGCCTTCTCTCAGTTTGGCTACCATTCGCCGGGTAATTTGTCCATCGGTGTAGTGGCTTGGCTTAAGGCTCTCATAAAGCTGCTTCGTTTTCTCCGGCAGTTGGGGGATGGTGGGAATCACCAAGACAACCCATGTCCGAGGTAAGGGTGGTAGGGGAATGACAAGCTCTCCCCGCCCCTCGACCAGAGCCGTACCGCCATCGAGAAAGAAGGCGACATCTGAACCTAATTGGCGGGCTAACTCAAGTAATTTATTCTGTGGTAGCGCTAATTCCCAGAATTGGTTCAGTCCTCGTAAAGTGGCTGCGGCATCACTACTGTCTCCACCTAATCCGCCGACCAGGGGGATACATTTCTCCACGGTGATGACGGCCCCTCGATAACAACCAGTGGTCTCTCGAAGTAGGCGGGTCGCCTCGGGGATGAGGCTCTTTTCCGCGAGCCAGCCGGGCGAACCACTCTTGCACTCAAACGTCTCTCCATCTTGGAAAAAGAGACGGTCACACAGACCTATCGTCTGAATGACGCTGCGAATCTCGTGGAAACCATCGGTTCGTTTAGCCAGGACTTCTAGGGTTAGATTAATTTTGGCTGGGGCCATAACTGTAATCATGACGCTTCGACCCGATAAGTCGAGAATGTCTGCCCCAGTCGCTCCCATTCTTTAAGTGTTAACGTTTGCGCTCGTCGTTGCGCGTCGATGCCGGCTTTAGCTAGTAAAGACAAAGTCTCCACTTTAGGTAATCCTAGACCTTGTGCCAGGGAATTACCGATTTGCTTGCGGGCGGAGCTGAAGCCAGCACGTATTACCCGGAAAAAATTTTCGTTATCGGCAATATTGACCGACGGTTGGGGATAAACGATAATCTTAAGTATCGCCGAATCTACCTTTGGTGCCGGATAAAAGGAGTGTGCTGGCACACGGGTAATGAGCGTTGGTTCGCCGTAAAGCTGGATGCTGATGCTTAAGAGGCTCAGACGGCCAGGCTTAGCCATAATCTCTTCAGCCACCTCTTTCTGTACCATGACCACCATCATCTCTGGCTTGGCCGAAGACTCAAGGTAATAGCGTAGGGTGGGAGCGGTGATATAGTAGGGGAGGTTAGCCACGACCTTATAGCCAGTCGAGTTTATTTCGGGGGGAAATTTCGCCTTTTGTGTTTCAAGTAAAGCGGCTGGGTCAATCTTAAGTACGTCCTCATTGATGATGGTCACGTTACGATAAGGAGCCATGCGCTGTTTCAGGATTGCCGCTAATGTGTTGTCCAGTTCCATAGCGATTACCCAGCCCGCCTGTTGAGCTAGTTGTTTGGTGAGTACGCCCAGTCCCGGTCCTATTTCTATGACCAAATCGGTCGGGGTAAGCTCAGCCGAGGTAATAATGCGCTCGAGTACATCCCCATCAACCAGGAAATGCTGGCCCAACCTTTTTCTCACCCGGAGGTTGTGGTGGCGTAACAGTCTCATCGTCTGAGTCAGGGGTGATGGTGCTCTGGTGGAATGTCGTCCGTCCTCTGAGGTTTGTTTAGTTCTTAGTCCCATATGATTAGGTTCTCGGCATCCTTTTCGGCTTGGCTTTTTGTTTTGCTCTTATTGGTGGACTTAAATTGATCGTAGGATTTAGCCGAACCATACTCCCGAACTTGGAATGATACCGGCATGGGTACGGCATGACCAAAGATAAGAGCCTGCTGTTTGGAGGCTAGTTTGGAAAGTACCCCCTTAAGCTCTTTCTTGCCGGACACACCCGCCAGCACGCTGTCAATGTCACGTTCGTTATCGAGTGAGCAGCTTATTTTGGTGCCAAGCTGGGACATGACCTCCTCGGAAATGCCACTGGGGCGCTGGTCAATCACCAAGAGGGTAACATTGTATTTGCGCATCTCGCGGGCGATGGTGCCAAAGATGGTCTGGTCAGCTACCTCAGGATTAAGGAACTTGTGAGCCTCTTCGATAGTGATAACTAGCGGGTGAGGTTTGGTATTTTCCTCGGCTGATGCCATCGCATTTTCCATCCGTTTTTGATAGCTTGTGTATATGCGGCGGCTGAGCATATTGGCTACAAACATATAAGTGGCGATGTTTTGATGTTTGCCAAACTCAAGGACAACATTTGTACCTCTCTCGAGATACCTCAGGATGTCATCTGCAGTTTTGCCTGCAGACTGTTGTTCCTGTATAAAGGGAAGACTATTCAGAGACTGTAGCCCCCGCTGCAGATTCTGGAGGGTGCTCTCGTGGACTTTTACACTCTCTGGGATAGTCTCAATAGTAGCTTCCATAGTGCGCTGTATCCATTTTTTGCCAAATGCATGGCTCAGCGGGTAGATAGCTGTAACGGCCCATTCGGTGAGACGTAATGTCTGTCTCATTATAACTATGTCTTCAGGCATAATGTCGTCGTAGCCGATCTTAACTATCGCATCAGGCTTCGTTCTGCGGCGGCCTGAGTTTTCTTCGTCTAAGGAAAATACGGCCACCTTCGTCTCAAAAAGTTGTTTCAGTCCCTTAACCGTACCGCTGCCTTCTTTAGTACCGGTATCGCCGTACTCATTATGCATGTCGAAGATCAGGTTAACTGCCTTGCTCTGCAGTATTCCAATAAGCATGATTCTCGTTAGGAATGTCTTCCCGGTACCGCTCTTGCCAAAGATACCGTTGGAGCGCTTGACAAACTCTTCCAGATTGAGACAGAGTTTGGTTTCCATATCTAGTGGGTTACCGATCCAGAACCTCTTTTCGTCTTCCTTGCCAAAGACTGACTCAATATCAGTGTCTGAAGCTAGCTTTACCGGAGAGAAGTGACGGGGCACCGTCTTGACCGGCTGAGGTTCCTCATGCCCAGCTACGTTGCCGATAGTGAGCATCGGTAGAACGTCAAGCATGCCATAGGTACTGGCGTCGGTTAATACCTGAGCGATAAAGGTGTCGTTTGGCGGGGTCTGGATAATCTGGTCATTAATAACGCCGAGGCTGATATCGGTGATCATGCCGAAGAAGCGATGCTTCTCCCCCTCGATGGTGATAAAGCGCCCCACCGTCATTTCCTCTACCGAAGTCGAGCTATCCAGCCTGACTTTAATTCCAGTATCTAGCGAACCAGAGACAACGAGGCCGAGGGGTTTGCTCATTCCCTTATTCTCCCTAGTATCGCCTTAAGTCGGTTATAATCGCTGGCCAGTAATATCGCTAGTTCCTTACCCGCGGCGACCAGATAGGTGTGAGGGTCGGGATGTACCGAGCTCATCTGGCGCAGTGAAGCCGCCGTCAGTTCCTCCGCAAGGATGGGTAGGTGGGTAGAGAGTAGCATACTGAGGAAATCAAAAGACTGGCCGAACTCCCTGATTTCATCAGAGGAACACTGATAAACGAAGCTGTGGATCCGGGTAGGTTTGGGTGGCAGGTAGTAAAATAATTTATTCTCCTGCTCATGCTGACTTGTTTCGGCCGAAGCCGAGGAAGTGGAGTTGAAGCGCTTGTGCCCGACGACCAGAGCGCCGAACTCAGTGCGCAGTAGCTTTTCCAATTGGGGACTGGCTTGGTAGATGGCTTCTTCATCTATCTCGTCCTTGCCGCGGGCAATCGGGCGGCGGCCTGGGTCTAGGCCAGTCGTCGTCACCTGATAGACGATGCCGTAAAGCTCCACCGGTCCCGACGGTGTCGGGATGGTCTTTACCAGACTACCTAGTGGGGGTGACTGGTAAAGCTCGTAGCACTGCGCCACGAACTCGGTGGTACTGGCTTCAATGACCTCACCGACTCTTGAATTCTCAGACATGTTCAACCATACTCAATTATTATTGCGCGTCTCGATGAGTCGAGACGGGGTAATAATACCTCTTCTCTGGATTCCCGCTATAGTTTACCACGTACAGCGATACGGGGTGGGAATGATAATCTAAAGTGTTATTTATTCCCGCCGGCCGCTGTCTTCTTCTTGTCCTGTTTGGGCTTCTTTGTATTCTTTCTGCCTTTGCTTCCCATTTGCTTGCCTCCTACCTGACTATTGGTGTTATTGTAATCTCTTACCTTCTTTTTCACAGTGACTAATGAAAAGCGTCATGTGGTCACTCTAAATCCATCTTGTTCTCTTACTGAAACTTTTGCTAGAGTTGACGGTGGGTAGGTGTTCGTTCACCAGTAGTGATTCTATGTGTTGCCAGAAGTTTCCCCTATCTTTAGCGGTGACGACCGCCTGCTCATGGGCTTCGCTCAGGGCGACAGGGTAACCGTGTCCTCGGTTACACTGATTTAAAATTAAGGTATGTGTTAGATTGAGTAAGCCATCATCCTGGGCAACCCACCGCGGGAGTTCCACCCGGGCGATTTCGTCGTTCAATCGTAGATAGAAGAAATAGATGGGGTGTTCTCCGTAGTGTTCTTTAACGACTTTGGATTGACTGAAGAATAATTCTGACCTCTCTCCCGGGGCAAGTAAGTTGGCAAAAAGATCGCGGTCTAGTAAGCCAGTTACGATATCGCAAGCCTGTTCCGGTAAGCTGGAGCAGCAGGCGCAATTCACCGGTTCGTCGGGGCAGACAGCTACTCTAACAGCGTTGACGACATCTTTGCTGCCCGGTAAGCTGATATGGCTGGCTAGGGCAAGTTGTCTGTCTTTGTTAAGCTCGCGTAGCTGGTCGAGATAAGTAAGAAGGCCCTTGCGTAGCAGTATATCGGCGACGAAATTGGGGTAAGCCGTTAATCCCCACAGCGTTAGTGAGCCATCGAGCAGAGCCAGAATGGAACTGCCGGGGGGTAGTTCTTCAGCTAGTTCAACCAATCGGTGGCATTCTTCGACACTACGTTTGATGTCGAGAAGAGCGCCTTTGATGGGTTCTTCTTGTGTGTTCCTGCCGGGTGCAGTAATCATCAGGTCTTTATCCTCGGCGTAGAGCCGCGGTCGGCTCTCCAGGACGGCATTGGGATGAGGGCCATAGTGAAGAGCTACACTGCCGATATTTATCAGATAGCATTGGAATGACTGGTGGCGGTCGACATCGATCTGAGAGCCATCGCTGGCGATGATGGTGAATTCGGTCGGTAGGGGAAGTGCTGGGTGGCTCTGTTCAAGCCCCTCGAACAGCCCGGCCACCGGCCAAGTCGTTTTGCTGGCGTTAATCTTTGCTTTGAGACGGGCGAAGTCCTCAGTACTATTACGGAGGAAATCCAGGGCTGATTGGAGACGTTCCTTGTGCTTTTCACGGCGAGTCTTCAGTCGCGGTAGTATCCCCCCAACTTGAGTCGCCACCTTGGTTAAATCTAACGCCATCTGACCCCTCATCTCGAGACGCTGGGGATTTCCCTGTATATGGAAGTAGTATAATCTAATGAAGTTACCAACTCAAGCCACGTAGTTTTTGTCTCGAACCTTTGAATAATCTCCGTGTTGCTTTGTCTTATTGATAACCCCTATAATGGAATTCGTCGACTTCGTAGGAAAGGGTGAAGGGTGTTGAGTCATCTGGAACATAAACGGCAAGCACCGCAGAGCACAAATTGCGCCATTCTTGTCATCTCGGATACGAGAACGGAGAAGACCGATGAATCCGGCCAGCTTCTTGGGCAGAGGCTAGATGAAAGCGGTCATCAGGTAATCTCGCATTCTCTTTTGAAAAACGATGCGGTTGCTATTAAGGAGAAACTGAATGAGCTTCTTAGTAATACAGCAGTGCAAGTTATCATCGCTAGCGGAGGTACCGGACTGAGTCATCGGGACCTTACCGTAGAAACGGTGTCCCCAATCCTAGAGAAAAAATTGGATGGTTTTGGTGAACTTTTTCGCTTCCTGTCATACCAGGAAATTGGCTCATCAAGTATGATGAGCCGCGCCCTAGCCGGTGTTGCCCGGGGTAAGGTCATTCTTTGTCTGCCGGGTTCGTTGGGGGCAACGAGGTTAGCTCTGGAGAAGATAATTCTACCGGAAATCGGGCATATGGTTCGGGAGGCAACAAGATGAAACCCTTTGGCGCGCTTCTTGCCTACGGCGAGGCTAGAAGTATCGTTGAGGCAAGCATTAAGCCAATCACCCGGGTGGAAACGGTCAATATCGATGAGGCTTCAGGCCGTGTCCTGGCTGAAACGGTAGTGGCTAGCCTGAGTATACCCTCCTTTGACCGGGCGGCCTTAGACGGCTATGCCGTCAAAGTTAAAGATGTCTTTGGTGCTGATCAGCGAAACCCCAAAATACTTAAGGTGGTTGGGGAGCTGCATGCCGGGGAAACGCCAAAAACAGCGATAAAAGCGGGCGAATGCCATCAAATTGCTACCGGGGGTATGATGCCTCGCGGCGCTGGCGCGGTAGTGATGGTTGAGGATACCGAAGTAAGCGACGGTAAGATTGAGGTGTTCAAGTCGGTCTACCCTAAGGCTAATGTTAGTCAGAAAGGTGAAGATATCAAAGAGGGCGAAACAATTCTTAAGACAGGTATTGTCTTGGATCCCGGGAAAATCGGGGCATTGGCTACTCAGGGACTCACTAAAGTCAGAGTCTACGCTAAACCAAAAGTAGCTATTCTACCTAGCGGTGAGGAAGTATCTGAACTGGGTAAGAAGTTGAAGCGGGGGGGTGTCTATGATGTCAACTCACATACCATCGCTTCGGTGGTGAGGGCACACGGTGGTCTCCCTGTCATCTTCGGCGTTACTCGTGATAACCCGGAGGAGATTAAAATAAGAATCAGCCAAGCTTTGAGCAGCGATTTGGTGGTTACCTCCGGCGGTTCCTCGGTTGGGGAAAGAGACTTACTGGTAGACGTCCTGCACGGCTGGGGTGAGATTCTCTTCCATGGAATTCAGGTCAAACCCGGCCAACCGACTTTTTTTGCCATGGTACAGGGTAAACCGCTTTTTGGTATGCCCGGCTACCCGACTTCCTGCTTGGTTATTAGTTATCTCTTCCTTCTGTCGGCAATCAGAAAGATGGCCCATCTACCGCCGAAACTGGGGGGAACGGTTGTGACGAAATTGGCTCACCGGGTCTCCGGTGGCGTGGGGAGAAGACAATTCTTAACCGTTAGAATCGAAGGGGGCGAGGCAATTTCCGTGTCCAAGGGTTCCGGGTCAATCACGAGCGTCGCCGAGGCTGATGGTTATATCGAAATTCCCGAAAATATTAATTTGCTGGAGAAAGGCGAGACGGTTACGGTAACGCTGTTTTAGATTTTGGTGGTGTCAGGCCTCTTCCCTTCGATAAGTCCCGCTCTTCCCGCCAGTTTTGCTTTTGAGATATATCTCACTAATGGTCATGCCCTTATCTATTGCTTTAGCCATATCATAGATTGTCAGGGCAGCTGCTGACGTGGCGACTAGAGCCTCCATCTCCACACCCGTTTTCCCGCTACTCTTTACTGTCGCGGTGATGCCGATGGTATCGTTAGCTGCCAGGTCGAATTCAATAATAACATCATTAATTAGAATGGGATGACATAGAGGTATGAGGTCAGGCGTTTTTTTGGCCGCCATAATGCCCGCTACCTGGGCGACTGCCAGTACATTCCCCTTTTTCAGCCCGGCCATCTTAATTTGTTCCAGGGTCGTCGGTTTCATAATTACTTTTCCCTTAGCTGTCGCCTCGCGTTCAGTATTGCCCTTTGCGCCGACGTCGACCATTCGGGCTTCACCCTTAGCATCCACGTGAGTCAACCTGTTCACGGTTCACCTCCGATTTTAGTAAATTTCATTCGTGTTTCGTATTTAGTACTTTAGATTTATAAGTTAGCCTCCAATCTCGCGCATCGATCGCTTCTGCGGGCTAATCCCGTCCGCCAAGTGATGTTGTTCTTGTTTTATGGTCACAGCTCGACGGATAAGCTCTTGTAATTCTTCTGTCTTGGCGTCGTTACGTAATGCGGCTTTCAGGTCAACTTCGTCGTCGTCGAGCAGACAGGGACGTAACCGACCATCAACTGTTAGGCGCAGACGATTACAGTTATGACAGAAGTGCTTAGTCACCGGGCTAATAAAACCAATTGTCCCCGCGGCTCCGGTAAATCTATAGTATCGAGCCGGACCATCACCACTTTCGCCGACGTCGGGTTCGAGATGGCCAAGACTTTGAATACTCTCTTGGATTTCTTCGGCTGAGACCATTTCCCCGACCTCATTTCTTAGTGCTCCGAAAGGCATAAATTCGATGAAGCGGACATGCCATCCCTGGCTAATAGTTAGCCGGGCAAAATCAATAATTTCATCGTCGTTGATACCGCGTAACACCACCACATTAATCTTAACCGGGTTAAGTCCGGCCAGACGGGTGGCCTCGATACCAGCGAGTACCTCCTTTAGCTGGTCACTACCAGTAATACGTTTGAACTTATCGGCCTGCAGCGTATCTAGGCTGACATTGACTCGGTTTAACCCCGCCTTTTTTAATTCTGGAGCATACTTGCTGAGGAACATTCCGTTAGTTGTTAGCGAGATAGCTTTGATACCATCAACTTGGGACAACATCCCGACTAATCGGCTCAGGTTGGGTCGCAGTAATGGTTCGCCACCGGTCAGGCGCAATTTGGTGATCCCCATACCAGCGGCAATCTCGACGATACGATGTATCTCCTCATAGGAGAGTTCTACGCTACGGAGTGCCGACGAATCTGAACCGCCTGCGCAATAAACACAGTTGAAGTTACAGCGGTCGGTTACCGATATTCGTAGATAGTTAATCCGGCGTTGCCATGAGTCGAAAAGCCCGGTCATCTTTCCCTCCGGATGATATGTATTGCTGTCGCTTTGAAGGTGGCGTAAATCGTCTTCCCTCTTACTAAATCTAATTCTTCGACTGATCTTCCAGTGACCAGAGCGAATAGCGAAAAGTCACAGTCGATTTCTATGCGACAAAGCGGGCCTATCGGTACCACCTGCATTATCTTTCCGGCGTATGAGTTTCGGGCGCTACTCGGCGCTTGTGAATTAGCTAGGGTAATATCCTCCGGTCGGATGCAGGCGCAAACCTCTTCGCCGACGGGGTAATCGGCAATCGCTTCGATAATCTTACCGCTGGTGTTAATGGTGACCAAATCTTCCTCACTGGTGGTGATGACGCCGTTAATGATATTCTCGGTACCAACAAATTCAGCAATCTCTTGGTTGTGCGGCGAAGTAAATATATCCCTGGAACTCCCTGTTTGAAGGATTTCACCGTTTATTAGTACAGCTACCTTATTGGGTAGACGCTGACCCTGACGCATATCATGTGTTGTCATAATTATTGTGGTCTTATGCTGGTGAATGATGTTGGCGATTAGTTTCTCGATTCGCGATATCGAAATTGGGTCGAGATTGGCGGTGGGTTCGTCCAGTAGTAGTAACTCTGGCTCGAGAGCGATGGCTCTAGCAATGGCTATTCTCTGTATTTCTCCGCCGGACAGGGTGCGGGCATTTCTGTCCCGTAAAGCAGAAAGAGATACTGTCTCCAAAATACCGCTGACCCTTTGATACAGTTCGTTCCTGGTAATACCTCGCCACTTCAAGCCGTAGGCGACGTTATCGTAGACACTAGCATTGAAGACAACTGGTTTCTGGAGGACAAAAGCCATCTTGCGCCGTGTTTCCGATCTTGTCTTTCCGGACCGGGTAACCTCAGTACCAGCAAAATATATTCGGCCCGATGTCGGTGTATCCAGAAGGTCGAGCAGCCGTAGTAGCGTTGTCTTACCCGCACCTGTAGGCCCAATCAAGGACAGGACTTCACCAGGCTCGACCTGCAACGCGATTTTCTTCAGAACGTCGTGCCCATTATATTTCTGGCATAAATCTACGGTTTCGATTAACGGCATTTTACCTTGTCTGAAGTTGATTTAAGACGAGATTAATAACTAGGGCAATGAACATAAGAATGATACCTAGTGCTAGGGCTAACTCTAAATCACCCTTGGCTGTCTCTAATGATATAGTCGTGGTGATGACCCGCGTAAATCCTTTAATGTTACCGCCGACAATAAGGGCTAGTCCCACTTCAGAGATGGCTCGGGAAAACGCCATTATCATGGCCGCGGTAACGGCAAATCTAGCTTCTTTGAGGACGACAACCGCGGTCTGAAAGCTCCCGGCACCGAGGGAACGGGCCGTATCGGGTATCACCTTGTCGATGCCACTTAGTGCGGAAATAGTCAAGCCTAGTACGATCGGTATGACTAGGAGCATCTGCCCGATAATCATCGCCGTCGGTGTGAAGAGTAGATTGAATCCACCTAACGGCCCGGTACGGGAAAGTAAGACAAAAACAAACAAGCCGATAACCACGGTTGGTATACTATAGAAGGTCTGAATCAGGCTGATTAAGGTTCTTTTCCCCGCGAAACGCTGAAAATGTATAAGCCCACCGATGGGGAGACAAATAACTGATGCCAGTAAGCAGGAAGACAGGGCAATCCATAATGATCGGCCGGAAATCTCTAGGATTTCTGGGTCGAGGGAGACGATAAGCTTAATGGCCTCAAGTAAGCCTTGCCAGATTTCATTCAAGTCGTTTTATCTCCTATTAGATACTATTCGTTACTGTGTTGATTTGACTCCGGCGCTAGGAATGAATAACTGTATTCCGTATTCCTGAATGCCGTAATTACCGATGAATTTCTGTATTTCGGGTGAAGCCAGGAAACTTATCAGATTGTTTGCTGTATCCATATTAACGCCGGGGACTTTCGCCGGATTCACGGCGATAGCGGAATAGACATTGAGTAAGGTACTACCTTTGGCTACTGTTGGCACTAATTGCAGCTTACTTTTGTAGGTGGCAAAAGTGCCCATATCGGTAAGGGTGTAGGCTTTCTTTTCGTTGGCCATCTGCAGAGTTGGGCCCATGCCCTTACCTCCTTCGATATACCAGGCACCGGCTTTTCTGACAGTTTCGTAATCGAAGCCAGCGTTTTCCCAGACGGCTTTCTCTTTAGTATGTGTCCCGGAATTGTCTCCCCGAGAAACAAAAATACCATCGCTGGTGGCCATTAACTTCTT
This sequence comes from Dehalococcoidia bacterium UBA2162, assembly GCA_002335405.1. Lineage (GTDB taxonomy): Bacteria > Chloroflexota > Dehalococcoidia > Dehalococcoidales > UBA2162 > UBA2162. The sequence goes on from DCWM01000045.1 coordinate 27,908, forward strand.
GAAAGCTTCCTCGGAGCTTAAGCCTTTGATATCGGCTGGGTCGGATGGTGGTCCGACGATAAGAAAATAGTTGTAGGCGAAGGGGACTCGCTGGACGCCGTAGCCGTCGGTGATAAACTTCTCTTCAGCGGCTTTGTCATGAACCGTGATAACATCCACATCTCCCCTCTTGCCGTATTCTAGGGCAATACCGGTACCGGCATGGATAACGTCTAATTCGACTTTATACTTCTCTTCAAACATCGGTTCCAGGTGGCTCCAAAGTCCCGTGTCATAGAGGCTGGTGGTGGTGGCGACTTTGAGACGAGTTGCCGTGCAGCCAATGGAACTAGTTATCATGCCTAGAATTACGAACAAACTGGCCGAATAATAAATAAGCCTCTTCAATTTCTTTCCTCTTTGTTCTTTTACCGGAAGAAGAGTCTAAATTAAAAAAACACCCCGGAAGGAGGTGCTTCACAAAAGACGCTATACCCAAAGACTCCTCCTTTCCAAACACGGGAGGCGTAAGCGTTTCCACTTACACCCAGCGGCTACTGTCCATAGGAAAAACACCATTAGGATCAACAGCTCGAAGGTCCTATCTTGCTGGTAAAACTCAGCGTCTGACCAACAGAGTTATTATATCTTGTTGGTGGAGGGTAAGTCAATACAAGTCTATTTTCGGTCCCCAAGGTGACGAAATAAGGTTATTTAATTATGTGCGATGCGTCAGAAGCGATAGATCTGTACAACCCAATTCTCTAAGTAGGGTAAGCGCGAAAAGTGCTGGACCCTCAGGGGATGTCACATTGTTTGCCCCGCTTGGTGGAACCACAGCTTATTTAATCGATATGAGCGGGAATAACGTGCGTGAGTGGAAACTCTTCGGAAAACTCGGGTATTCTGTCTATATACAGGTTAACTCCCCCTTTGTTCAATATGGGGGAATTAACCTGTTTGTCATCTGTCCTGTATGATTACGCTGTTAGTTTGATCTCTAAGGCTCTCTTTTAGAGGAAAATTATACCGGCCACTATTCCGACCGCAAAAACAGCTAGCCCCGTGGTAATTGCTACCCTCGTTCTACCAACGGCTCCGGCGATAATGATTAAACAAGGTATGCTGACCGCCGGTAGGACCAATAGGGCAGTAGCGGCTATGGCAGGAAATCCCTTGGCTATCATTCCGGCCGCGAATGGGATTTCGGTCCAGGTGGGCACCATGAGTAGGGTCCCAAAGAATGAGGTGATAATTACTCCGAAGAGGTTATTTCCTGTATCGGGCATCGCTTGTACGGCATAGGCGGTCAGCGATGCGGTGACGAGAAGTATCGGGATGACTATTTTCGCTAGTCTTCCGGTCATGCGCAGCCAATCTGCTATGAGAGCTGTCGGTGAGTTTGGGGTGCCCTGGCTGACCAATTTTTCAAAATTGAATAGTCGGCTGTAAGCCGTCATTAATTTTGTCGACCAGGATAAAAGTCGGTCGTGCTTTATTTCGGTTTCCTCTGCGGTTATCCATCGGGACGCGATGAGTGAGACGATATAGGTGAGGAAGACAGCGACGATAACGCCACCGGCAATCCGGAGAAGGGCGAACTCGGTGGGTAAGAGTGACGCCGCTAGTATTATGGCCGTGATGTTAAGCATGGGGGATGCAATGGTAAAAGCCAGTACCGGTCCTAGTGAAGCTCCCTTTCGGTATAGGGCTCCGCCTATCGGGGCGGCGCAGCAGGAGCAAAAAGGTTGTGGTAGAGCCAGAGCGACGCCAGCGAGGTGGGAGCCAAAACCTCTGCTTTGTAGTTTGGCCATGAGGCCTGCCCCGGCGGCAACGAGGAAAAGGCCTCCAATGAACATACTGAGCGTGGCAGCGTGCCAAACAACGAGCAGATAGTTGATGCCTTCCCCTAGCGGCTGAAGCCACCATGGCAGGTTGGCTATCGGTATGGTTCGTCCTATTCCCATCGGTCCGGGTCCAGAGCCCATTTCCCCCGCCTCTAAGAATCGTTCTGTCGGTACACCGCGATAGGTAAACAGATCAATGACTAGTAACGCCCCAATAACTATGGCCAAGATCATGGTCGGAGTCTTTAGGTTTAGTCTCCTTCCCTTAAGCCCTTTCTCGAGCCCGGTCATCCATCTATAGGCTAGCCACACACTCAGCCCGCCAATCAATAGTAGCGGTAGATGACCTAAGTGGAGATTTAGTACTACCGCAGGTACCCCTACTTTAAAGTAATCAGAAGAAAACAGAAAGCCTCGTCTGATATCCACTACAGTCAGGAGCATGAGAGCGAGAAATAATAGGAAGGTTACCATGCTACTGTAATAAGGTGCCAGGCTTCTCTTTAGTGTTGGTGTTTTTTCACCTTTCACTTCTTTATTCTTTCCTTTAGTTAATTTTTGACCAAACAAAAAGCGATGGATGAAGAACCTCACGCATCGCTTCACTGATTGGCCGATAGCCTGGTAGTTAAAATGCCACAGCTACTCCCCCACCGCTCTGGAGACGGAGGTTCTTCGAACGAATGACAGATGCAGCACCTGCATCTAATACGGAGACTCAGGTTCAGGTGAAGATTCGGTAAGTCATTCCTCTAACCCCCTTCTCATCCAATTACGCTTGTATTGTAGCATCGACGCTGTCGTCTGTCAAGAATCTGTAAGAGTCTCTCCTCTAAATCCTTTGCTATTCCCGCCCTCTCACTGGCATTCCCGCGAAAACTGGAATCCAGACGTGGTTATCTCCACCGTTCATCTTGAGTCTACTGAAGGAGCCTGCCTTGAGTTTATTGAAGGAATCAAGAGAAAAAAGAATTAGAAAGGTGACTGGAAAAGAAACTATGAAGAAGAAAGGTATTTCGGAGAATCACAAAAGAAGACAATAAACAATTTGCGCTCGGTTTGCACTCCTTCGGACGGGATTGCTTCCCGAACTTTTTATCAAAAAATACGAAACGTTATATATCTCGCTGGTAACTGACTGTAGGAAGTTGATGGTTGAATGGTAGCTTACAGGGGTTGACAGGCTAAAAAGGATATGTTATTTTTTATAAAGTTGATGATTTTAGTCAGGAATAGGTGAACTTAATGAAACTTTCTACTAGAGGGCGTTATGGAACCAAAGTACTTTTAGACTTGGCTCTGTACCAGGGGGTGGGGCCGGTGTTATTGAAGGATATCTCCCGCCGGCAGCGGATTCCACTGCACTACTTGGAACACCTCATCGCTCCTCTTATTGCCGGTGGTATAATTAGGAGTAGTCGGGGCGCCAAGGGCGGAATCTGGCTCGTTAAGTCGCCGGCGGAGATTCGGTTGAGTAAAGTTATTCTACTGCTGGAGGGTTCAATTGCGCCGGCAGAGTGTGTCACTAATCCTAAGTTATGCGAAAGTGCGGATGCATGTGTTACCCGAGATGTATGGCTGGAGATGGAAAACGCGATGAATGAGGTTCTGGAGTCGATCACCTTACAGCATCTGGCGGAACGGCACAAAAGTAAAGAACAACTTAAAGAGAAGATGTACTATATCTAAGTTTCGGCGATAGGCAGTACCGACATTTATTTAAGGAGACAGTCATTCAGGTGATTGAGCGATATTTCCCGCAAACTCTTTTTCCCGGTATTAGGGAAGAGGGGCAGGCGAAGCTGGCTAAGGGGCGAGTCGTTATTGTTGGTTGTGGGGCATTGGGGACAATTATCGCGACTATTCTGGTTCGTGCCGGTGTAGGCAAGGTCAGGATTATTGACCGCGATTTTATCGAGTACCATAACCTACAGCGTCAAGTTCTCTTTGATGAGGATGACATCCGTGATGGTCTGCCTAAGGCAATTGCCGCCGAACGGCATCTTAAGCGAGTAAACCCAACCGTGGAAATTGAGGGAATTGCCGCTGATGTCAACTATGCCAATATCGAAAAATTTATTGATGATACTGATTTAGTCCTCGATGGTTTGGATAATTTCGAAACCAGATTTCTTATTAATGATGCTTGCTTAAAGCACCGAATTCCTTGGATTTATGGTGGTGCTATTTCTTCTTCAGGGATGACCATGAATATAGTGCCGGGCCATCCTCCCTGTTTTCGTTGCTTCGCAGCCGATCCATCTCGCGGTGGTATACTCCTAACTTGTGATACGGCCGGCGTTATTAGTCCGGCACCGTTTGTTGTCGGCTCGCTGCAATCGGCGGAAGCCTTGAAGCTCTTGGTTGGCTCGGAGAAGAGTAATCGGGGTCTCATTTTGATTGATGTCTGGCAAAATAGCTTTCAGCAACTCAAGATTAAGGCTCGTAGTGATTGCCCTGCCTGTAGTGGTAAATACGAGTTTCTGGAGAGTAAATTTGGATTAAGAACGACTGCCTTGTGCGGTCAAAACGCTGTGCAGGTTTTGAGTACTAAGTTGGGCGGAATCCCCCTTAAAGATTTGGCTGAGCGCCTTGAATCTATAGGCGCGAAGGTTATCGGCAACGAATTTATGCTTGACTTCGTCCTGAGTGACCATGAGATGGTAGTTTTCCCCGATGGTCGTGCTATTGTGAAGAACACTACCGATGAATCATTAGCTCGGGGACTTTATAGTAAGTATATCGGGACATAAAAGTCCGTGTGTTTCGAAATGTAAATGTATTGAAGGACACTTATTTTTAGGGAAAGGAGTCGTTATGGACTACAACCACAGACTAAGGCGGGAATCCCGTCGCTTGAAACTGGATTTTGATAATCTGAAGAGTGGCGGCTTTATCAAACAAACTCAGGAAAACCTCTTTACTGTAAGGTTGCGCTGTCCCGGGGGAAAGATCACCTCGGCACAATTACGTAAAGCCGCCGATATTGCCGAAAAATATGGACGAGGGGAGGTTCATACTTCATTCCGCCAATCGATTGAAGTACCTTATGTCCACTATCAGCACTTTGATGTTCTTACTGATGAGCTAAAGGAGATTGGTTGGTCGGTGGCTTCTTGTGGTCCCCGTATCCGGGTGCCGACGGCCTGTGCCGGTTGCACCTGGAACCCTAATGGGCTGATGGATACCCAGGCTATGTGTCAGGAGGTGGACAAGCGCTATTTCGGTACCGCTAGCGGCCACCATAAATTCAAGATTTCCTTTTCAGGATGTCCCCTTGATTGTGCCCGAACCCGAGAGATGGACTTAGGCTTCCAGGGAATCATTGAACCACAGGTGGATGAAAACCTGTGTAATGCCTGCAACCTTTGTGTTATTAACTGTGATGACAAAGCACTGACTATGGTTAACGACTTACCAGTAATGGATAAAAATAAGTGTAATTACTGCGGCGATTGTATTAAAGTTTGCCCGATAGATGCTATGGTTCCCGCTAGAAAGGGTTGGCTAGTGCGGGTTGGAGGTAAGCATGGTAAACATCCCTATTATGCCTATGAAATTGTCCAGTTCGCTACCGACGAGCAGTGTCATGCTCTTATTGGGAAAACTATACTCTGGTATCAAGCTAATGCAGTGGGGCGGGAACGAATTGGCTTGACGATTGAGCGTCTTGGTCTATCGAAATTCCTTGACGAGGTGGTCAAGCCTTTGGGCCTAGAGGCCATGGTAACATCGGGAGAACGGAAAAGGTTCTGGACAGCCGGGAATCTGTATAACTGACATAGTGGTTTGCGTTAGCTTGGGTGTTTAGGTTACACTTTACTATATGACTGTATGCGATTAACATATTTATTTTGGGGAATGTCGGGGAGTGTCCATGGGAAGTAACGGTTTCGATCATAAATCGAGAGTATATTCTGACATCACTCAGATGATTGCCAGTCCGGAGAACCCAACACCGCTGGTCAGGGTAAATCAGCTAAATCCAAATAAGGGCTTTCCGTTCTATCTGAAGTTGGAAAGGTATAATCCCTTTGGTTCGGTGAAGGATAGGATTGCTCTGGAAATGCTTAAAGAGCTGGAAATCGGGGATAGAACGGTGGTTGAGGCATCATCGGGTAATACTGGTATTGCTATTGTCTGTATCGCTAACGCTTGGGGAATACCGGTCGAGATTGCGGTGCCAGAGAAAATCCCTGATGAAAAAAAGGTGCTGCTCAAACTATTGGGTGCCAAGGTAATTGAAGCTGATGATGCTCTCTGCCCCCTTTTCCCGAACGAAGGCGCCCGAGGAATGGTCAGTGCCTTAATCAAAAGCCCGTCAACGAAAGATAAGTGTGTTAGCCCCAATCAATATGAGAATGAACTGAATATTCAAGCTCATTACCGGGCCACGGGACCAGAAATCTGGCAGCAAACTCAGGGTAAGGTTACCCATTTTTTTGCCGGGTATGGTACTTGCGGCACCATTACCGGTGTTGGTCGTTATCTTAAAGAGCAAAATCCTAAAATAAAGATTATCGGCGTGGAACCATTTTTCCCGAACCACAAGCTACCCGGAATGAAGAGAATCACTGGATTAGCTGGAGAGTTTGTACCGAAGATTCTGGATCGGTCGGTTATTGATGAGACTGTTCCCGTGAGTGATGACGATGCTTATCGGACGGCTATAGACCTGGCCAGAAAAGATGGGATTCCGGTTGGTCCGACCACGGGCGCTATTCTTTTCGCGGCGCTGGAATATGCTAAGGCGAGGAAAGGGCTAGCCGTGGTTATTTCACCGGATGATGCCTTCAAATACACCAGCTTTTACCAGGATTTCTTGCATACTAAACCCGAAACTATCACCACAAAAACCGTTGATTTGTCTGGCTTCGTTTGCCCGGCCCCTAAAGTTAAGGCAATAGAAGTTATCGAAACCATGGATGATGGGGAGACGGCAAAGATTATCCTGGGTGACCGGGACTCACTGAAGAGCGTTGTTCAAGAGTTAAAAGCCCGCCGTATCAGGCCAGCTTTTGAGCAAACCGACGAGAGTAAGTTTATTTTGACTTTTAGTAAATAATTCCCTTTAGGGTATCTTCCGTTTCGGAATCAGGTGTACTAGTCACCAGACGGAGAGGGAGGAAAAAATGGCTAAGAGACAGGTAATGTTTACCTTTCCTGAGCAACTCACCAAAGAGCATATCATTTATGATCTTGGTCTGCAATTTAAGGTGGTGACCAATATTCGTCGAGCTGATGTCACAGAAAATAAGGGATGGGTAGTATTGGAACTAGAGGGTATCGATGAAGATATCGAGCGTGGTATCATCTGGGTAACGAGCAAAGGGGTCAGGGTTGACCCGGTGGTTGGTGATATTATTGAAGGCTAGGCGATGGAGCTTTATATCAAGATGGACAATGGTGTTGTCATTGATGCTAGGTTTAAACCTTTCGGTTGCGGGACGGCCATTGTCTTCAGTGCTATGGTTACGGCAATGGTGAAGGGGAAGACCATCGATAAGGCTCTTCAAATCTCAAATTAGATGGCGGCGGAAGTAGTGGATGGATTATCGCCAGTTAAGACGAGCTGCTTCGCCCTGACGGCAGAGACACTAAAATCAGCTTTTGAGGACTGTTTGCACCGTCATGGGATAACTAATAAGGTGAAACCTCGCAAATAATCTTCATTACCGTAGTCGCCCGGAAGAGGGTTACCGTTAAAATTCAGCGTAATGGTTTAGAATTATTATATAAGGAGGAGAGTAAACAGTGATACAAAAGTCCGTGGCGGGAGAAAAAGAAATTACCCGAGCTATCATCTCGGAGTTTGCCACCCAGTTCCGGGAGTATGTGGAGAGTGATTGTATTATTATTGGCGCAGGCCCTAGTGGGCTGATGGCTGGTAGAGATTTGACTCGCGCTGGCAAGAAGGTTTTCATTGTGGAACGGAATAACTATCTTGGGGGTGGGTTCTGGATGGGGGGTTACCTGATGAATAAATTGACCATCCGTTTGCCAGGGAAGAGAATCTTGGATGAGCTGGGGGTTCCTTATAAAGCGGTCGGCGAGGGTCTCCTGGTTGCCGATGGTCCTCATGCCTGTTCTAAGCTTATCGCCGCCGCCTGTGATGCCGGGGTTAAGTTTGCAAATCTTACTAGTTTTGATGACTTAGTCTTGAGAAGCGACAATCGTGTTGCCGGCGTCGTTGTTAACTGGACAGCGGTCGAGGCAATGCCGCGTGAGATAACCTGTGTTGACCCGATTGGTTTGGAGACTAAGATAGTGATTGACGCTACCGGTCACGAGGCTAAGGTAGTAAAGAAACTGGAGCAACGGGGATTAATCAAAACTAAGGGTTTCGGGGCGATGTGGGTTGAGAGGTCAGAAGACCTGATTATCGAGCATACCGGCGAAGTTCATCCGGGCTTAGTTGTTACAGGTATGGCCACGGCCACAACCTATGGTTTGCCGCGGATGGGTCCCACCTTCGGGGCAATGTTGGCATCTGGGGAGAGGGCCGCGGAGATTGTTCTTGAAAAGTTACGATGAGACTTCGTCAACTGGAGAAGGTTATCCTCTATGATGAGAATGTGGCCGGAATGGTTAATCTGGAGGAGATCGCCGACTATTTACGAGAGAAATTAGGCGCGGTACCATCGGTAGAGATAAGGGGTAATCCTTTTAATCCCTATCTGGCGAGATCCGCTGATTTTGCCCGAAAGCTAGCCGCGGCCAAGATTCACGACGTAACCCGAAGGATGATTTCGGAGACGGTACCTCTCTATGGCGAGATACAATACGAGGAGAGGAAGATTCTAGGTAAAACTAGAGCCTTTGGTGTCCTTTATGACGGTTTTCGCCTGCTCCGAGTCTTTGCTGAGCTTATCCCACCTGACGAGCGCGGACTAGGCCTAGTTCATATTTTCCTGACTAATCGCTTGTTTGTCACCTGGGCAGAAGACCAGAGATATCATGCTCGTACCAGTGTTTATGGTCTGCCTTCGATTATTTCGACTACCGGCCTAGTTGAGGCTCCGGCTAAGCCTAGAGAATACTATCTCCTCAAGCAGCAGTACGAGATGTTAGGTAAAGATATCCTGGAACTTAACGAGAGATTTAAGGGCAGATGCCTCGGTTGTGAGGACAGTCGTCTGACACCAGTGATGAAGGGATATGTGATGCAAGCGGTTTTTTATGCTCTCAGCGGCGACCCCTTTTGTCAAGATAAGGGCTGTAAGTTGTATAACGCCCACTGGCAGGAGGAACTTATTTTTGCTCAACTAGAGAGCCACAGCGAATTTTGTCAGCGTCATGCCGAACTCCTAGCTGGTTGGCGTCAGAACTAGGAGTGAAAGACGGAAATTAGTATTGGTCCATCTTATTTCCCCAGCGGGCACACAGATTTTTTGATCCTCGTCTTATTTTAATCGGATAACTGCCCTAGTCGCGCTCAATGAAAAAAATTCTGCCAGGTCAGTCTTTCATACCGGTTGATGAAGAATTACTTTGAGCTTAAATACCTTCCCCGTGTTCTACCCTTTCTTGAACTTTTATCCGACCCCACTCCACGTTTTCCCAGCCTCTTTCGTGGAAGTAGTAGAGGACAAGACGAATGCTATGGAAGGTGATTGTTATCCAAGACGTCTGTTCCAAATCATGGGTAATAAGCCAACTAAGGCCGCCGAGGATGAAGATACCGGTTATCCGCCAGATAAGTGATTTTAGCCATGAGCGTCTCCTCGTTTCTCCAATGTAAGCGCATTTTTTGCGTTTATTTTTCATTTTCTCTACCCTCAATCACTTTGATGGCACGGTATCTCTAATCTTACCCTACCTGTATGGTTTTCAGAATGCGGTTAGCTACCATATTCTGCTAGCTAAACCTTGGTTGCCCCGCTCTATTAGACCTTAGCGACCTTTAATGGTCGTGTGTGTATGCCGCATTCACCGCCGCACTTGCTGGTGCCAATCCAGCGCCCCGCTCTCTCGTCAGCGTCACTGGAAATACTGGTGCATGGTAAACAGCCTAAGGAACGGTACCCCTTAGCGTAGAGAGGGTTTACTGGCACTTGGTTTAGAGCCAGGTACTGCCACACCTCGCGCTCGTGCCACAGCAGTATGGGGTTGAGTTTTATTAAACCCTTATCGCGCTCCTCAATTTCACGGTAATCAGTCCGAGTGCGGCCTTCCGTGCATCTCAAACCGGTAACCCAGCAGTCGACCCCCATCTCCTCAATGGCCCACTGCACCGGTTTGACCTTCAAAAGATCACAGCACAGGTCTGGGGCAACGCGGTACAGTTCTGGGTCGGAGAGTGGAGCGTCATTCTTGAAAACGCGGAGTTCAGGGCAACGCTCTACTAGTTCTTTCATGAATTGAACCGTCTCTGCCGGCTTGAATCTGGTGGTGACGACGAAGCCACGCGTTTCCGGGGCAATACGCTTCACCAGATGCCATACGGCAACAGAATCTTTACCCAGACTGTTGGCTACTACCAAGCGATCGCCGAACTCTTCATGAGCTTCCTTGATAAGACTGAGTGAACGCTCAACCTTCTGGGCAAAGTTAAGTTTATCCACTAAGGTCTTTAACTCTAGCGCGGTTGTGTTTTCTTTCATTTTTTACTTATGGCCTCCTATAGTTGACGAAAAGAGTCATCATAGTCAACAGTCTAACACGGAAATTTGGCCTTGTCAATGGGGAGCAGTTAGTTTTGAGTAAATGCTTTTAGGCCGCTAGAGTATTTGACGGAAAGATAAACTAGACTGTGGCTTCATGGTGGCGAAGGGGGTTGGTCTGTTCCAATCGATATTCATCCTGTAGTCGCCGAAAGCTTTTGAGCTGTTGGAAGTCAATTAGTCCACTTTCAGCGATATTCTCAACTTTGATGCCAGCCTCAGCGACTGCGGCTGCTGGGTTTAATCCGCCGAAGAGTACCATACCTACTCGATTTACCCCAACGGCAATCTGGCAGATTGGCTCGCTGGTGTTGCCTAGGGCATAAATTCCATTAATGCCTACTTCTTTAAGCTGAGCTATTTTTTCTTCAACGGTAGCTCGTGCTGGGGCCGGTATTTCACGAAAATTTGCCAGTATCTTGCCGTTACCGGTTCGGGCTGCCTGGTTAGTATTGGTCATCTGGGCTCGAATATACTGTTCCGAGGGGTCAAGGGATGTCCCATTGTAATTTATGATGGCGACGAAGCGCCTGGGTTCTGAATTGTGTACCTCAAGTACGCCGCCAAATTTGGATTCAATGGGAATCCCCGCCTTGAGCAAGACTCCGTTAATGGTAACACTGCAAACACTAGCTAGGCCAATTCTACCCATCGGGATAACTACGGAACCAAGTTTTTCTCCCTCCGTAGCTACGGCCACTAGGTCGCTGACATAAATCCCGGCCTGGAATGTATCACTCATGGCGGACAACGCTTCTCGGAACCTGTTCTTATCGATGAGGGAAGTATTAATGGGGAGCAGGCCGGTTCGTTTTGTCGGGTCAAAAGTGGTGCGGAAGGCTAAGAGTTCTAGCTTTTCCAGTATGAAACCGACCTGCTCCGGAGCTAGCGCCATTCTGAGCTCTTCCAGACCGCGTGGGGTGAGCATTCTGCCATCATGCCCTGTTGGCTGAGTAAAGCCTCGCTCATCGGTTATTTTCAGATGGTATCTGACGGCCCGCTCACTGAGGAAAATCCCGTGGCGCTCTAGTTCCCGGGCAATGGTAATCGACCCCAAAGGCTCGGAAGATTCACTTAGAACTTTGAGGATAGTTATTATCTTTCTCTCGGCCTCTGAGTTGGCACTCTGCACCAGATTAACTCCTAATTTATAAGATAGGTAGATAGCGCTTAAGCTCATAGTCGGTCACCTGTATTCGGTACAGGTCCCACTCAATCTTCTTGTTCTTAATAAAAGCGTTGAAAATATGCTCACCCATGGCCTTTTTCACTACTTTGCTCTTCTCCGTAAGCTGAATGGCTTCGGAGAGGTTGGCAGGTAAAGTGTTAATTCCACGCTTTTTTCTCTCCTCTTCGCTCATCTCGTAAACATTTCCTTCCACCGGTTCGGGAGTATCGTATTCCTTCTCGATGCCTTCCAGTCCAGCGGCCAGCATTACTGAGAAGGTGAGGTAAGGATTGCAAGCTGGGTCACACGAGCGGTATTCGATGCGAGCGGCCTCTTCTCTTCCTGGCTTGTAATTGGGAACGCGGATAAGATCAGCCCGATTCCGCTGTGCCCAGGAGAGGTAGACTGGTGCCTCATAGCCCGGTACCAGGCGCTTATAGGAGTTGACCCATTGGCTGGTGACTGCGGTGATTTCAGGGGCGTGCTTCAGTAATCCTGCGATGAAACACTTAGCGGTCTTCGATAGGAAGTATTTATCCTTGGCAGCGAAGAATGCATTACTCTTGCCCTTGAATAGTGACTGGTGGACGTGCATACCGCTGCCATTCATGCCGAAGACCGGCTTGGGCATAAAGGTGGCATAGACTCCGTGCTTTATAGCGATTTCCTTCACCACCAGACGGTAGGTCATGACGTTGTCGGCCATAGTTAAAGCGTCGGTGTATCTCATGTCAATCTCGTGCTGACTGGGGGCCACCTCGTGGTGGGAATACTCGATATCGATACCCATTTCCTCCAGGGTCAAGACGGTTTCCCGTCTTAAGTCGGTGGCCATATCTAGAGGCGTCATATCAAAGTAGCCGCCGACGTCTAGAGGTTCAGTTCCGCTGGCATCCTTAAAATAGAAGTACTCAAGCTCGGGACCCACATAGTATATGTAGCCTAGGTCGGCGGCACGTTTCAAATTGCGCTTCAGCGCAAGCCGCGGGTCGCCCTCAAAGGGCTCACCGCCCGGTTTCAGTATGTCGCAGAACATTCGGGCCACGCCATGCCGTTCCCGTGGTCTCCAAGGTAGTAACTGGAAGGTTTCAGGGTCGGGCATGGCCACCATATCGCTTTCGTCAATGCGGGCAAAACCCTCAATTGATGAGCCATCAAATCCCATCCCCTCAGCCAGAGCTCTTTCTAGTTCCTCAACCGTGATGGCAAAGCTTTTCAGCATGCCTAGGATATCACTAAACCAGAGCCGGATAAACTTGACATCGTGCTCCTTGGCGATTTTGAGAATATACTCCTTGGCTTCTTCTCTATTTTTCTTATTTTGGCGAGTCATCAATTCTCCTCCCGGAGTCGGTAGCCGATATTTCTTACCGTCTCAATAAAAGTGTGATTGGCATCTTCTATCTTAGTTCTGAGTCTTTTGATATGGACGTCGACAGTTCGGTCACCGCCGTAGTATTCATATCCCCAGACCTTATTCAAGAGAGTCTCTCGACTAAAGACGCGACCCGGACTACTCGCCAGAAACTTGAGCAGCTGGTATTCTCTAAAAGTTAGTAGAATTGGTTGGCCATCGACCGATACCTCGTATTTGGCTAGGTCGATTATCATGTCGCCGCGTTTGATTTGTTCATCATTGTCCGTTCTCGACTCCCTGAGTAGCAGTCGTTTTATCCTTAACTCTAGTTCGTTCAGGCGACAGGGTTTAGTGACAAAATCATCGCTTAGACCAAGATGACCATTGGTCATATCGGGCATCTCAATGTCAACCAGAGCAATAATCGGTAGATTCTTAGCTTGTTTGATTTGTTGTGAAAGTTCTTTAATCCTAGTGTGGCTATCGCTTTCGACTAGTATCAGGTTCGGGGTATGCTCGGCTATCTGTTCGGTAACTCTTTCATCGCTGGTTGCCAGAGCACAGGTATAGCCTTTTTGAGTTAGGCTCAAAGATAATTTTTCAATGTTTTTCTTTTCACGAGTGATGATGAGTATGTTAAACAAAGTTTACCTCTTATCAATAAACATAGAGACGACCGTAAGGTCGTAGATATTTAGGATAGAGCTTGATGAACTTATGATTTAGTATTTTCTCTGCGTCATAACCAAAATAGGTGGCGAACTTACCGACGAGTTTTTGTAGGGTCTGGGAATCTTTTCCCTTAAGCTCGGTAGTACCTACTTCCTTGCCCAACTGGTATTGTTCGATACTACCCCTGAGGTAGATGACCCCACCATGCGTTCCAGTACCGACGAATTTTGCTTTGTGGTGTTCTCCTTGGCAAAGATTCAGACCTAGGAGCACTAGAATGCCTCCGGCCATATACTCGCCAAGAAAGTCCTGAGCCGTGCCACCGACCACTATTACTGGTTGCTTTTCTTCATATTCCTTCATGTGAATGCCAGCACGGTAGCCAATATCTTCTTTAACAAAGATGCTCCCACCGCGGGCGGACATACCAATGATATCGCCGGCATGTCCATGAACGATAATTTGGCCATTATTCATGGTGTTGCCGCAACCGTCTTGTGCATTCCCGTGGACGATGATTTGCGGGCCGTCCATAAAGGCGCCTAGGTCATTACCTGGCGTGCCGAAGATATTGATTTCGACTGGCTTATTTAGGTCGGTGCCGATGTATCTCTGTCCGTGAACATTATGAAGCTGGATCTTCTGAGCCCCGTTGGCCACAGCTTCTCTCAGTTTAATATTAAGTTCTCGATGGGACACGCCGGTGGCATCTATCTTTACGGGCGTATCAACATTAACTCTTTTAGCCATTCGCTTAACTCCCCGCCATCTGAACTCCCAGAATGTTCAGTTCCGTGTCTGTCAAACCAATTCCCCTCAGGTGGAGGCGGTTGCCCCGTAGACTCTCGATGGCGTTGACGCCCAGCCCGCCCATGATATCCTTAATCTCGATGCTCCAACCGCGGAGGAGATTAGCCAGGCGCTGAGCACCGATATCTGGGTTGATGCGCTTAGTCAGGAACAGGTCACTGGTGCAGATACCCCAAGCACACTTGCCGGTGTGACATTGCTGGCAAACGGTACATCCCAGAGCGACGAGGGCCGCCGTGCCGATATTGACCGCGTCTGCCCCTAGGGTAATGGCTTTGACAATATCACCGCTATTTCGAATGCCGCCGGAGACAACAACCGAAGCTTGGTTACGAATACTTTCCTGTCTGAGTCGGTTGTCTACTGCAGCCAGCGCTAGCTCGATCGGGATACCTACGTTGTCACGAATAATCTTGGGAGCGGCGCCAGTGGAGCCACGTAACCCGTCGAGAACGATAATGTCGGCGCCGGCGCGTACCATGCCGCTGGCAATCGCTGCCGAGTTATGGACGGCGGCAATCTTCACCGAAATCGGCTTAGTGTAGTTGGTCGCCTCTTTCAAAGCATATATCAATTGTGACAGGTCTTCTATGGAGTAAATATCATGGTGTGGCGCCGGCGATAGAGCATCAGTCCCTCGGGGAATCATTCTAGTTTGCGAGACCTCGGCCGTCACCTTCTCCCCAGGTAGATGCCCGCCGATACCTGGCTTGGCACCTTGGCCAACCTTAATTTCGACCATCGCCCCCGCATCAAGATACTCGGCGTGGACGCCGAAGCGTCCGGAGGCTACTTGGACAATAGTGTTCTTGCCATATTTATACAGTTTAGGATGTAGTCCTCCCTCTCCGGTATTCCACAAAGTTCCTGTCTCGGTGACAGCTCGGGCAAAGGATTCCTGCACATTAAGGCTGACTGCTCCGTAAGACATAGCGGCAAACATGATTGGCACTTCTAGCTTGACCTGGGGGAATAATTCCGTCCTCACACTTAAATCTTCGTTAAGTTCCACCCGGTCTGGCTTACGCCCGAGATAAGTAGTCAGCTCCATCGGTTCTCGTAATGGGTCAATGGAAGGGTTGGTTACCTGGCTGGCGTTAAGCACTAGATGGTCCCAATAAATGCGTTGAGTTTTATCATCACCCATGCCGGTGAGCAGGACTGCGCCAGTCTCGGCTTGTTTGATGATATCTTCAATAGCTTCGGGCCGCCAGTTATAATTCTCCCGGTATTCCAGAGGATTTTTCTGAATGCTTAAAGCTTGAGTTGGGCAGAAGATAACACAGCGGTGGCAACTAACACAGTTCTCCTCATAGCTTTTGATCTTATCATCTTCAGCGTCGTAGCAATTAACATCAAAGCTACACTGGTTAACGCACACCTTACAGCGGATGCAGCGCTCCGTATTTCGTTCCACGATAAATTTGGCTGGTAGATAGGTTTTCACTGTCTGTTCTCCCTAGACTAGATTCGTATTGGTATGCCCTGCTGGGCTAAATATTTTTTGGTTTCGGTAATAGAATGGGTGCCATAATGGAGAATGCTGGCGGCCAGTACGGCATCGGCTTTGCCGTTAGCTAGAGCTTGATAGAAGTCGACTAGATTGCCAGCACCACCACTGGCAATAACTGGCACAGCCGTGGCCTTGGCTACGGCACAGGTGAGCTCAATGTCATACCCAGCGCGGTGGCCATCCGCATCCATACTGGTCAGTAAAACTTCTCCAGCTCCGAATTCAACAGCTTGTCGTGCCCAATCAATGGCGTCAATCCCCGTTGGCTTCTGGCCACTCTGGACATAGACTTCCCAACGCGGCGGATCTACCTGTTGGGTATTGGTAGGCGGGGGATTACCATTCAGCCTTTTGGCGTCGATGGCGATGACAATACACTGACTGCCGAATTTTTCGGCGCCCTCTCTAATTAGGGTTGGCTTGAGCACCGCCGCCGTGTTTACTGAGACCTTATCGGCGCCGGCCATCAACATACGCCTCATATCTTCAATAGTGCGTAGCCCGCCCCCTACCGTTAAAGGCATGAACACTTCCATTGAAATACGTTCAACGATGTTAACCATAGTATCGCGCCCCTCCGGAGTCGCGGTGATATCTAGGAAAACCAGTTCATCAGCACCCTCGGTATAGTAGAACTTGGCCAGTTCTACCGGGTCGCCGGCATCCTGCAGGTTGATAAAACTTTTCCCTTTGACCACCCGTCCGTCTTTAACATCAAGGCACGGAATAATTCTCTTGGTCAACATCGGCGGTTACTTTCCTCCTGACCATTATACGTTGGGGTGATGTCTTGAGCCTTCCGATAATTGGTTCACCACCCACCGGAATCCAAGCTTTATCCAGGTCTGGGCAAATTAAGCGGATAGAAGCCTCCTCCGAAGAGAGATAGAGTCTATCACCCTTGACGCCGACCGTTAGGGGACGCAGTCTAATACGGTCGGTAAGCCCAATTAGTTCGCCCTGATGGGCGATAATTACAGTAAAGGGTCCGTTTAAGAGTAAGCTCCCGTATACCTGACGCAGGGTGCGGTAAAGATTTTGTTCTCGTGGAGATTCGCGCTCGATGTCCAACCAGAAGGGAGAAGCCAGAATCTTGGCGGCGATTTCAATTGGTAGGTTGTGTTTTCGGATGAGCAGGTCAACGGCATAGACGACTACCTCAGTATCGGTCTGCATTGTGCAATGATAGCCGAATTGTTCCAGGTAACGCCGATTTATGCCGTAGGATGAAATTTCGCCGTTATGAACCGCTGTCCAGTCTAAGAGACTGAAGGGGTGAGCGCCACCCCACCAGCCCGGCGTGTTGGTCGGGAATCGGCCGTGGGCGGTCCACAGGTAGCCTTCGTATTCTTCCAGCTTAAAGTAGTTGGCGATTTCTTCCGGATAGCCGACACCCTTAAACACGGCCATATTCTTCCCGCTGGAGAAGACAAAGCAATCTCTTATTTTGGTATTGATTTCCATAACCTGGTCAACGACATAATCGTCCTCGGATTGGTCTTCAAGACGGTGTTTCCCCACTTCAAGAAAGTAGCGCCAGACCAGCGGCGGGTTAGTGATAGCTGGTGTCGCTCGAGTTGGCACTATTTCCGCGCGAACCGTATCAAAATGGTCTTTCAGAAAAGCCTCGACCTCTTTCTTTCCCTTGGGGCTGATATACATGATATGGAAGGCATAGAGGTCAGCGTAGTGCGGATATAACCCGTAGACAGCGAATCCTCCGCCTAGGCCGTTGCTACGAGCATGCATATTGGCAATTGCCCTAATAATACTTTCTCCGGAAAATCGTTTGCCCGAAGTATCCATCGCGCCGAATATGGAGCAGGCATCAACTATCTTATCGTCTTGGTAAGGATTTTGTACCCGGTTGAGTTTTTCCATTTTTCTGGCTTCTGAAATAAAATCTTTTCGGCTTATTCGCCGACGGTTACTCCTTCAGGCTTTTCCAT
>DCWM01000045.1:46208-51290 GCA_002335405.1 Dehalococcoidia bacterium UBA2162
GTCGGGGTTAAGTGCGGTTGCCAGATTTCTCGGGGTAGAGTTGCCAAACTTAAGTCATCGGCTAAAAGCTCCCTCTTGAAACGGCTCACATTTATTCGCTCCTTTATCAGGTTATGGATGATGCCCGACTTTTCCACGTTGCCGATAAAAACTAGGCCGACGACGCGTCCGTTTTTGAGGACTATCCGCCGGTGGGTATGATTGCTCTGGCTGGTTAGCACTTCGTAACTATTATTGGGCGGGTCTGCCTGTCGTCCCTTCGAGATTATGGTAGGTGGGCTGCACATTCCGGCCGAGACCACGTCTATCCCAAAGTAGTTCAGCGAGTTCATCGCGGTACTCTCAGGGTATTCTTTAGGTACATTGGCCATATTGAATCCGCAAATCCGGCCACCGATATAGGCACTGGGCCAGATTGGAGTTACCCGGGTCTCCTCGTAAATGAAATCGTAAATCTCAGCGACATCGCCACAGGCATAGATATCAGGTACGGAGGTCGTCATATGATGGTCAACAACGATGCCGCGGTTTATTTTCATTCTAGTGCCAATCACCAAATCGGTGCGCGGTTTAACACCGCTCGCCGCGATGACCAGTTCGGTAGGTAACGATTGGTTATCGTCCAGAGTCACCCCGTCAGCAGTTCCGGTTAAATCACTGGTTATCTTGATCGCTGTGTGGCCGGTGACAATATTGACTCCAGCCTGTCGGAGTGTTTTGGCGACTATGGTCGCCGTCTCCTTGTCAAGCATGGTGTTTAGGATCCAATCCTTCATCTCGACAATTGTCACCTGAACGCCCCGCTTCACCAGGGCTTCAGTAACGCTCACGCCGATGAGGCCGCCGCCGATGACCACCGCTCGGATGGTCCCTTGGGGGAGCTGGTTAAGAAAGCGGTTAATGGTCTTTGCGTCATCCAGAGTGATAAAAGTGAAAACCCCCTTCCGTTCGAGGCCTGCTATTTTCGGAATAATCGGTGAACCGCCGGTGGCTAGAAGTAATTTTTCCCAGGCGATCTTTTTGCCGCCTTCGATTTCAATGGTGTGTTCAGCGATGTTTAGTTTCTGTGCGTTACTGCCCAGTAGAGTCTGGATATTATTCTGCTTGTAGAAATCGGCCGGGCGGAATAGCATCTTCCCCAGGAGCCGTTTCTCAGCGAGGTACTTTGAGATTAGTGGTCGCGAGTAGGCGGGATAGGGTTCATCAGAAAGGATAGTCATTGTTCCTGTCCGGTCTATTTCACGGATGGCTTCAGCCGCCCCAATGCCACCGGCCGAGTTGCCAATTATCAGGTACTTTACTTTTGCTATCTCGGCCATTATTGTCTCCGCATATTTAGTCGCCCACTATCTCTCCGGTCCGCCAGCGAGATGAAGTTGGCATAAATTTTGAGTCCGATTTCGCCGCTCTTCTCCGGGTGAAACTGAGTGGCGACCAGATTGTCGCGAGTAATGATGCTGCTGAAGTGAACGCCATATTCTGTCTCACCGGCGATCATCGATTTATCTTCGGGCTCAGCATAATAACTATGGACAAAATAAAAGTTGGTGCTATCCGGTATGCCGGCGAATATGGGATGGTTACCTCGTTGTTTTACCTGGTTCCACCCCATATGCGGGATTTTTAGTCCTACCGGGAATTTGCGTACTTGTCCCGGAAAAATGCCGAGGCATTCGTGCTTACCACCCTCTTCCGTCGCTGTGAACAGGATCTCCAATCCAAGGCAGATACCCAGGAAGGGGCGATTCTCCGTAATGAGTTGGCGGATGGTATTGTCTATCCCTAGGGCTTGGAGATTAGCCATACACGATGCGGCCGCCCCGACCCCGGGTAAGACAACCAACTGGGCAGCCAGAAGCTCCGCCGCTCGGTTGGTGACCTTGGGTTGATAGCCCAGCCGACTAATGGCGTTAACCACGCTGCGCAAATTCCCTGCACCGTAATCAATTATCGCAATTACTTTTTGTTCCGTCATCTAGGTTTCTCCGGCTAATTTTTAGTCTTTACGTCTGCGAGGACCAGAGCCTCATTGGGGCAGTTGGCGACACAGGCAGGTATGTCTCGCCCGGCGCACATGTCGCATTTGACCATTCGGGCATGTTCCATATCCTGCCGAATGGTGCCAAATGGACAGGCCAGCATGCAAGTCCAGCAACCGATACATTTTTCTTCATCCACAGTGACCCTACCGGTTTCCGGGTCTTTCTGTATCGCACCGGTGAGGCAGGCATAGACGCAGTCTGGCTCATCGCAATGACGACATTGTAGTGAAAAGGATATCGGTCTCTTTTCTTCGATCCGTAATCTCGGCAGTGGTGGTGATTTTAGCCGGAAGGTCTTAATCAGGTCGTTCACTGGCGAGTGCGCCAACTGGCAATAAATCTCGCAAAGGTGGCAGGCCATGCAAACCTCTTCTTTTATATGAATTCTCTTCATCGGCGAGTTCTCTGATAAGCGGTAGCTTATTTCCGCTCAATAGTAGACTTACTATAGCATATTCTTTTTCTCTTTGTCAATACCGTATAACGCTTGAATGAGTTTCGTGTATCTGTTTGTTTTCTGGTGGTAACGGCATGTAGCTTGTGGGTTAAAGCGGAAAAATACGAGCTATATTTGCCGTATTATCCTCGTTCTCCTTAATTATTTGGACTCTTTCTCTTTAAGCACCTGTTTTATTGCGTTGATTTTCTGGTGTAGTCTTACCTGTCGACCGGACAGAAAGAGTAGGTAGGCAAAAACTCCAGCCCAGACTGCGGTAAAAGCCGCCAGTAGATAATACCCATTCTCCATTTTATTTATCCTCCTAGTCAAATTCTACGACTATTCGTCTAATTCCTTTAATGTTCCTAGTTCAGCCTCACTCTGCCGTAGTGAAATTCGGAATCTAAGTAAAACGATATAGAGGACAGTGAAGGCAATTACGCTCATCAGGACTGTGAACCTCATCTTTGGGTCGAGGCCACCTTCTTGGAAGATTAAGGGTGGTGGATGTAGTCCTTGCCAGAGGGTGGTCGCTAGGATGATAATAGGAATGTCGGCGAGGCCGATAATGGCTGCGACGGCGGCAAAGGTGGCGCCACGGTATTCTTCGGTGGCTAAATTACGCGCTAGGAAGTAAGCCAGGTAGATAAACCAGAGAATTAAGGTGGACGTCAGCCGGGGCGTTCCCCAGTCCCACCATACTCCCCAGACCGGTTTGGCCCAAATTGAGCCGGTGACTAGCGCTAGCGTGGTAAAAACGACCCCGACTTCACATGAAGAGAGGGCGAGGGCGTCCCATTTATCGCTCTTTTTTGTTAGATAGAGGATACTCCCAGTAGCGGTAACGATAAAAGCTAGCATGGCTATCCAGCCCATCGGTACCATAAGATAGAAAATCCTCTGCACAACGCCCATCTTACTTTCGGTAGGGACATAGATGAAGATAAGGTAAAGGGCGGCTACCATCAGGATAAAACTCAACATCAGCAGGGCATTTCTTTTCATAAGCTCCCTTTGTGCTTTCTATTCTGCAATGACGGAATCAAAGATTAATAATGAGACGACCAAGAAAATAACATTGAAGGCCACGATTATCTGGAGCCATAAGGCTAAGTCGTTCCATGATTGACCGGCGAGAGTCAATTCAGAAGCCTTGACGGCGCCGATGAGAATGGGGATAACGATAGGCAGGAAGAGGATGGGTAGAACCATTTCTCTCGCCTTGGTATTAACGGCTAAGGCCGAGAACAGCGTACCGACGGTAACAAAGCCGATAGTTGTGACCACGGCAATAACGATGATTTGTGGCGAGAGAAATGGAAGGTTGAAGAGGAAGGCAAAGATGGGTAGCGCGATGGACTCGACGATTAGCATGAAAAATAGATTACTCATTACTTTGCCGGTGTAGATTACTTCACGACTGACCGGACAGGCCATTAGCCCTTCGAGGCAGCCCTGTTCCTTCTCGGGGATAAAGGCTCGGTTGAGGCTCAAGACGCCGGCAAAGACGAAAGTTGTCCAGAGGATACCCGGGGCGACCACGGCCATCACCTCTTGATTGGCGCCAAAGGTAAAGTTGAAAATGACGATTACCAAAAGCGTAAAAACCAGCACCGCAGAAATAGTTTCCTTAGTGCGCATCTCGGAGAGGGCATCTTTCCAGGCAATGGTTATAACCTTGCTCCAGAATTTCATGTGCTCACTCTCGTGCTGTTTCGGTAGGCTTTCTTGAGACTGGCTATGTTGAGAACTTCTCGCGCCTCTTCATAGACGATCTTGCCCTTGTCGAGGATAAATAGGCGCTCGCCCAGCTCGAGGCCTCGTTCTAGGTTGTGGGTAGTCAGCACAACGGTACGTTTTCTCCCTGTTTCGTTATGCAAAGCGTCCCAGAGTAGCGGAATGGCTTCTGGGTCTAGGCCAGTTTCCGGTTCATCCAGGAGTATAATGGTCGGCTTATGCAATAGAGCTCGAGCGATGGAGAGTCGTTGTTGCATACCCCGAGAGAGAGTCGCTACTCGGTCGTGCAGGCGCGCTGTCATGCCTACTAATCTAATTATCTCGTGAACCCTTTCCTTGAGTTTGGGGACATCGAACATCCGTCCGTAGAATTCTAAGTTTTCATAAGCGGTGAGGTTATTGTAGAGGAAAGTTTGGTGCGTGACGACACCGATTCGGTGGCGAATTTCCTTGGCATGGCTCTTTATATTCAGTCCGTCGACGGTGATTGTGCCTGACGAGGGATTCATAATGGTGGCTAGTATCTTGATGAGGGTGGTTTTGCCGGCGCCATTGGGTCCGAAGATGACCACCGATTTCCCGGGTTCTATCTCGAGATTGAGACCGCGTAGCGCCGGATAAGCACCGAAGGATTTGGTCAGCCCTTCAGTCTTGATAGCCCACGGTCGACCCGGCGAATCCCGTTCCCCTATCATCGATGATTACTAGCCTCTCTCGACGCGTTACTGAACCTGACTAATTGTGCGATAGGATAAATTTATCTTGTTGGTGAAACTGTAAGTCCTGTCACTATAAGGCACTGTGTAACTATAGACTATCTCCCTATCTGTCGGCAATACCGGGGCATGGTATCAATGAAGTTTT
>DCWM01000043.1:0-6158 GCA_002335405.1 Dehalococcoidia bacterium UBA2162
TATGCCACTCAAGTGCCGAACCCGATGGCGGCTCTGGCAATAATCGGGGTTCTAACAAGAATGCTCGGCGTTAAGATTGATACCCTTGAGCTGGCAGCACAAGCCAACGAAACTAAGGAAAGAATGAAGCAACTCGCCGCTCAAGCTATGGGTGAGTATATTGACCTCTTCACTGAGCCAATCTGGGAACAAGGGACGGAGGAAGAAGAAGAAGAGGAGGAGTAGAGCTACGATGCCACTCTCCGGTAAAGAGACCCTAAAGGTTAAGATTACTGGCAACAAGGTTATACTTCGAGAAAAAAGACTTTCTGACGCCTGGAATGATTACACCTGGGAGACAAACTCCGATCTAGCACAATTGGATGCGGTGCACGTACTAACGATTCCTTTCTCCCGCTATCTCACCGACTATTCTGAAGAACTACGCGCTCCTTTCCTCAACAGTCACCGCTTTGCTATCGACACACGGGATGGTAAGCACATTGGTAACTGTTCCTATTACCACATTAGTGAAATAAAGAGCGAAACTGAGCTGGGTATCATGATTGGTGACCGCAATTACTGGAATAAAGGTTATGGAGAGGATACCGTGACCACCATGGTTGATTACATTTTCCGCGAAACAAAGCTCAAGCGTATCTATCTGAAGACTCTAGAGTCGAACAACCGGGCACAGAAGTGTTTCCAGAAATGCGGTTTCGTCTGGTACGAGAAATTACTCAATGACGGATTTAACTTTATACTGATGGAAACATCCCGTAAACATTGGCTGACAAAGCAGAAGCCAACATAAGGTAATATTATTACCAATGGTGGAACCGAGTAGACATCACAGTGTAGTGGGCAGAGATGACAGGCACTTCAAACGAGCGCCCGTGGCCCAGCCTAACGCTTGAATATCCAGTTCCGAAATATGATGGGCGGTATTATTGTAGTCAACAAGCTCATCAGTATCAGGACAGCATACGTATCCTGGCGAATTAACCCTTGGTTAAGTCCTATCAAAGCGATAATCATAGCCACTTCGCCCCGTGGCGCCATGCCAAGGCCGATAACCAGGGAATCTTTAAGGCCCATCCCCTGAAACTTCGCCGGGATACCGCAGCCAATGACCTTAGTTAGTATAGCTACAGCAGATAAAGCAACGATGAACCACACAAGACTTGGGGAAACAACACGGATGTCCATGATTACCCCTAAGGAAACAAAGAAAATAGCAGCGAATATGATTTGAAGATACTCTGCCCCTTCTTTGAAAATATGGCCATGTTTCAGCTTGGCACCAGCAAAGGAAGCACCTGCCAGAAATGAGCCCACTATAGCTGATAGCCCGACAAATTCAGCCATCATCGCGTAGAGAAAGGCGACCATCATAGTAAAGATAAAAATAGACTCCGGATATTTTATTGCCAGCTTCGTTTCATCAAATTTTTGAATTACCCTAGACAGAAGAACCCTACCGGTAAGGATCCCGACTCCCACAAAGCCAACAGCCTTTGCCGTCGTCGCCATAATTACCCCAACCGAAAATGTTCCTGAGACAATTCCTTCCGATGCTGATAAAGCCAGAAGAGCCAGAATATCGTCTATCACTGCGGCACCAATAATGGCCTTTGCCGGTAGAGTCTGGAGTTTACCCATCTCCTTTAATACGTTTGCGATTATCGCGATGCTCGTTGCTGTCAGCGCGGTTCCAATAAACACGGAGGCATTAAAGTCAAAATGAAAAAGCGTCGCAAGATAGAAGCCCCCAAACCAGGGGATAACTGCTCCACTGAGGGCAATAAGAAAGTAACGTGGTTTGGTTATTTCTTTGGCTTCAAATTCCAATCCTATGGTGAAAAGCAGGACGACAGCCCCCAGATGCGCCAGGCTAGAAACGAAATCTGTATAGGTAACCAGCCCAAGCAGGCTGGGCCCAACAATTATGCCAGCTAAGATTATCCCCACTACGGCTGATTGATTGATTCTGTAGGCAATCTGGTATCCTGCCAAAGCGACGAAAAGCAGAAGACTCATCTGGAATTCGGGGCTTGCTATGATTGATTGTTCGATAAGAATCACCTCTACCAGAAAGGGGGTTTTGAAGACAGGTTAATACGCCATCTTCGACCTATCTCTATCGATCACCAAAGGCTAGCTCCGCAGACGTAGCTTCCAGCTCTAGCTTGTCCATCTCCATTTGAACCGGTACCGGGTAATCCCCTGTAAGACAGGCCAGACAGAAAGTCTCTTTAGGTAGGGCAATCGCTTTGATTAAACCGACAATGCTGAGATAGCCCAGCGAATCGGCTCCAATAAAATCCCGGATCTGAGGGACGGTTTTCTGGGCGGCGATGAGCTCCCAACGAGTGGCCATATCGACACCGAAGAAGCAGGGATAACAAAGCGGTGGAGCACAGATACGCATATGCACCTCTTTTGCGCCGGCTCTTCTCAGTAGTTTGATTACTTGAGGCGTCGTCGTACCGCGGACGATACTATCATCGATTAAGACTATCTGCTTATTAGCAAGTATTTGTGGCAACGGATTAAACTTAAATTTAACCCCCAAGTCTCGGATACGCTGGTCAGGCTCAATAAAAGTACGCCCCGCATAGCGATTCTTAATTAAGCCCTCGGTCACAGATATACCTGCTTTCTGGGAATAGCCAATAGCGGCGGCCGTCGCTGAATCGGGGACACCAACGACTAGATCAGCTTCTACCGGATACTCTTCAGCCAACCCCGCGCCCATAGCCATGCGGGCGGAATAGAGTAATCGCCCATTAATTACGCTATCAGGGCGGGCGAAATAGAGATACTCAAAAATACACAGTGCTTTCCTGGATGACTCTTCTCGATAGCTCTCGACGCCGTTCTCTGAAACTGAGACAATTTCACCCGGCTCGATTTCCCGAATAAAGTTAGCACCGATATGGTCCAGAGCGCAGCTTTCTGAAGCTACAACCCACCCGCTGTTAATAGAGCCAAGGCACAACGGGCGTACGCCCATCGGGTCGCGGGCGGCAAACAAACGGTCGTTAATTATTAAAGTCAGGGAGTAGGCTCCCTGAATACGGCGCATAGTATATCTAATTTTTTCAATCCAATCGTTGCCGGGAGCAGAAAGGATACGATTAGCGATGACCTCGGTATCGGTAGAGGTCTTGAAGACATAGCCTTGGTCGGAGAGTTCTCGAGATAGTACTTCCGAGTTAACGATATTCCCGTTATGCGCAATGGCAATAGTATTGGCGGCATTACTCACCACAATCGGTTGAGCATTGCATATACGGCTGGAACCCTTAGTAGAGTAGCGATTATGACCAATGGCGATATGACCAGTGAGCCGGCTTAAGACCTCTTCATCAAATACCTGGGAGACCAGCCCCATCTGAGCGTAGACTTGAAGTTTCTTACCACCGGCCGTAGCAATGCCGGAGCTTTCCTGGCCGCGATGTTGGAGAGCAAACAGGGAAAAAAAGGTCAACCGAGCTACATCTTCATTGGGAGCATAGACACCGACAACGCCGCAACTCTCGTGCAAATTACGCTCCTCCACCTACCTTGCGATTATAACCGATTTGATACGACGCGGTCAATTGGGTGTTACGAATTCTTAATTAACCCTCTTCCCTTATTTCCCAATCTCATGTATACGCCTTTTGCCGTATTTTACCTTAAGTCTTTTCCAGGTAAATTTCCTTCGCCAACGTTTTACCGCTCTGGGTAAGGAAGACAGTATCAATGACACTATTTAGTCTCTTCTGATTACCGATATCATACTCGTCCTCCAGATTAACCAACCAATCGGCATCATAAACGAGGCTAAAATCCCTAGTGGTTATCTTACCCGGACTATGGTGGTGAGCGATGATTTGACAGATGGACTCAATTTGACCTGGCGCAAACCCTAGTTCGGTCAAGATCTGCCGGGCGATGGGCGGCCCCTCTATCTCTTGGTATTTACCAGATGAACTGCCGTACTTTTTCTCCGCCTGGTGAATACCGATATCATGAAGCACTGCCGCGCCGGCGACAACCAGATAGTCGCCCCCTTCCTTTTGCCGAAGTTGCTCGGCGTATTCGGTCACCTGACGGGCATGTTCGATTCTCCTGATATCGCCATTAAAGTAGACTTCCATAGCGACCAGTAAGGCCTCTTTTGTCCCGTTCATTCTTACCTCACTTAAAACAGATAGTGGACGATTAAATCCAGCCGGCCGCGCTTTATCAGGTACAGGCCAGAGAACCTCATCACCTGGCGTATACTCTCCCGGTAGCCAGAGGCATAACAATGGGTCAGACAATTCTTACACGCTGGTTTCGGGTCATGGCGACACTGCAGCAATTTGGCCATACCGTGGCTCAGTAACTTCTGACAGTCCTGGCAGAGAGCTAGGCTAAGGTGACTCAAGCTTTGTCGAGCCCTCTCATCCTTAATTGGGAAGCTATTTTTCTCTTGTGTCCGGTGATTCTCCTGGCAGAAAATTGAGATAAACCTGCCCAATGTTTTCAAATCCCTTGTCTTTTTATGGTCGAGTCTTTCGAACAGTTTAGACATGTGTTCTCTTATCTATCAGATGTACCAGTCTATTACCGCAGAACGAACGAGAGCCAAAAAGTCCGTCAGCCCCATAATACCATCAATGTCGCCCAACAGATCGTCCACAGTAATATATGAAATACTGCCATCGCGTTGGGGCAGGCATAGAGTTTCAGTCCTAACTTTCTGGCATCGACGAGCTGAGTGTCCAAGGAGACGATGCCGCCAAATACCAGACCACGCTGAAGATAAGCACGTACCCCAGACAAGGTTTCCTCGCCAACATCCACCAGATAACCCTTGGTAAATCGCCTCAAGCCTTCGTAAGTAAGCAGAATATGCGCTCCCAAACCGCTTGCTAGACTGGCCAGAGCAATACTCAGCGCATAGGCGGCACGACCGTAGTCTCCGCTGTGCTGGGTAATGGTAAGTCGCTCTTTTTGCTGGCCGTTAACCAACTGTCGTCTTTACCTATTTCTTCCCTATATTGTGTCAACCTATTTTATTAGAGGGACACCAGCTTTACTAGATACCTCTTACATCGCCCATTGTTCCGAAAGGATCTCTCCCTGAAGGCTAACGACAATAGCTTTGATGGGCACCTTTACTGCTGAAGACTGCACTGCCTCCTGGGCTAGATTTAATAATCCCATACAGCAGGGCACCTGCATGATCAAAACCGTCAGAGTATTTATCCTGGCATCTTCCAACCAGGACTTTATCTTGGCCGCATATACATCTTGTCCTTCATCTAATTTAGGGCAAGCAATAGCAATAGATTTTCCTTTTAATTGCTCCGGATGGAAACCTCCCATAGCGTAAGCTACGCAGTCAGCCGTCAAAAGTACATCCGCCCTCTCGTAATAAGGTGCCGTCGGTGAGATAAGGTGCATCTGAATCGGCCATTGCTTTAACTGGGATGTAACCTTTCCTGTCGTTTCTTCTTGATTCCCCTCATTCCTAAGATCAACCATCTTCGCACCTGGACATCCTTCAAGCCCTGTCATTTTACAACCTCCGTTAAGTTTATTTCGCCCTCTAATTTATTAACAAACCCCTCACACCGCTTAGGTACATCGCCAAACTCTTCATCTTTCTCATTAAATTTAGCGAATAATTCACCCACTCGAGTGATGGTGAAACTCCTGTCCATCCAAGGGTATAGGATTTCGTCTTCTTTCTTAATATGCTCAGAAAGAAGCTCTTGGTAGGCTTGCAGATGTTCAGAGACTGCCTTTTTATCCCTCTTATCTAACGCTACCAGCATAGCCCTGACATGGGCTCTCGCCGTCTCGTGGTCCTCACATATAGCCTTAATGATGTCTAAACCCTCATCAAAACATTTAAAGAGCACCTCCTCTTCTTTGGCATGATGGTACTTATCGGCATAGGAACGGATAAACTCAATACCATCAATGACAAGTTGCCTTCCCGCTTCTGATTCTACATCTAGATTATTGATTACTCTAGGTATCATTGCCACCCATCTTTTTATCAAGGTATGCTCATTAACCAGCTTTTGCATCGGTGGGGAGTAGCTTATCTCTTTAGGCCTAGCCTCGTTTTTTCTTTTAGTCTCGGGGATCTTTACTTCTCGGTCGGGATAGATAACTCCGGCAATCCTAGCCAT
>DCWM01000043.1:6542-10837 GCA_002335405.1 Dehalococcoidia bacterium UBA2162
AAACAAGAACCAACGCCACATGGCACACAGCCAATATTATATTCATTAAGGCTATCGGCTATTTCCGGGAACTGATTAATTATCGCTTTTATGCTTTTGTTTAAATATTCTTCCATATACTACGCTTCCTTTTTCTCCGATATTACTTCGTTAGTTAGTAGGCGCCACTTTTGGGAAATTTCCTCAAGCTCAGTCTCGTTGAACAAACTCTGGACGACGGGTAAGAGCAACTCGTTCTCTTTTTTGATATGTTCCCGAAGCAGTCGCTCGATACGGCCATTGATTTCCTGAACTTCAGCCGAAAGAATCTCCGTATTTTCTGTCACACCTGCCTCTAATTTAGCCGCTACCTCCTTCAAGCGCTGGAACCACTGCTTCCATTCTTCGTGTTCTCGCAGTAATAGGCGTGTCGGGTTTCTCTCCCCACCAAGACGCTTATTAAACACGGGAAAGAGCACCTCCTCCTCGCACCGGAAATGCAATCTCACATCCTTATCAAAAAATTCCTTGACCTTCCCCAGATGGTTGAGCCCGCGGTCCCGTAGCGGTGACCCAGTACCCAAAGTACCGAACTTGAGACATAAGCTAACCCCCCGCAACAGACCCAAGTTTTCCAGAATACGGTCATGCTCCCGCTTAAGAATATCCAAGGGCGTACCCGATAAATCTTCCTTTAACCCCGGTTTTAGCCGTTCGTAAACTTCCGGCCCAACGCATTCCTTAGCGTAGGGACACCAATCAATACAGGACGCCTGCCGTTCCCTCAATACCTTATTTTTACAGTTAGGGCAGGTAGCTTTTAGCTCATCCGTCCAGATTTCTACCTCCCGACCGCAGTTCGGGCAGGGGATAGATTCCGGTATGGGATTACGAATCGTCCGTGACCCAGGGCATGATTTATCCAATGTCATCTCATATCTCTTTACCCGATCGCTTTGTCTTAATCTACCGCCAATTATTTCATTTGTATATGACTTTTGTCGGAAGGCACAGTGTTCTCCTACACAATACCAGAGAGCTATGATAAGATTAAGCGTTAATTACATTCGAGAAGGAGCCAATGCCCTCACGAAGTGATTTCTTGCGGTCGGTACCTTACTTTGCCGGCTTGAGCGAAGAAGAAATAACGCCGATAGACAAGGCACTAATTGAACGCTCTTTTGCCAAAGGACAAATACTGTTTCTTGAAGGTGAACCATGTCAGGGGCTGTATCTGGTCAGATCAGGACAGGTCCGTACTTTTAAGAGTTCACCCGAAGGGCGAGAGATAGTGATGCTCATTGCTCGCGCCGGGGACAGCTTTAACGATGCCCCGGCCTTTGGTGGCGGCCTAAATCCAGTGAGCGCCGCTGCACTCGAACCGTCTACTGTCTATATCATAACCAGACAGGCGCTGGTTTCTCTACTGGCAAACTGCCCGACGGCAGTGGCCATCATCAAGGGGCTGGCAGCACGGTTACGCCACCTGACGACAATAGTTGAGGACCTTTCTTTCCGCAGTGTCACCAGCCGATTAGCCAAGCTGTTGCTCGGACTGGCTGTAGCTGAAGGTAAGTCTTCCCCCGTACCACACCTAACGCAAGACGAGATGGCGTCGATGATCGGCTCCGTTCGAGACGTGACCGGGCGGGTATTGAGAGCTCTGGAGAAAGCCGGAGCGATTCGCATTGAAGGCCACCGTATTCTGGTGGTCAATGCGGATCTACTGAGAAAGATGATTTAAGTTTTCGGACATAAGTCGTATACAGTGGTACAGCATAAAGTAATAATGTAACTAAAGAAACTGATAAACTAGAAAAGGTAGAGCCTGTTGATATGCCAGCGATGTTAGAAATCGACCTTGACAAGTGCACTGGGTGTGGGGATTGCGTCGAGAAATGTCCAACCCAAGCCGTTGAGTTAGTCAGCGGCAAACCATCAGTAGTCCGTCCTGATGAGTGCGATTACTGCATCGAGTGTGAGATTTTCTGCATCCCTGGCGCCATCAGTTGCTCTTTTGAGATAATCCTTGCTGATCCCGGGGACATACCGAAAATTGATTAGGAAGCAAGCTGTCCCAGAGGCTTTACGCCCTAATCGTCATGGCGTTTGTTTGATTTTGGCGATATTGTTATCCATATCTGTCCTGAGCTATCTGCCCTCTTCTTGACCAAGAGCCGATGGTTCTGACTTATCACCAACACTTACCATCAACGCCCGTTTTCTTCCCCAATAAATCCACATGGCTACCGAAGCCACGAAAACAAACAAAGCTATCATTTGTGCCTGCTGCAGACCACCAAAAGTAACATCTTGCTGGCGCACGAAAGTCAGGAAAAAGCGTCCCAGAGAATAGAGAGGCAAATAGATCAAAAGAACCCAGCCGTCTTTTTTAAAGATATGTCTCAGCCGCCAGATAGCTAACAAGACTAACCCATTCCAGATAACTTCGTAAAGCGGGTAGGGATGAGTTGGTACTCCCCTCAAATCTAGTGGTAATAGTGCCCCCGGGTGGGTGTAGGTGAAAGCCCAAGGTAAGTCGGTAAGCCCACCGTAGGCGTCTCCGTTAATAAGACAGCCGAACCGGCCGATTATTTGCGCCACTAGTAAGCCCGGCGTCATCACGTCAACGAGACGAGCCAAAGGCAGGTGTTTCACCCTAGCGTAAGCCACGGTAACGACCGCACCACCGGCTAATCCACCCCAGATAGCTAATCCGCCACGCTGGAACTGTAAAATCAGAGCGGGATTGCTAGCGTAGAACGACCACTCGTCGATAACATGAAACAATCGGGCGCCAACCACCCCCCCCAGTACCACCCAGAGGGTAAGAGAATAGATTTCGTTTATTGGCAACCCTTTTCTTTTGTCTTCATAAATAGCTATGAGCATGGCAGCAATTATGCCCAGCATAATCGCCAGACTGTGCCACGAAAGCTCAAATCCGCCAAAGTAAAGGATTACCGGGTCGATGTTAATGACAATACCACTCATAACCACCAACACCTCACAATCTTATTATCCTACTTTTTCAGGAAACAAGCAAAACCAGATGATTATTACCAGAGGAAGTCAACTTATCGCCAAGCTCCCATTTTGACATTTGCTACGTCCCACCCTTACAATGACCTAGTGGCTAGAATAACTCGGGTAGTCCCGGCTATCCTTACTAGCGAGCCGGAAGCCCTCCACCGTATGATACGGCAGGCCGAAGATTTTGCCAGCTATGTCCAGTTTGACATAATGGATGGGCATTTTGTCCCTACCTACAGCATAACGGATAAGGCCCTGGCAACCGTTACCATCAAGTTCAAGTGGGAAGCGCATCTGATGGTAGAACATCCGGCTAATTACCTAGTAAACTTCAAGAAACTTGGTGCCAGCAAAGTGGTTTTCCATTACGAGTCTTCACCATCGCCGGAAGAAATTATCTCGTTGGCCCGTCAGCTCTCCATTGAAGTTGGCCTGGCGATTAATCCCAACACCCCTATCTCGGCTATCTTACCTCTCGTAGAAACAGTAGATAGTCTGCTTTTTATGACCGTCCAGCCTGGTTTTTACGGGAGTAAGTTTCAATCACAGGTCATAGACAAAATAGCGGAGTTCCGT
This sequence comes from Dehalococcoidia bacterium UBA2162, assembly GCA_002335405.1. Classification (GTDB taxonomy): domain Bacteria; phylum Chloroflexota; class Dehalococcoidia; order Dehalococcoidales; family UBA2162; genus UBA2162. The sequence goes on from DCWM01000043.1 coordinate 10,131, forward strand.
CGTCTCCACCCCATGTTTGAGATAGGAGTTGATGGTGGCATAAATGAAACCAACGTCGCCCTAATAGCCAATTCTGGTGTTGATGATATTTGTGTCGGTAGTGCCATATTTCTCCAACAATCTCCTAGTGAGAGCTATCGCCGTCTGCTGACACTGACCGAGGAAGCTTCTCAGGGACAAACAAAATCCTGGTAGTCACCAGCTATATCAAGAGAGTGAACGCCCAAGACGGCTATTTCGTATGTCTCTTTCAGCCGGGCGTATAGCTCCTTTGAGGACGAAACCGTCGTAAACAGCCCCGATGGTAACACGTAATTTCATTGCCTTTTCTCGATAAGCCGTAGAGCTTCGTTCACTACCCGCTCAGGGGTCAGCCCGAACTTTTCATAAATCACTTCACCCGGGGCAGAAGCACCAAAGTGTGAAATACCAATGATGACTCCCTCTGGACCGACGAATCTTTCCCAACCCAGCGGTGACCCAGCCTCTACCGAAACACATTTTTTTATACCGGGAGGCAACACACTGTTCTGATACCCCACCGGCTGGCTATCATATAGTTCCCATGAAGGCAAAGAGACAACCCGCGTACCAACCCCCTGAGCCTGCAGACGTTTACCAGCTTCCAGAACAATATGTACCTCCGACCCAGTACCGATAAGAATAACGTCCGGCATAGTCGTCGCTTCCCACAATACATATCCACC
>DCWM01000014.1 GCA_002335405.1 Dehalococcoidia bacterium UBA2162
GTACTTGCTGGCGGGCAGTAGTGTTAGTATGTTTGTGATGCTCAGGTGGCTGCTTTCCTTAAGAATGTTTAAGGGGGTTACCGTGATTAAATAATCGCTGGATAGAATAACATTGGGTATCCAGAAAGTCGGCATGGTTAGGGCTTTGGGTAGAGGATTATCGACCTCGACCCAGATACAATCCTTGACATCTAGCAGCAGTACCCGCGGGAAATCATAGCCTAGGGCTTGATATATCGGGTAGATTGACTCGCCACTAGCCGCGCTTTCCAGTATCAGAATATCAGCGTCACTGACCCGCCGGATGCCTCTTATTATTACCGAGAGAATGTCTCGACTGGTCGTCACTGGGTATGCTGCCGGGTGAGCGGCATAGGGTTTAATCAACACACGCCTTGCCCGGGCGACGGCGGCGGGTGCTTTGAAAACAAACTCCGAAGCCTCAAATATCAAGCCTTGCCTCTCTGCTGTCCGACGGGGCGCTCCCCTTTATTTTTAATGGTCTGGTATTATTTAACTAAGGATCGAACCAGGTTGATTAGCGTTCGTACTGGTATTCCGGTGGCGCCTTTAACGATGTGGTCATGTGCTTTGCTACTTGTGAAGGTGCCGGCGATATCGAGATGCACCCAGGGAGTATCTCCGGCAAACTCGGCGAGGAACTGAGCCGCAGTGATAGCCCCGCCCCATCGCCCGCCGGTGTTTTGAATATCAGCCACCTCGCTCTTATTCAGTTCCTTATATTCCTCATACATGGGCATAGGCCAGAGTAGTTCTCCAGCTTCAGTACCGGCGGCGAGTATTTTGTTCTCTAATTCTTTGTTGTTGCTAAAAACACCGGTGCAGATATCGCCCAGGGCGACCCGTACGGCGCCGGTTAGTGTCGCAACATCAACGATATATTTGGTGCCCTGTTTCCGGGCGTATTCCAGAGCGTCGGCCAGAGTCAGCCGCCCCTCGGCATCAGTCGAAATAATCTCGATTGTCTTGCCGCTCATCGAGGTGAGAATATCTCCCGGTTTCAGGGCCGTGCCGTTAGGCATATTTTCGGTTGCGGCAATAATTGTCGTGACATTGGTTTTGAGTTTGAGCTGAGTAATGGCGCTGAGTGCCGCCATTACTGCCGCTCCTCCGGCCATGTCCCCCTTCATCTCATCCATTCCTCCAGACGGCTTTAAAGAAATGCCTCCGGAATCAAAGGTTATTCCTTTGCCAATCAGTGTCATATCGGTTGCTTGGGCTCGTCTCCCTTTATAGCTGAGCACAATAAATTTAGGTGGTTGGTCGCTTCCTCGCGCTACACCCAGTAGTGCCCCCATCCCCAGTGTCTGCATCTGTGCTCGCTCCAGAATAGTGAGTTTTAGTCCATAAGTGTGTGCCAGTGTGCTGGCTATTTCGGCTATATTGGTCGGTGTCATATAGTTAGACGGCTCGTTGACCATATCTCGAGCCAAGATGGTGGCTTCAGCCACAATCCGCCCTGTTTGACAGCCTTGTTTCAACGTGTGGAATCTAGCGGTATCGGTGTCAGCGATGGTCAGTTGCTTAATCTCACCCTCGTCTTTCTTGGTGATGTGCTTGCGAAATGAGTAGAGACCGAGGAGAGCACCCTCGGTTATGGCTTGTGCTGAGCTGCCTGCCGTTATACCGGTAATTCCGGTCCACTGGGCAATAGTCGCGATACTTTCTACTCCTTTCGGTCGTAAATAACGGCAGGTCTCAGCCATAGCGCCGCGAATCTTGTCCAGTGTTAGCTCGGTTTTTTTGCCTAGCCCAGTGACGATTACCCTGTCGGCCGGCAATTTACCTAAACTATGGATGAGTGTAATTTCGTTGAGTTTGCCTTTGATTTCCTTTTGACGGACGAGTTGAGAGATCGCACCATCGAGAGCCTGATCCGCTGTAGCGGTATCACCCTCCGGAGCTTTTGTTCCCTCGAAGAAGTTGACGATAATAGCCCCAGCTTTAATTCTAGTGATATCACCGGTAGTCACCTTTATTTTCATTTGACCTCCTTTTACCCGTGTCGGTAATCCTTGTCTACGATTGGCTCGGTAGGGATGCAGAGTATTCACCCTAGCTCTCTATTTCTTTCGCAAGCTTGTCCAAGGTTGGAGTAATATCTTGTGATGTATCCACCGTGTAATGCTGACGATGGATAGTTTCGACTGAGGCCTTCATTTTCTGGTAGGTAGCCCAGTTAGCATCGGAGTTGCCTTCGGGATGCTCGAGGCGTCGCTTGAGCCGCGCCTGCACTATTTCTGGCGGGGCTTTAATACGCGCCAAAACTAACTTAACACCCAGACGGTTGGCGATACTGTAGAGATATTCGCGATGCCGTTCGGAAAGATTGGTCGCATCGAGTATTAGGGAAACTCTCTTTTTTAATAATTGCTCAATAAGACGGTGAATCGTCTGAAAAAGGCGGAAGCTCTCTTCGGCGCTGTAAGTGGGCGATGAGAAAAGGACTTTGCGCAAAGAGTCACTTTCCAGAATGACCAGTGGTAGTCTCTCACTGAGCCGGCCGCAAAAATACGTTTTTTCGGTGCCGGGTAAGCCACTCACCACCACTAGAGCTGGCCTGACGGCTGGTTCCGGAAGTGGTCCCAGATTCCCGGCGAGTCGTTCGACATCGGAAACATCTTGGATTTGTTCCATCCCCCTGATTATAAGATGTTTTGGCTTATTTCGCTAGACCCCAGGGTATTTTGGGGTAAGGTTTGGGAGATAGGGTTTGTTTGGTTCTGATTAGGATATTTCATCAGGGGGCAGTGATTTTAGGGAAGATGGGTGGTAGTGATAAGCGGCGGCGAAGGATATCTTTATTGATTTGGCCTGCGGCCGCCGTGGGCAAGGATTCGACAAAGAAAAATTGTTTCGGCACCTTGTAATTAGCTAAGTGTTCTAAGCAGAACCCTTTTATTTCTTGTTCGGTGGCCTTTGTCCCTGGTTTTAATACAATTACAGCGCCGATAATCTCACCCCGGAGTAAGTCGGGGATGCTGAGGGCCGCTGCTTCAGCTGTTTTGGGATGGCGGAGTAGCACATTCTCGATATCGCTGGAGTAGATATTCTGGCCCTTGATAATGATCATATCCTTTTTTCGGCCGGTGATGAATACATTATGGTCGTCATCGACCCTGCCGATATCACCGGTGTAGAGCCAGCCGTCCTTGATTACTTTTGCGGTTGCCTCAGGATTATGGTAGTACTCTTTCATTATTGGTCCGCGGAGAAGTAGCTCGCCATCTTGATTCGGTGATAGTTCACGGCCGTTTTCATCGATAACCTTAATCTCCCAACCTCGGAGAGTCGGGCCGACGGAGCCAGGTTTGTCGCGGCTATTGAGTAATTGGCAAGTGACATGAGCTGTTGCTTCAGTTAAGCCCCAGAACTGGGCAATAGTGTAGCCGAAATACTGTTTGAATTGTCGAGTTAGTTCGGCTGTTACTGGTGACCCACCGCTGGCACATAGGCGTAGCGATTTTAGATTGTGGTTGATACCTTTCTTTCCCGCTTCACGAACCAGTAGGGCGAAAATAAAGGGTACGCCGATAAAGACAGTAACCTTCTCTTTTTCGATTGTCTTAATGAGAGCCGTCATTGACAGGCCACCTAATCCGGCTACCGTGCTACCTTGGCTGAGTGCGGTGAGCAGCACGATGACCATGCCCGCAGAATGGTGTAGGGGCAAAGCAAAGAGCAGGACAATATCCTTATCGGTCATGCCGAATCCTTCCGCGGATACGATGGATTCTATCTCGATAGAGTGGTGGGTCAAAGCGACACCTTTGGGATAGAAAGAGGGCCCGGCAGTATAGGCAATGTGGGCGACATCTTCTTCGTCAGGCTCGATTTTCACTGGTTGAGCCGAACTGGAGGACATAATCTCTTGATAGGTGTGAAATCGACCGGGGTATTTAGAGCTTAAGTCGATTACCCGTTCGATTGATTTAAAGCTGGGGAAAAAGGGGATTAGGGGCTCTAGAACTGGACTTTCCGTGACTAATATTCTGGGCTGACAATCAGCAAGAATTGAAGTCAGTTCAGTAACTTTATATTTTGGGTCCAGGGGAACGGCGGCGGCACCAATCTTGACGATACCAAAATAGGTGACAATATATTCCGAGCTGTTGTTTAAAAGCAGGGCGATCCGGTCGCCTCTATTTATTCCTAGTTTGATTAAAGTATTAGCCACTTTGTTCGAGGCTTCGTCTAGGCCGGAATAGGATAATTTCTGCCCTTCGAAGACTATCGCGGTTTTGTCTCCGTATCTAGTGGCTAGTCCAGCCAGCATCAGTTTTAGGTTCATGCTAGGTTTTCCCCACTATAATTTGATTCGCTAGCATAACAAATTTTACCATTTTCGCCAAGAAAACCAAAATTTCTTTCCGTACGAGAAGGTGAGTGAGCTCTATTAAAACAATGGTTAAGCGAAGAGTTAAATATGAGACGCCCATCATTAGTGCAGACAGACGCGTCAGTTATCATCGATGTCATAATCATGAGCATCAAAGGAAGCTAACTGAATTTTGACACTCCAGCACTCCGTATGCTAAAATACAGTTTGCAAATGACCGTTTTTTGCTCGTGGATTTTTAAGAGGGAGATGAGAGATGATTGGATTATTGATTCTTGGTATCGTGGTGGTTGTGATTGGTTCATACATGACGCAGGCAAACAAGGGAAGGGAGGGGGACCCTAAGCAGCAATTTCAAGGAAGGATGGCCAGTCTTGTCGGAGTCGTTATCATCCTTGTCAGTATCGTTGCAGGCGCATTTACGGCTGTTCCTGCCGGTAATCGTGGGGTGGTCATCCGGTTTAACGCGGTGACGGGCACAATCCTAGATGAGGGTCTCCAGGTGAAACTGCCTTTCATCGATTCGGTGGTAATGATGGGTGTTCGGACCGAGAAATATGAAACTGGTGCTGCCTCGGCATCCAGAGATCTTCAAGATGTTAGGACTACTATTGCCCTCAACTGGCGTTTGGATCCGAGTAAAACAGCCGAGATTTACCGGACGTTGGGGCCGGAGTTTATGAGTAGAATTGCTGCTCCGGCTGTCCAGGAGGTCATCAAGCAGGTCACCGCAAGATATAATGCGGAAGACCTTATCCTACAACGTGAGCTTGTTAGAAATGAAATCGCTGAGAATCTGGCGATTCGACTTTTAGAGCGTGGCATTATTACTGAGGCGGTATCGATAACGGAGTTTCAGTTCAGTGAAACCTTCGTTGCCGCTATCGAAGCTAAGGTGTCGGCGGAGCAGGCGATATTTGAAGCAGAGAACAAGCTGAGGCGGGTGCAGGTCGAAGCCGCACAGGCAGAAGCCGCCGCTAAAGGAGAAGCCGCCGCTCGCATAGCTAGGGCAAATGGTGAAGCTGAGTACATTCGTATTGTTACGGATGCCCAGGTTGCTGCCAATGACGCTATTGCCAGCTCTCTGTCATCTCAAGTGTTACAGTATATCCTACTCGACAGGCTCGGAGATGATATTAAAATCATGGTGATACCGGCTGGTGGGGGGCTCGACCTTGTGCTTCCGGAGATAGAGCCGTAAGCGTCTGTTCGCTCCTACTACAAGTGTTGTCATAATTATTTATTCCCCGAGTTTAGGGGCGCGACAAGAGTGGTTTGATGCCTACTTGCGCTGACGCCGCCGGTTGATTAGAAACCAGAGTATCAGGAACACGAGGGCTTCAACCAAAAGGATCCTGGAAGGCAGGCGCAGCAGTAGTAACAGTATGGCTAGCGCCAATACCAGGAACAACCAAGAGAACTGCTTGGTCGAGGTGCCCCTTGTCGTCTGCTGTCGCTCCCCGTCCCGCGATAAATCGTGTTCCCTTCTCTTTGCCGGGTTAGAGAGCACCTCGTACGCATCGTTCAGTAGCCTCATTCTTTCTGGGGCCTCAGGTGACGGGTTAATGTCAGGGTGGTACTTAGCGGACAAGCGGCGATAGGCCGCCCGTATGACCTCAGGCTCGGCACGTGGGTTCACCTGGAGGATAGTGTAATAATCCGGTTGTTCGTCTCGCATAGTAATACCTTGCTTTCCTGAGCCAAATATAGTAGTAAGACAGCGAACTGTCAATAACTTGCTCTTGTTTCTAAGCAATCCTGAGTTTAGTTTCGGGTTACCCTTCGTCGCTACTGTCGGTGCGCTCGAATTCTAGGCAGAGAATTTTTTTTGTAGTTTCGGTAATTTTTACTCGCTCATCGATGCGCCAGCCGACGATCCACACGACATGCTGAGGAGAGTCGATAATGGGGACTCGCTGGCGCCATGACTGAGGAATCTTGGCATCGCTCATAAATCTGCCCAGCTTCTTTGGCTGTTTCAGACCTAGCGGCTGAAAACAATCGCCCGTCTGTCGTCGGCGCACCGTCAGTTCCCCGCCAGTTTTGTCAAAGTCGAGGTAAGCGGTGAGGTTGTTATCTGCCCCCCGTATCTCAGGGTGGCTGGTCTTATCTCTGGCCCTACGGGACTTTCGTCTGCTAAGCCCCGGAGGGTGGTAGGTCGATAGGGGGGTGACTGTCGTTGTGATATGCCAGCCTGGGAGGTGAGTTTCACCGGCTATCTTTAGCTTGGTTTTACCCTCTAAAGGTGGAAGTGGGTATAAGGCTACCGCGTCCCGTGCTAACAAGTAATGGTTGTAGTCGATGGTAAAGGTCAAGCCTTTCGGTAGATTGAGTCTTTTCCCCGCTGGCTTGGTTAAGGCGGCCATGATTTGCTCGATATGACGCGACTCGATATCTGTGAGATTACCAAGTATCTTTTCTATCGTTAGCCGGAGTAGATGTCGCTGTAATATAGTGGGTAGTTTAAGAAACTCTGCTTTGTCGAAAAGGAAAACCTCCCACTGTTGTCGAACAATTCTATCCCATGATCTAATACACTCTTTATCCAGGAAAGTCAGTGTCTCACTAGCTAAGCGAGAGGTTCGCTGTAAGGCATCGCCTATTCGCGGGTTGTAATTTTGAAGTAAGGGTAAGAGTTTCAGGCGGATTCTATTTCTTAGCGGTGATAGCGATAGATTGGAGGTATCAGTCTGTGGCATGAGCTGGTGACTTTGGCAATAAGCAGCGGTTTCCTTATGGTTGATTCGGAGTAGGGGTCTGGTTATCACGAGACTCTTGTCTGAGGAGCACCATAGACTGCTGGGTTGTAATCCCCGGAGCCCCCTGGTTCCGCTACCTCTGATAAGGTGCATTAAGATAGTCTCGATATGGTCATCGGCCGTATGGGCGACGGCTACCCGGTCAGTGCCGACAGACTGAGCCACTTCAGACAAAAAGGTGTAACGCACCTCACGTGCGGCCTCTTCCAGGGAGAGACGGTGCTGGGTTCGATAAGCTTTGACATCGCGTTTTTCTATGGTCGCTGGGATAGTCATTTTATGAGCCAGATAAGCCACATATTGGGCATCGGACTCAGACTCAGAGCCACGTAGTTGGTGGTTAAGGTGCGCAAGATGTAGCTTTACGTTTAGCTCTGTTTGTAATTTCGTTAGGATATGCAAGAGACAGACCGAGTCTTGACCGCCGGATACTGCCACCAGCAGGTATTGTTGACTGGCGAGCAGGTCGTGTTCTCGGACAAGGCTCAGGACCCTCGACTCTAGTGGTTCCGGCTGGCCCTGTCTTGGTGTCACTAGATTCCCTTTGTTCATCTTTGTTGGAGATTATTTATGAACCCCTCACTCGTGGTCCCTCTTCCCTCGATTAAGGGAAGGGGGTTATAGGGCTGGGTTACAGGTTACTAATAATCTCTGCTTAACTACTTCCGAGAATAAGTCTGGTGCGGTGTATTGATTGGGGATGACTGGTAAAACCGAGTGCGGAAGTAACCTGTTCTGGTCTTCCCGAGCCGCCACTGTCGCAGCGCAATCGCATCCCGATGGTACCGTACGGCTGGCGCCAGGCAACTAACCACAGGCCATCGATGAGGGTTCTCAGATCGTAGCTTCGTTGACCGGTATCCCTTTGGTGATGCCAGGGTAAGCTTTCCAGTGAGAGCAAATGCGAAATGGCCGACTTAATATCCTGTGCCTCTCTATCCGTAGGCACCTTGACTTGGTACTCCGCGTGGCGAAGTTGGGACTGTAATGACGGTGTGGTCGGGATTATGGAAAGAACTCCTAGGATGTCGAAGCCCGGCGTCAGTTGCTGGTTGACGACGGCAGTGAACCATTGCGGTGATACCCAGCGACTGACTAGGACATCCATTAATTCAGCTTCGCTGGTTACCCCTACCGGTAGGGGTGCCGCCAGTGAAATCTGGGGGTGGGGACTAAACCCCTCGGAGTAAGCCAGCGGAACCTGGGCACGGCGAAAAGCTCTTTCCCAGAACCGCATAATATCCAGATGGGAAATAAATTTTACCTCCGGCCCCCGGCCGAACCTAACCCGTAGACGCGGCATCGGTCTCCTTAGTTCCCCTATCAGTGTGTTCTTTTTCTGTTCCGGCCATTTCGTCCTCTGCCGGACCGATAATCTCCCCAACCAGTTGGCCGAGACTGACGATACCGGCGGTGCTGCCGAATTTATCTACCACTATACACATATGGAAATGTCCATCACGCATCTCCGCTAAGAGTTCGTTGACCGGTTTGGTTTCCGAGACTAAATAAGCAGGACGGACGAAATGATCGATGGTACTTTCGTCGCTAATGGTACCCTTGGCCTGCTCCATGAACACATCCTTTATCGAGAGGATACCAACCAGATCATCCTGGCTTTCCTTATACACTGGGTAACGGTTGAGAGGATGTTGCGTATAGAGTTTGAGGAAATCGGTGAGGCTGGAACCCATTTTGATAAATAGTATCTCGGGACGCGGCACCATGACTTCCCGAACCGGGCGGTCGCTGCACTCAAAGACATTGTGCAGCATTTCGGCGGCCTCTTCCTCCACTGTCCCTTCTCGGTACCCGACCGATATCATGGTGCGGATTTCCTCCTCACCGACCAGGGAGCGAGGGATCGGTGTCCCGCCGACCAATTTGGTTACACCAGAGGCAATCCAGCTCAGGATAAAGACGAAGGGGGTGAATACCCAGGATATTAGCCGTATTGGCTGAGCAAATATAAAAGATAATCGCTCGGCGTGCCGGATGCCCATAGTTTTGGGAGTAACCTCGCAAAATATAAGAAGAATGATAGTTATGCCTATAGTGGCGATGAAGATGCCTTGCTCCGGCCAATATTTGATGGCTAAAGTCGTGCCTAGCGCAGCAGCAGCTGTGTTAATAAAATTATTGCCCAGTAAAATAGTAGACAAGAGCTTTTCTGGTTGCCTAAGCATAGAGGCTACTAACTTCGCACCCTTTACCCCATTATTAGCCATATGCTCTAACCTTATCCTTTGTAGGGAGATAAAGGCCGTTTCCGAGACGGAAAAGAAGGCTGACAAAAATAGACAAAGAATAATCAGTCCTAAATACAGTACGTCCGTTCCACTCATAGATACTACCTCTTTAAGTCATGATAGCATCGGTCGGCGAGAGGTGTCAAAGCGACGGATCGAGATTGGAGGGTGGGTTGAATAAAGTCGCGACAAGGTTTAGAATAAGATAGGGGTCTAGTCAGTTATGCTCTGTCCGTCTTGGCGGGGCGCTGTGATTGTGTCGAGTACAATCGGATTGAGCCTACTTATTGCCCTCCACTGTTAAGGGGTGTAGTTTGGGTGGACTTGAGTCCTGACTGGAGCCCATGGGGTGGGGAAATGCTGACCGGTTCCTTGGCGGTATCCTTAAGGTTCCAGCGACGGAGTCGACTAGCTGAGGAAGTTGATATAATGGAGAAGGAGTCATGAAAATATCTGCTAAGAAGGTCTTTTGCCCCGGTTGTCAGAAACTGGTCAGATATCATGAGCAGAAAATAGACCATCAGGTTCAGGTGTTATGCTCTAAATGCGGCCGTTCTCTCCGGATATGGAACGGGGTTTGCTGGCAGGTTCCGATCGAGAGTGATTGAAGTCTAAAATCAGCCAGAACCGCTGAATAATGGGGATTAATTTCAATTTTAGAGGCGTGATAGGTTTGGCCTAATTTTTAAGTCCTTAGGTTTGCCTTTCATTGTTGGTTTCTTCAAGAGTTCGCTCGAATTGGTCAGTGATTTTCTCCCAGTCGTAGTTTTCAACATACTGTCTTGCTTTTAAGCCCAGTTTCTCGATCTGACCAGTGCTGACCAGTTCTAGGGTCTTGCTGATAACATCTTGTGGTCTTTCTACATAAACAACGCCATTACCCTCTCCAAATTCCCTCATTACGGCGGGTAATTTAGTGGCTATCATTGGTTTCTGCATGGCTAGATACTCGAAAATCTTACCGGGTAAACCATCGTGCATAATTTTTGCTGTCGGGTCGGCTGGCAGAAGGCAAATATCGGCGGCGGCGATAAGGCCGGGTATTTCTTCATAGGGGCGGTGGCCAGCGAGAATAATCTGATTCTGCGCGCCATGCTCCTTTTGTATTCGCTGAAGGCCGTCAAAGGCATCACCATCGCCGACAATGAGGAATTTAATGTTCTCCCTTTTCGTCCTGACCATTTCGAGGGCAACTTTCTCCAAGCCAGAAAAGTGATAAAGCCATCCCATAAAAAAGAGTGTGACGTCGTCCTTCTTTATGCCGTATTGTCTTCTGACTGTCTCGCCACTGATGGCCGGATTAAATCGTTTTAGCGAAATGCCGGGTGTTGCGACTTCAATTCGTTCCGGTGGTGCCCCTAGTTTGGTGACGAACTCTTTCAGTCTGTCACTGACAACGATAATTTTGTCGGCTTGCCGGAGGGTGCGGCTCTCGATAAATTTTCCTAAGGGCTGAAAAGGCTTGAATGGGATGAGCCAGTGCAGGACATCCATCCAGTAATAGATGAAAGGTAGGTTATTCTTTCTGGCTGCTTTTAGGGCGAGGTAGCTGTTCAAGATGCCCATACCAACGATGATACCCGGCTTGAATTCCTTAATTTGTCGTGCGATTTCGCCATGGTGAGAAAAGAGTAGCGAAATATAATCCAACCAGGGAATCTTAATGATACCGGGACGAACGACAGTGACCTTAGCGTTATTATAGATTTTACATATGTTAGTAAAGGTCTGGCGCCGTGAGAATATTCCTTTTTTCTCCTGCGTCCGCCATAAAAGTTCGTAATCGATGACACGTATCTCGTGCCCCCGTAACGAGAGCATCTCAGCCAGATGGTGTTGCTGTAACGGATTCCGTTGAATCCAGTCTGTTTCCTGGATAATGAGCAGTCTCATTTTGTCTCGTAAATCTGCCCCAATTACATCGGGGTCAATCAGTACCGGCTAATTCGCTTTCCACCAGTTCACAGACGATGTGGCCGATGGTGATATGCATCTCCTGAATCTGAGGTGTGTTATCTGAAGGTACAACTAATACTAAATCGGCTATTTCAGCTAGTCGTCCGCCGTTGCCTCCGGTTAGCCCGATTGTCTTAGCGCCTCTAGCTTTAGCTATTTTGATAGCCTCGATTACATTCGGCGAATTGCCGCTGGTGCTGAGTCCGACGATGACGTCCTTTGCGGTCGCCAGCGCTTCCACTTGACGACCGAAAACAGTCTCATAACCATAATCATTTGATAGTGCCGTTAGTATCGAGGTGTTAGTGGTTAAGGCGATGGCGGGGAGTGCTTGTCTTTCCAGTTTAAATTTTCCTACTAACTCGCCGGCGAGGTGCTGGGCATCGGCGGCACTACCGCCGTTCCCAAATAAAATCACCTTACCACCACTTCGGTAGGCGGTAAGAATAAGATTAACCATCTCCTCGATTTCGTGAGTTTTGTCCTTGGCAATGGTTCGTTGGACTTGGGCATTTTCTTCAAGCCGATTAGTGATTCTCCGATGCATTGAACCAGCTTTATGTATCTCCATTTGGGAAGTATTATAACCCAAGCTGTTAGAGGAAGGCAACGCCAGTTGGAGTGACTGATGCTATTTTAACGAAGAAGGGCTTTTTCGATTTCGTCGCGCCATTGGGGGAGTTTGATTGAGGTGGCTTTGAGCAAACCGAAGCAACCGGTCAACATCATGCTTCCGAAGGGCGCCGCGAGATAAGGCTTAAGCCTGGAGTGTGTCAGTAGCGACCGTCGTGGTCCCGTCACCGTAATGAAAGGATTCCCCCCTTTTTCAATGATTAGACTGCCGTGACCACCTTCTTCCCAGATATCTTGCCGCTTTATGTCACCGGCGATGATGCTGAGTAGCAGATTTTCCAGCCGGGTCTGAGAAAGTGAGGAAGTATGGTGTTCGAGGAAGCCCAGTACTCTTGAGCCGGAAAGGTTGAAGGCGAGAGTATGAGAGTTACCTAGATTCACCACCAAGCGGTTGTTGTGAGGTGCTACGACGTGGTCAAATGACACCCCCAAAACGGCGGCGGCGCCGGTGTCCATGATTACCAATGGGGTATTGCCCTTGATAGTTCGAATTACGGCTTGCATCCGGGTGAAATGACGGGGGACTTCTGTCTCCGAAAACATAAATGCTTCTAGTGTGTCGTTGGCTTGAAGCAGGCGCTCTAAATATCGAAAGCGCCACAGCCTTTCACTTTCCCCCGGGGGTGCCACGCCGTGATCTAGAACCGCCACAGTGACAATATCTGGGCGCAGAGTAATATTCCAGCTTGAAAGTGCCTTTTCTAATCGTTCAAGGTCAACATCGGTCAGCGAAATGATTGTGTCGTTCCGGTAGTGTGTAATCTCATCAGTCGAAATGAGCTGTATTCCCCATGAGGTCACTTCTTCTAAGTCATCACTAAAAGAACGGGCCGCGTTCTGCGTGGCGTAAATTTTTAATCCCGATTCAAGGTGCTGTCTTATGGCTGATGTGCCGGCGCCCCCACCCATCGTATCACCGGTGAGAACGATATTATCACCGCGCGCGGTGGCCATTTCTACCCTTTTTGCTGCCAGAACCGTCGGTGACGGTAGTATCAGTTGGATGGAATTCTCGACTGATTGGGCGGTATCAAAAAGGAGAATATCCTGAGTGGTGGAACCAATATCCAGACATAATATCTGCATAGTGAGAAGCTTTTCGTTTAAGGATATGAGAGTATGCGGTTGAGTATGCTAATCGCTAATTAGTTATATTATAGGCTTAACGTTGTTAGGCGTCAACTGTCTTGCTTTTGCCAGAAAGGCATTGTAAGATTAAATTCGTAGTTAGAGGTGGAAAAATGAAAATTACCGGTAAAATCCGCTGGCTATTGGTGGGCGTATTTTGCCTGATTGCTTTAGCGGGGCCTCAAACGCTTCTGGCCCAAGAAGAGAAAAGAACAGACCTGTTTGTTCGTGATCGGCTAAGCGGGCCTGCTTTACCGCCAGTTCCATTTGAGCCAAACTTCGTCTTGACATTATCTCTCGGAAACTCCTATAACGAGTTGAAGGCCGGCAAGGACAATAGGTTGTTTCTGGAGATCAGGAACATCGGCGATACAACGATTACGGGTATCAGGCTATCCTCACAAGGGCCTGAGGGTTGGACGATCGAGTTTAACCCGGTGGAAATAGGTTCTCTAAGTGGAGGTAATTTCCAGACGGTCGATCTTATTGTCAGGCCTGACAGCAAAGTCACAAAAGGGGGTTATAATGTTACGGTTATAGCCGAAGCTAACGAAACACGTAAAACGGAAGCTATCTGGCTGAATGTAGTGGAACCGGCATTTCTCTGGGTATGGGTTGGGGCAATTATCGTGGCTGTCGTTATCGCCGTATTTATTACTATTTTTGTGCGCTCTAGCCGGAGGTAGAAGAATTCACCTAAAAGAGAAAGGAGGGTAATATGATTGAGCGGGTCCATGAACATCTTATTAGTGAACTGAGCTCGAACACACGTACGGACACGATTTTTATTCTCACGGCCATCATTCTCAACTTGATAACTCTTGGTATTAATTCCATACTCGCCTCGGCGGGAGGGAATAGTACGGGAACGATTGTGTTGTTCATGTTTGTTTCTCTCTTAATAGTTGTTAATCTGGTGGCAGAAGTCGGCCTCATCAGAGGGAGGCAGATGAGGAGAAAGCTACTGAATGGCCTGATGAAGATGTATAAAGATCAGGGGGTAGAAGGTTACTATGACTCGTCGCTTCTAGAAGATTACGGAACTAGGTACAATCTCTTTATGCTCTCAGTCCTTTTTACGGGTCTCATTGCTTTGGTTGTGCCTCTAATAGTGTTTGCGTTGTAATGGTAGCATTCTAAAAACGCGTTCATTCGAGGGATTAGTTATGAAGCATCCGGGTATAACTAGATGTGGGAATGTAGAGTTTCGCTGGGGAGAACGGACCTTTGTTATGGGAATTATCAACCTATCACCGGATTCTTTCGCGGGCGACGGAGTCACTGAGCCAGAAGCCGTCGTGGCACAGGCCCGCCGTTTTGTTAGTCAAGGCGCGGATATACTGGATATCGGCGGCGAATCTACCCGACCTGGCTCATCACCAATTTCAGCCGCTGAGGAAATCAAACGGGTAGCTCCAATCATAGAGCGATTGGCTTCCGAGGTAACCGTTCCCCTGAGTATCGATACCGGTAAGCCAGAGGTGGCACGCCAAGCGCTTGAGGCAGGGGCAACCATGATAAACGACGAGTGGGGCTTGAAGCGGGACAAGCGGCTAGCTCGACTCGCTGCCGAGAAGAATACTCCCCTCATCCTGATGAGTAACCAGCGGGATAAAGGGAGTTATGATGCTCGGATTAAGCGTGACACCGCCTTTTATAATGATGTCATCGGTGAGGTGACTGCGTCCCTTCGGCAAAGTCTGGAACTGGCATTGAAGCTGGGTGTGGGCCGGGAAAACATAATTCTGGACCCGGGGATTGGGTTCGGTAAGACGTGGCAGCAGGACCTGGAGATTGTTCGTCGCTTAAAAGAGTTGAGAGAGCTGGGTAGACCCATTCTCATTGGCCCCTCTCGTAAATCTTTCATTGGGCTGGCGTTAGGTCTCCCGGCTAGCGAACGTGTGGAGGGTACTGCGGCCGCGATCGCTATCGGTGTCGCCGAAGGGGCGGATATAGTGCGGGTGCATGACGTTCCGGAGATGGTCAGGGTTTGCCGCATGAGTGATGCTATCATTCGTTCATCCCCGTATCAAGCACGGGGTGAACTCTGACCGTTTCCCGGTAGGCTGACAAAAGCTGCTGGGTAATTGGCCCTGGCTTACCGGAAGCAATAGACTTTCTGTTTACGTGGGTAAGTGGTATGATTTCAATTAGCGAGTTGGTCAGGAAAGCTTCTTGAGCCTGAAAAAGTTCGTCCGGTAGTATATCCTGTTCAAAGGTCTTGATACCTAGTTTTGGGGCTAACTCCAAAATTGTCTCTCTGGTGATTCCGGGGAGAATGCCGCTCTCCGGCCCCGGCGTTCTCAGGATACCGTCAGTTATCAGGAAAACATTACTCATGCTGGCCTCGGCAAGAAGGCCACGCTCATTGAGGAAAAGAGCCTCATCAACGCCGGCTACTTTAGCTTCTTGTCTTGCCAGAATACTTTCCAGATAGTTGGCTGACTTGATTCTGGAAAGAAGGGACTGGCTATTGCGCCGAATGGAAGAGAGTATTGCTCTGAATCCTTTTTCGTAGGTTTGCTCGGGGTAAGGTTGGTAATATCCGGCTACTATCAGTACCGTGGGTTCAGCACAACTGGTTGGGTCAGGTACCATTCCCCCCTCACCGGCGGAAATAGTAATGCGGACGCGAGCGTTACTGAGCTTATTAGCTTGGAGGGTGGTCATTATCGCCTTCCTGAGGTCTAGTGTTCCGGTTGATAAACCTAGTGTTTCCGCAGAAAGTGCGAGGCGGCTCAAGTGTCTGTCCAGACGGAATACCTCGCCGTCATAAGCACGCATCGTCTCAAAGAGACCAAGTCCGTAGAGAAAGCCATAGTCTAGGGCGGAGATTCTGGCTTGGTTAGCGGGCATTAAGGAGCCATTTAGATAAATAATTTCGTTCATAAGCCTAATCTCGAAGCCACCTCGCCTGAGAATAGCTCAGGAAATTCCCCAGTATTTCGTGGCCACTATCAGTCATTATCGACTCCGGATGGAATTGTACCCCCTCGACTACATATTCCTTGTGCCGAAGGCCCATAATTACACCTTCCGTTGTTCTGGCGGTCCATTCCAGAACCGGAGGTAGAGTGTCTTTCTCTATGACTAGAGAATGGTAACGCCCTCCTTCAATTGGGTTGGGTAAACTATTATATATCGTCTGGCCGTCATGATAGACGAGTGAACTTTTGCCGTGGGTGGGTATGGCGGCACGAACCACTCGACCACCGTAGACATAACCGATGCATTGGTGCCCTAGACAAACGCCGAGAATAGGAATCTTGCCGCCAAAGTGGCGGATGATGTTATTTGAGATACCGGCCTCAAGCGGGGTGCAAGGTCCGGGAGAGATCATGATGTGTGATGGTCTTAACTTCTCCACTTCGGCTAGAGTCACCCGGTTGTTACGGTAAGTAACCGGTTCCCAGCCCAGTTCACCCACATACTGAGCAAGGTTGTAAACAAAAGAATCATAGTTGTCAATGACCAGAACCATGACCAACTTCCAATGTTGTTGCCATATTGAGGGCGTCAACTAAGGCCTTACCCTTGTCCAGAGTTTCCTGATACTCGGTCTCGGGGTCAGAATCATAAACGACAGCGCCACCTACTTGGAAGTAAGCCCTGCCTTCTTTGACTAGAAAGGTACGAATAGCGATGCTAAGGTCAAGGTCGCCGTTAAAGCTCAGATAGCCGATACTGCCGGTATATACGCTCCTTTTAGTCGGCTCCAATCCATCAATAATCTCCATAGAACGTACCTTGGGGGCTCCAGTTACGGAGCCGCCGGGGAAAGTGGCTTTAAGTAAATCGATGCCGTTTTTATCCTCCCTGAGCCTTCCCACGATTGTAGAAGTGAGATGAAATACGGTAGGAAACATTTCTAGTATGGCCAGCTGCGTTACTTTGACTGTACCAAAACGGCAGACACGGCCTAGATCATTTCGCTCCAGGTCGACAATCATGATATTCTCTGCCCGGTCTTTTACGCTGGTTAATAACTCACTAGATAAGGCTTCATCTTCCTCTTTGGTTTTACCGCGTGGGCGAGTGCCCTTGATGGGTCTCGTCTCCACCCAATCTCCTCGGAGTCTGAGGAATCTCTCCGGTGAGGCGCTGACTACCTTTACCCCATCAAAATTGAGATAGCTGGCAAATGGTGCCGGATTTATCTGCCGTAATCGTTGGTATAGCTTATATGGGCTGATGGAAAGCTCGGTTTCAAAGCGTTGAGATAGGTTCACTTCAAAAATATCGCCGGCGATTATGTATTGTCGGGCTTTTTCGACGGTGTCGATGTATTCCTTATGCGTAAAGTTACCCTGGAGGATGGCCAGCGGCTTCGCCGGCGAAGATACCGGCGTAATCGGTGTTTCTGTGTCAGAAACCGACGCGCCAGTCAGTTTATTCTTGAGCTCATTGATGCGTCTGGTAGCCCGGGTGATTCTCTCAGTCTCTCTTAATTCAGGGAAACCCGAGGAAATGAGATAAGTCTTGCCTTCAAGGTTGTCGAAGGCCAGGACCAAGTCATAGAAACCAAAATAACATTCCGGTAGATTAAGGTCATCTGTCGCTGTGCTGGGTAGTCGCTCGATAAAATGACAGAGGTCATAACTGAAGTAACCGACGGCACCACCAACGAAGGGTACGGGTGAAGGATGAGGCTCCAGACGATAGATTTCCAGTAGATGCTGGAGCATGTCAAATGGGTTGCCAGTTAAGCGGCTTTTTATTTTACCCCGAGTAAGAACGCCCTCACTACCCCGCGTGCTGAGTACCAGGAAAGGGTCGCTTCCGATAAAGGAATATCGCCCTAGTTTATTAGAGTCCATCCCGCTGTCTAAGAAGAAGCTAAACCGTCCGTCCTTGATACATTCGAAGGCTTCAAGCGGTGACAATCCCGTATCTATTTCTTCTATCAGACACGACTTGTCGGGGCGTAAGCTTTTAACCATCGACCCGGAATACATAGCAACGTTTCTTCCCCACTAATGATTTATCATACGGCTAGGGGAAAGCCCTGTCAATGCGAAATTATCGTCGTGGTTGTTCTGGCGGATTTGGTAAATACCTGTAGAGCCAGTAACAAAGTACCCTAAGTATAAAAGTAAGTAACTCCTATTATCTCTGATTGCTACGGATACCCAGGTTGCTGTCAATGACGCTATTACCGGTTCTCTTCGAACCAGGTGAGGAATTCTGCGGTAGAGGAGAACCGTTGATCTGTGTTATTGGAAAGGATGGAATAGACATAAAAATTTGCATCCGGGATTAATGATACCCAGTCACTCACCGCGGAAGAGGCAATTTTGGATTCTAATGAACCGCTTGGCCATCCCGTATAATAGCTCCACGTAGGGTCCACGATAGTGAGGCGTCCACCTTCAACGGGAAAAGCTACTGCCATGTGTCCAATTTGTCCTGGAACAGCAGACTGTATACCGATTAACCAAACTGCAAGATCACCGTTATTGTAATTCTTCATCATGCTGGCAAGTAGTAAAGCCTGGTCCTCACAGTCACCTTTCCCGTCTGCGATAGTCTCTGCGGGCTTGTTCCAGCATTCCTGAACCCATGTGACTACGTTTGAGAGGAGTTCTGGCAGGCGGGGCATATAGCTGTCAAAATTATATTCTATATTGTCCGCTACCCATTGATACAGTAAGAAGTAATCGTTCCAGGTCCTAGACGTATCCCCAGTGTAGTCGTCTGTAGTCGCCTGAACCAGGG